>CAYSUW010000003.1:0-118497 GCA_964434385.1 uncultured Dehalococcoidales bacterium | reverse complement strand
ATATTCTTAATTGTCTATCACCTAGATATGATTTGATATTCTCCATTATTAAGTCGCATGAGTCATGATTTTCTATTTTTTTGTTTGGATATTGATTATCCATCGTGTAATAACATTCTTGTTGACTAGAAGATATAAAAGAAGAAAAACTTCCAGACATAAATTCTAATTCTTTATTGAATATAGTTGTTTTTTCTACTGAAATCCCGTTTTCTTTTCTGATAGTTGTTAATTTTTCCGTATCTCCTTTTAGATGATTAATCAAAGTATATCTAGTAAGTTTATCGTCTTTGAAAGAGTTAGAAGAAACAGTTTTTAGATTAAGAGATGATAGAAAGGCTTTTGCATATAATTCATCATCAAATAATTTTTGAAACTCAGTTTTTGAATTACAAGAAATCAGAAATAATGAAAAAAGAATAATACATCCAATATATTTCAATTTCTTCATATTTATATTGTAGCAATAAATTTATTGCTACAATTTATCTGCAAGTTGAAGTTTGTTGTGATTTGTTACACCAATCTTGTCTTGCTTGTTCATACTCTTCTGGGGTCATTAGGGAATTAATATCATTCCAGATCATTACTTCTAAAATTATGAAGATACTCAAAAAGACATTTAACGTTACTAGAAGATATTTTCTTTTATCTTCTAAATAAATGTTCAGAGCATTCAATTCAATTTCCTCCTGCTACAGCTGGAACAATGCTGATTTCATCTCCTACTTTAACTTTCGTTAAGATATTTGATAGATGCCTGATATCTTCACCATTTAAATATATGTTTACAAAAGGCCTTACATTTCCTTCATCATCACAAATTCTTTTCTTTACTCCTTCATAGTTTGATTCCATAAAATTTATGATTTCTCCTATATTTGAACCATTTGCATTAATTTTATGTTCTCCATTTGTTAAATTTCTTAATGGTGCAGGAACATTAACTATAATAGGCATTTTACTCTCCTTGTCTTAACCAGCTACTATGTCGCCGGCAACATTATCAACTCTTACTCCTTCTTCTTTTAACCAATCAAGAGCTTTATTTATTTCTTCTTTACTACCTGTTAATTCTAGTATTACCCATCCTCCATCTGATTCCACATCTGCTTTTCTTATGTTAGTAGTTACATTAAATTTGTGACCAACTTCATAAATCAAAGGTCTTTGAATAGATTTTCCTCTAAAAGTAAATTTTAATTGTTTTGATAGTCCCATAAATATATATATTAATAATTAGGGAAAGTATCTTCAAATGATTTTATAGTTGGGTTAATTTCAGTTGGTGCACTTAGAGAAGAAACTACTTCTTGTGTTTTTAAACCATTACCTGTAATTAATACGACGACTTCTTCATCTTTAGAAATTAGCCCTTGCTTCACCATTTTAACTAAAGTAGCTATAACTACACCCCCTGCAGTTTCAGTAAATATTCCTTCTGTTCTTGCTAATAAACTGATTCCTTTTACTATTTCATCATCTGAAACTGCATGAGCAGAACCTTGAGTTTCCTTAGCTAATTTAATGGCATAATAGCCATCAGCAGGATTACCTATTGCCAAAGATTTGGCTATGGTTTTAGGTATCACTGGTAGAGGGTGAGTCTTACCTTCATTAAAAGATGTCGCTATTGGTGAACAACCTTCAGGTTGAGCAATATGCATTCGTGTATTTTGAGGGTTTTCTATTAGACCAATTTTAAAAAATTCATTAAATCCTTTCCAAACTTTTATAAAAAGTGATCCTGATGCTGCAGGAGCGATTATATGATCAGGCGTTTTCCATCCTAATTGTTCTGCAATTTCAAATCCTACTGTTTTACTTCCTTCTGAATAAAAAGGTCTTAAGTTAATATTAACGAATGCCCATGGTTTGGTTTCAGCTAACTCTGTGCATAAGCGATTGACATCATCATAATTCCCTTTGATTGCTACTACTTCAGGTCCATAAATAGAAGCTGCTATAATTTTTTCATTCTCTAAATTGCTTGGTATGAAAACTAAAGTTCTAAAACCTGCTTTAGCACCATGTGCTGCTACAGATCCAGCTAGATTACCTGTAGAAGCACATGCAAATGTGTCAAAATTAAACTCTTTAGCTTTTGTCGATGCTACAGAAACTACTCTGTCTTTAAAAGAATAAGTTGGATTTACTGAATCATTTTTGATCCATATTTTTTTAAGACCTAATAAATTCGATAAATTGTCTGCAGAAATCAAAGGAGTGAATCCAGTTCCTATATCTATCACATCATTTCCATCTATAGGTAATAATGATTTGTATCTCCAGATTGATTTTGGACCATTTGTAATAGAATCTTTATTTACAGATTTTTTTATTTCTTTCCAATCATAAGAAATTTCCAGTGGACCAAAGCACATATCACAAACATACTTTGGAGATATCTCATATTCTTCGGGGCATTCTCTGCATTTTAATGATTTTACTTTTGACATTTTTATTTTTCATATTGTTTATATGTAAAAGTGTCAAATAAAAATCCGCATATCTTAATGATATACGGACACGTAGTAAATTTGCCTCTTTAGCAGAATTTTAAGTGCCCGCAAGCTGACTTTCAAATCAACACTTTCGGAAATACTAACATAAAATCGTATTTATTCAACTTTAGTTTTTTGTGTTATAAAAATACTTGTAAATAATTTTTTTTTATATATTATTGATTAAGTAAAATTTGAAAAATCCAAATTATTATGATTAATAATCAACAAAATTGTATATGTTGCTGTTGTACTTCCTTAAATAGGGGGATAACCGCACGTATGTTTATTCATTAAAAATTTTAATGTTAAAATAAGCAAGGTAAAACCCCTAAAGAAAGGGGTTTTTTTTATGTCAAAAATTTTAAGCCAAAAACAAATATCAACTAATCAATCATGGGACTGGCAAATAGTTCTAGGGATTGTTTCATTGTTTATTTCTATTTTGATTGGTTATTTGCTTACACAGTCTAAAGGAGTTGTTGGAATAATTTGGGTACTCTCAATATTTGCTGGTTTTACTCTTCAAAAAAGTCGACTATGTTTCGCGTCTGCTTTTAGAGATATATTCTTATTTGGTAGTGCTCAAAACTTAAAAGGCATTCTTTTGGGCTTGTTTATTTCTACGATAGCGTTCAGTTTTGTGATGCATTGGATTATTCCTAATCCTGGATTGGGTTCTATTCCATCTGATGCACATATATTAAAAACAGGATTATCTACAATTATTGGAGGAGTATTGTTTGGGATAGGAATGGTAATTGCAGGAGGATGTGTTTCTGGATCTCTCTATAGAATAGGAGAAGGATATGTAGCTTCTTTTGTAACCATAGTTGGAGTAGTCATAGGGCTTGGGCTTCTATCTCTGACTTGGAATTGGTGGTGGGATAATTTAATAAGTTCTGAAGAAACTATTTGGTTGCCTGCTATTAATGGAATTGGTTATAGCGGCAGTATTGTTATCACTTCATTATTGTTACTTATAGTATTGTTAGGTTGTATTTTTACAGAGACTAAATCTGGTCAGGTTAATTTTTCTATTCAAAAAAGTGACTCTCAGCTAATTTCTTTTAGAGATAGAACTAAGGATATATTTAATAAATTCTTTTCAAGAGAATGGCCTATCTATGTTGGAGCATCAGTTCTTGGTATTACTAGTATGTTTATGTTCATGGTTTCTCATCCATTTGGAGTTACTGGAGAAGTGTTCAGATGGAGCAATGGATTAATGAAACTAGTAGATATATCTGTTCCTGTTCATAAAGGATTAGAAAGTTTAAGTGGATGTGTGGCAAATGCTTCTGAAAATTCTGGTATTATCACTATTTCATCAGCAATGACAATAGGAGTGATCCCAGGATCATTTACTGCTGCTCTTCTTTCAAAAGAATTTAAAATTAGATTCCCCAAAGAGATCAAAAGATATATTCAGTCAATTATTGGAGGAATTATGATGGGATACGCAGCTGGATTGGCTATTGGTTGTACTGTTGGTTCATTTTTCTCTTCAATTCCTTCTTTGAGTCTTAGTGGATGGGTCTTTGGAGGCTCATTGGCTGTTGGCGCATTTTTCGGAGTTCAAGTAATTAAGAAGATATAAGTAGAGGTTTAAGTAATGACTACAAAAAGAATTTATGATTTAAAAGGAAATACCTCGAGTGATCAAGTTAATAAATTAATATCTAAGATACCTAATATCACTGATGAAACAATTTTTATCACTGACCAAGAAGTTTTAATAAAATTAATTCCTCTTGAAGCACTTAAATATAAGTTGAAATGTCAACTTTCTGGTTATGAAAATAATTGGACTATCATATTAACCCCTAACGATAAAGAAGGTGAAAATAATGGCACAAGCTAAAAAGATTCAGCAATTAGATCTTAAAGGAGAAATTTGTCCTTATCCTATGATGTTGACTAATAAAGAGCTAGATGAAAATAGTCCTGGAATTGAAGAATTAGAGATTATTACAGATCATTCTCCAGCTCTTTCAACTATTCCTCCTCAGGCTTTAAAGAGAGGTTATGATTGCCAGATTGAAGAAATAAAAAATGGAGAATGGAAAATACAATTAAAGAAACAATTGAGGGATAATGACTGACTTTTCAACAATATATTTTGCTTCTTATTTATGTAGTTGAATTTTAAACAATTACTTAAACATTTTTATATAGAAAAAAAGAGGATCAAATGTTATTAAAATACATAAAAAATTCACTAAAATTATTAATTATTTTTACTTTTATATTTTCAATTTTAGGGTGTTCATCAGTAGATGAAACTTTGTCGAATATCGAAAGTAGAGGATATGAAGACTCATCTAGGTTGGTTAGTACAGAATGGCTTGCTGATAATATAAATGATGAGAATTTAGTCATAATAGATGTAAGAAAGAAAGAACAATATGATGAAGGACATATACCTGGGGCTGTTCATTTAACTCCAGGCCAAGTATTCCAACAAGAGATAAATGGTGTAAAGGGAATGCTTCCTAGTGCAGATCATATTGCAAAACATTTAAGTACTATAGGGGCTAAACCTGATTCTACAATTCTGATATACGATGGAATCAAGAATTTATGGGCTACGAGAGGATTGTGGGCATTGGATGTATATGGGCATAAAAACACAATACTTTTAGATGGAGTTTGGACAAAATGGTCTGCTGAAGGACGAGAAATTTCAACAACAACACCTACTGTTAAAACATCATCGTATAAATTTAGTGGATCGCCTAACACATCTATAATAGCTGGTTGGGAAGAAGTTTTAGCTTCTGTAGGAGATCCTTCTAAATTAGTTTGTGATACAAGAACTGCTGAAGAATATTCTGGAAAAGATGCTAGAGCTGATAGAGGAGGTCATATTCCTGAGTCTGTTCATCTTGAATGGGTAAAATCCAATAATGATAATCATGAATTCATAGAGGCATCTCAGCTTCAGTCTATCTATGATGAAGCGGGGCTTACAGAAGGCAAAACTATTTATACATTGTGTCAAACAGCAGTTAGAGCAGCACATACTTACTTTGTGCTTCACGATTTGCTTGGATATGACAACGTAAAAGTTTATGATGGTTCTTGGATAGAATGGGGTAATAATCAAGAATTACCTCTAGAAACTGGTGGTTAATTTAGACTTATATTTTATTTGATTTTTTATCGTCATAATTCTTGTGATATATTTTTAACATTTTGTTATTACCATTATTAATATAAATTTAATTTTGGTATCAAATGAAAACAGGAATATGGTGGATAACTAATGATCAAAGATTAGATGATAATTCTAATCTTTTTAGGTCTTTACAAGAATGTGATCAGGTAATACCTGTGTATATTTGGGATGAATCACTTAAAAGATGCTCTTTAGAGTCCCGTCAGGGTCAATTTACATTGGAATCTTTAAAGATTCTTGAAAAAAAATTAAAAGCTTTGGGCTCTTATCTGTTTTTTGACTTTTTTTGAATTATAAGCTTGATATGCCATCAAGTACTTTTAAGATATATAAAAAAAGTTTAAATTTAATTATAACTCTACACACTCTTTTATAACTCTTCAGAAGGTTTCTTTTTCCTCTTCATTAAGGACTTTGAATGAGTATTAATAATTTACGTCAGAGAATAATTAGTGCTTATCCTGATTGGGATAAGTGGACTAAATTACAGAAGCAATTATTATTATTGCGTTCTACTCATGAGGAATATTGGCAAAAAGATCCTACGGATATTCGACCTAATATTTTAATTACTGATCAATATGAAAAACTTGCTATGGTAGCGAAAATTTTTAATGTGGAAAGAAATGAAATTAGTAAATCAATAACCTCATCTACATCTTTTATGAAAGCTTTAGAAGATTATGATAAAGCTCAATGCTATAGATATGGCAAAACTAAACGTGGCAAGAAAATGAAACGGAGATGTTCCAGTAAAGATTTATTAGAGCTACTTTGTTACGAGAATGTTCCTAGTGCTATTTTTAGTGTTATAAGTGGCTCTCGATATGAACTTATAGGAGTAGAACAAGATTCTGATAAATTGTCGAATCAAGGATTTGGTGAATATAGGGCAAAAACTGACCAAGAGATATTTCTAGATGAACATACCTATTCTGATAGATTATCTGATAATTTCTTTTTAAAATCTGAAGATAATATTAATGAGATTGTTAATTCTGATTTATTACCTAATTTTGATGTTAAATATGATATCCATCAATTTGAAAACGCTATATATGAGAGGTTGAGAAAAGATCAAAAAGATGAAATTTAGATTAATGGCAGGTTCCTACGTTTGAAAGTGCGCAATCCCTCTCAACATATCCACGTGGAGGGCTGATACTGAACAAAATCGAAAATTCTTAATATAACAAATATTAGTAGAGCCACATTAAGTGTTACTAATAGATATTTTCTCTTACCATCTAGATATTTATTTAACTTTTCTATCATTGGGTTATATTAGCAAAAACCTTAATTTGAATTTAATTTATCTACGATAGCAGAACATTTTAAAAGTGCGCCTTCTTGATCATAACCAGGGCACATTAGAATAAAATTTCCATATATTACATAATTTAAATATTTAGCTATAGGAATTCCGTTTCCAGCGCTTCCAGACATATGTAGGAATGGTTCAGAAATTTTCTGTCTGTGCTTTAAGTCTTCTTTCCACAAAGCACAATCTTTTTCAATACATGCTTCTTCGCCTGTAGCATTGGCAACATATTTTTCTCCATAGTTGATAGCGTCATTATGATTTTTATAGAATCTTATTTCATAATCTTCTGGTTCTCCTTCATTATTTTTTATAAATCCATAATAAACTGCAGTTGCTTTAGGAAGTTCTTTTACGTTGTAGTCTTTACTTTTTTTAAATCCTATATTTTTGAAATCTTCAAGTGAGAAATTTTTATCTACTGAAGTGATTTTTGATAAAATTTGGATATTTTCACTCGATTTATCACAACCAAGTATTAAAATAATTATAAGTACCCAAATCAGATATATTTTCATTGGTATATTCCGCATTATTTTATTAATGAATATTTTTTATTCAGTTTGTTGATCTAATATTTTTACGATATTTTCACAGAATGACTCAGAATCTGCTTTAATTTTAGATCCTTTCATAGAGGATTTTACGACCTCACATAATATAACAGTATTATTTTTTATTACATATTCAGAATAAGTTGGCATTGGATTAGGACATGATGGAGATTCGATACTACCTGTATTCCCTCTACAAATGAATCTTTCAACATTTAATGTTTTTTTACCATCTACAACTTCAATTTGACTTTCTGCCGCATTAATTCCTAAATTTGATGCTGTTTCAAAGTCAGGGTAAATTATGATACCTATCTCATGACCTTTCATATAACCCCAAAATGCATCTGTAGATTCTGGAAATTCAGTTTTGAAAGATTTTTTCTTTTTCCAGCCTATTTTAGGGAAATCTTCAAGACTATATATCTTGTTGGATAATTTTTCTGAGCTTGAATTACAGGCTATTAGCAAAATAATTAGAGTAATTATAAATATTTTTTTCATAAGATCATAATACGAAAAATTGAAAATCAGATCCAAAAAAGTATTGAAGATTTATTATATTTAAGACAGAATTTCAAGTTTTGAAATATCAATGTCGAGCCCAAACCCAGGACCATCTGTAGGGATCATTTTTCCATTTTTCGGGAATGCTTGTCCAGGTAGTCTTGGAGCATCTTCTATAGGAATTCCTGGAGGACTTGCTATGAAACATTCTGTCCATGGTATTGCTGGCATAGCATAACAGGCATGTTGTCCATAAACAGTATTTCCTCCACCATGTGGAATCACTGAAATATTTGCAGCTTCAGCTATTGCACATATTTTTACTATTGGAGTCATTCCTCCTACCCAGTTTATATCTGGTTGCATAATATCTATAAGATGTTTAGAGGCTGCATGTTGAAAAGGTACAGTGGAGTACCAATGTTCTCCTGTAGCTAAAGTTTGCCAAGGTATCCGACTCCTTAACTCACCATGAGCATCAAAATCCTCTGAAGGTAGTATTTCTTCTATCCATTTTAATTTAATTGGACGAAGCTCTTCTGCTAATCTCACTGCATGTTCTATATCAAGAGACATCCAACAATCAAGCATTAATTCAACTTGATCTCCAACTAATTCTCTGTTACTAGAAATAAAATCGACATTCTTTTTTAATCCATCTAATCCATCAGCAGGACCATATTTAGAAGGAAGTTTTGTTGCTTTGAAGCCTAAATTCATATACCACTCTGTGTCCCCCCCGGTAGAATAACAAAATAAATCATCATGTGCGGGTCCACCTAATAATTCATAAACTGGAAGATTAAGAATTTTACCTTTTAAATCCCAAAGAGCAAGATCGATAGCACTGACTGCATAGGAATGTAGTCCAGTAGTACCATAAGGAGATCCCATTCTGACCATCATGTCATAAATTTTTTCTATTGCCATACAGTTTTCACCAATCAACAATGGTGCCAAGTATTCAGATATTATTGTGGCTACGGGTTTTCCATGATTTCCAACCGCAAATCCTTGAGTTCCGTCTTCAGCAGTAACTACACAACCAAAATTTTCCCATTTAGGCATCCATGAAGGTCTATACGCTGAATATCTGGAATATCTAGTCATTGGATTTGCTACTGGTCCAGAACTATGCCATGCATTTTTCATTTCGGCATTAAACTTTTGTAATTTTGCTTCACTTGGGTAAGCTAGTTCAGGTGTTTTAACAACTTCGATACTTTTTATTTTCATGGCATCAAGAATATAATTTATCATTCTTAAAATAATACAGTAATAGGAGGAAAAAACCAGATTCTAAATATTTAATATTAAATATTTATTTAGACTAGTGAATGGTCCAGTTTTAACTCCATTTTTATTTTTACCATACCAAATTTCTTTATAAGGTAGAATTCCAGAATCAACGAAATTGAATGATTCATATAGCTTTTGTGCTTTTACATTTTCTATAGCTACCCCCAACCCAATTTTTTTAAACCCCTTCTCCCTAGCTAACTTTATACAATATTCAATCATCAGAGAGCCTAAGCCTTGAGATCTGAGTTTTGGGATTACGAATAAATCCTCAAGATCAGGGCATTTCTCAGGCTTTTGAGGGATTATAGTTTTTTCAATTCCAGTCCATTTCATAAATGCATGTCCTACAGGGATTGATTTATAATAAATAATAAAATAATCACAAGTCCCAGAAATTTGCATTTCCAAACGATCTTTATGTTTAGAAAAAGTATTAGGGTCAAAATTTAGATGTTCTTCGATTTTTACTAATGATTTTGAAGATATTCGTTTTATATTTATTTCAGATTTTTCCATTATTCTCTATTTATTAGATGTTTATGCTTACTAATAAAATCCCGATTCCAACAAAAACTGCAGATGAAATTTTTATTAATCCATTATATATGTCGAATTCTTCTTTAATTTTTTTTCCAATTAATGATAGAAACAAACCTATGATTACTACAAATATAGGTCTTGTTCCTGATGATATAGCTGCAACTAAAGATACAGATCCTGAGTCCAAAGCAAGAATAATTAAAATCAAACCAATACAAGCACCCACAGTTTCAGCTAAGAACATGAATCTGCTAGATCTCCAGTCTTTTAAAAATATGTAAAATTTTTTCAGATTAGACTTAGATGAAAATGGTAAAATTAAGGGAATGGATACTCCTATTCCTCTTAATCCATAAATTTGAAGAGTAGAAAATTCTTCAATTAATGTTTTAATGAAAATATGTGAGACTGCCATTGATATAGATGCCACAATAAGAATGAATATCATGAATCCACTGGAAAAATTCATTTTCTTTTTAAATTCTATAGTTGCAAGAATTCCACCTGCTAACATTAAAAATATAGATATTATTTGAAGAGATGTAAGAATTTCATTTAAAAATAGTAAAGCAATAATAAGCACATAAATAGGATAAGTTTGATAAATAGGAACAACCCTTGTCACTTCATTTTGACTTAAAGCTTTAAACATCAGCCCAATACTGAATCCTTGTAGTACTCCAGTAGATATTCCCAATAAAATATTAGTATAAGAAGTATCTTGGATAGGAAAAAAGGTAATAAATAATAGTCCTAGAATTAAGTTGCTAAAGCCTGCAAAAATGCAAAAAACAGGATGAGATAGATTGATAGAGTCAAAAACTTTATATTTATCTATAGTGTTGACGATAGCGAAAATTAAACCACTTAAAAATGAGAAAATAATCCAATTTTCCACATTACCTCTTTTTATTTACTAACGTGTATTCATTAATGACTGAAACGTGTATTTTGATACATTATAACGTGTTGATGAAAGTTTAAAGGATAGATTAAACATTTTGGATATAATATCAGGCAGTATATTTTAAAACTCGGAAACGTATATTTGTTTTTTAAAGCTTAGGCCAAAGAAATGAGTACCCTTCATTTTTTATTTTTTTATAAGCTTAAACCCTGAGTCGACCCAGAATCTTGTTGCATCTTTTTGAATTTCAGAAGTACCTAAGATAATTTCTTTAAAATTATGTTTTAAAGCCCATTTTTCTATTCTTTCTCTAATATATATATCTTGATTTATTGCAGTATTTCGTAACCCAGTAGAAACTAAAGACTCAATTTGAGTTTGATCTTGATTTTGAAATTCTCTGTAAATGATCTTTTTAGCGAGAAAGCTAGAATCATTATTTAATACCATAGAAATTCAGTAAATTTTGTTCCCATAGCTATATCAGAGCCTAGAGCAAGTCCAAGTCCTATGCTTAAAGCTCCAAAAATTGAGATTATAGGACTAGTGAATTTGTTAGATTCAGTGAAGACAAATGGAATTGACATTATTATAGTCATAATGCTCATTGAGATAATAGTTCCTACCGAAAAAAATAGTAGAAACAGTATGCCTGTAGAAAGATTAGGTGTTGTAGGAAGTATTGCCAACATTATTGCTGCGCTTCCTGCTAATCCGTGAATTAAACCGATGACATATGATTTTACTCTAAAAAACGGGATTAATTCAGGAAGAAAGCCGTGTTTTTTATGAAAATGTTCATCATTATTTTCATTTTCATGTTGATGAGATCCGTGAACATGAGTGTGATCTAATCCATCATGTTCATGAGAATGAGTATGAAAGTCCCCTTTATATATTTTCCAGAATACTTGAATACCAAGAATCACCAACATGATTGCTACTCCAAATTCAAAATATACAGAAATTGAATTATATAAATCCATCATTGCTTGTTTAGAAATCAGGATTAAAATTCCTAATATCATAAGTGGTGTAGAATGACCTAACCCCCAGGAAACTCCAACCCAAAGGCTTTTGAATATATTTTTATAATCTTTTGCTAATGTAGATATAGCAATAATATGATCACCATCTGTAGAATGCTTTAATCCTATGATTAATCCTATGATAATAGCTGAAGTTAAGCTGGAAAATTTTATTAGTTCGTGATCCATTTCTTTGATTTTAGGATTGTTTTGATATTAATAAGATTATCATGAATAGTTGTCTATAGGTACAAAATAGTCTTAGTTTCAATAATTGTTGGAAGAGATAAGGGGAATAATTTATTCTAGAATAAATAAAATTTTATACACACGAAAATGGTTAATAATTTTTAGTAAAACATAGTCATTTTTACTATTCAGGAGAGAAATTGCTAGATTATTTTAAAATTTCAAAAGAAGACTCGGTTATCGTAAATGAAAATAATTTGAGACAAGTAACAAAAGAAATTTTTTTGAAATTTGGACTCTCTGAATCAAATGCTGATTTGTGCACAGATGTTTTATTACATGCTGATTTGCGAGGTATAGAAACTCACGGTGTTTCAAATATGCTTAGAACTTATGTGCAGATGTATCAAGAAGGAAAATCTAATCCTAATCCTAATTTAAAAATAGTTAGAGAATCATTCACTACAGCTACAGTTGATGGTGATGGAGGTTTAGGCTTGATGACAGCTGCTCATTCAATGGATATAGCTATTGAAAAAGCAGAAAAATACGGAATCGGAGCAGTTGCGATAAAAAATTCTGGACATTTAGGAGCAGCAGGATACTTTGCTATGATGGCTCTTCCGCATGATATGATTGGATGGTGCATGACAGCAGGAGGCAAAGGAATGATTCCTACCTTCGGTGCAGAACCACAATTAGGAACCAATCCTATTGCTATAGCTATTCCAACTAATAAAAAATATCCATTTGTTTTTGATGCAGCTATGACTTCAATTGCTGGAAATAAAATCGGATTATTGGAACGAATGAATAAACCAATATTGGCAGGCTGGGTAGCGAACCCTGATGGTTCCCCTGATATGAAAGGAGGTTCTAAGGCTGAATTAAAAATAGGAGTTACTCGAAACCAATTACCTTTGGGAAGTACAAGAGAATTAGGATCACATAAAGGTTATGGTTTAGCAGTTGCGGTTGATATTCTGGGTGGAATTTTGAGTGGTGCTACTGGATTTCCAGGATTATCTGTTAATAGAAGAGGTCATTTCGTAGCAGCTTATAAAGTCGATGGATTTAATTCAATATCAAAATTTAAAGATGATATGGATGAAATGTTACAGGGATTAATGGATACTAAACCAGCTCCGGGACATGAAAGGGTTTTATATTCAGGACTAGAAGAAGGAGAAGAGGAAGATTTAAGGAGAAAAGAGGGAATCCCATTACATAAAGAAGTTGTAGATTGGTATAGTCAGATTTGTGGAGAATTAGATATTCCATTTAATTGGAAATAGAATTAATTTTCAGGGTCTTTCCAAAAGGGTTTTCTTTTCTTTATCTCATCTAGAATTGATTCATCCCACGGCTTAATTTCGAAACCTTTAGGTTGAATGCTATTATATTTCCAATCAATTCTTTTTTTCACATTTTTATCCATGTAATAAATAGAATATATTCCGTTAAGAAATATAGAAAAATCTTCAGATAAATTTAACTCAATAGTTTCAAGAATTTCAATTTGTTTTTCTTCGTCTATAAACAGAAAGCTTCCATTTGCTCTACTTATGGGATCTAATTCAATTGCATTTATTATTCTCTTAATTGAAAAATAAACAATCTCGTATTTTTTACATAGTTTTTCTAGTTCAATTATTAATCCCATTGAACCAGCTCCAGGAAGATTATCTACAGCAGGAATAAGTAAGTCCATAACCTTAATTAATGTTGGATGTTTTGCTGATAATAATCCCTCTTTATTTGTCATTTTTTAGAGTCCTGAAATTTTTTACTATATAATCACCTGTTCTTAGTGCTAAAGCTTGAATTGTAGGAGTAGGATTTACTCCTGAAGAAGTTACAAATAAACTCCCATCTACGATAAATAAATTTTCTACATCATGACATCTTCCCCATTTATCAGTGATAGATTTTTTAGGATCATTCCCCATTCTTGCAGTTCCCATTAGGTGCCATCCTGCTGATTTTAATACTGGACTTGTAAGAATTTCTGTAACTCCAACTGTTTCAAACAGAGTAGTACCAGTTTTTATTGCGTGTTGAATCATCTTTTTGCTGTTATCACTTAAGGAATAATTTATTTTCGGAGAATTGAGTCCAGAAGAATCTTTTAATTTAGGATCTATTTCTACTGAATTATGTTCTTCGGGAAGATCTTCAATAATTGTTGCCATCATTATAGCTTTTCCGAATCTATTTTTAAATTCTTGATGATGATTTTCTCCCCAAGCTATGGGTTTGGCTCCTAATCCTATAGCAGTGGTTATAGGACCAGAACTTCTATTAAATTGAAATGTATAACCTCTAACAAAATTTCTTACTGCATCTGTTTCATAGAATTCTTGAGACATTAAAGAATTTCCTAATGGGCCTTTATATGTTTCAATATTTTTTGGTAAAAGCCCTAAGAGCATAGTATAAGGATGGAACATAAGATTTTTCCCAAGTAGCCCGCTACTGTTTCCTATTCCTCGAGGGTGATTTTCAGATTTAGATTGTAACATTAATCTAGGAGTACCAATTCCATTACACGCTAAGATAATGTTTTTTCCTGAAATATGAGCTTCCTTTCCATTATTTTTCAAGTCCACATAATTTACACCTGACGCTTTTCCATCATTTGATGTTGTTATTTTTGTTACTCTTGAATTAGTAAGTAATTTAACCCCATATTTTTTTGCTTCAGGCCAATATGTTATATCAGTACTTGCTTTTGCTTCTCTAGGACAACCCAGATGCACAGCACCACAGAAATTACATGAGTTTCTTTCATTATAAGTAGTGGAATTTATATAATTATCTGAAGGCCACCAGTGCCAACCTAATTTATCAAAAGCTTTGGCGATTAAAGTCCCATCTTCTCCAAGAGGAATAGGGGGCATAGGTCTTTTTTTTCTTATAGGATTTGCAGGATCTCCATTAATTCCTGAACAGCCCATCATTTCATCATTCAAATCATAGAAAGGCTCTAAGTCTTGATAATTTATAGGCCAATCATCTGCTACTCCATCTAATGTTTTAACTCGAAAATCTGATGGATGGAATCTAGGTGCATGGGCAGTCCAATGAATAGTACTTCCTCCAACTGCATTAAACATTAATGGAGATATTTCACTGTTTTGGTCATTTATTGGGTAATCTTCTATTAAAGATCTTTTGTTAGGGTTGGAATGCCATTCATGTTGAGCTTGTATTTCCCAATCTTGTTTTGTGTGAGGGTAAGATTCAGGGTTTACCTGAGGTCCTTGCTCTAAACATATTACTTTAAATCCAGCTTTTCCTAGACGCCAGGATATTGCAGCTCCAGAAGCTCCAGAGCCAACAACAATAAAATCAGGATTAGTATTTTTGTTAACCATTTGATTTTTATTTTAGTTAAATTATTATTTTAAGTGAAAATATTTTTTATTTAAGGAGAACAAGTGTTAAAAGGTATAGTTGTCGCATATTGTATTATCCTCATATCTATCCCTATTCCAATCGTACATTTTTTTACAATTCCTCTTAGTCCATTTGTTGCTGGATTTATAGGTGGAGGATTAGCAGAAGCTGATGATGAAAAAATAGTATATTTTGGTTTAATTATTGCTGGTTTAATGGCTCTTCCAGCCTTTTTCATAGGCCTTTTAGCTCTTTTATCAAAAATAGATCTCATTACATTAAATATATCTTGGTTTTACATTGTGATAGCAATAGTTATAGTCCCCTATACATGGTTTGGTGTTACTTTGGGAGCTCTAGGTAGCTGGAAAGTTCGGAAGTCTTTTAATAAGTAAAATTACTTTATTGGTAAACCTTTCAGATTTCCTGCATCTAACATATCATTCCATTGATCTAGGAAGAGTTTATTCCACTGATTTGTAAGAGGATTTTCCATAAGCTCTTTATAAATTGGCCAGAAAATTATTATCCCATCTGCCCCATTTATTATCGCAGAATATGCTACATCTATTGATCTAACAAGAGCTGCAGTTATCTTAGGTCTGTTATTCCAATTTTTAAAAGTATCAGAACATTCTTTTACTAATTTTCCAGGATCTACACTTAATTCTTTAAATGGTTCACAGAAGGGTAGAATGTGATCTGCTCCAGCTTGTGCTACTGCTACTGCTTGGGTTAGAGAAAAAACTGTAGTACAAAAAGTTTCTACTTTTTCTTTAGATAAAACCTCGAAAGCACCAAGGCCATGAATAGTACAAGGGATTTTCAGGATAATTTGATCAGACATCCTAGTAAAAACTTCTCCTATGTCTAATAATTCCTGAGTGGAATGTCCATCAATCTCTATTACTACTTGTTTATCAGTGATATCAAGATATTTTTTCGTCAATTCAATTAGAGTTCCATGTTTTTCAGTCATTTCTTTTTGAACTACGGTGTTTGTAACGATTCCTGCTGTTCCGTATTTAAGCCAAGATTTTAAATCATCAGGATCTCCAGCTAGCCATATTTGAGGACCTTTTCCTTCTTTATTTTTCATTTTGGACTCCTATAAATTTAATAATAATATTTTCAATTTTATATATTTAGTTATTTCGGTCAATCTTTTATTGATGATGCTAAAATTTCAGCAAAATGAAGAGGGGTTCTATCAGTAAAATCTAGTATCTGATGTCTGCAAGAAACACCGGTAGTTACTACATAATCATTTGAATTCAAATTTTTTACAAATGGTAGAAGGCGTTCATCTGCAATTTTTTTCGAGATACCAAAATGTTCTTTCTCATAACCGAATGATCCTGCCATTCCACAACATCCAGAAGGAATTTCAGTTACTTTTGAATCGGGGATCAATTTTAATACTTTTGTTGCAGTATCTGATTTTTTCATAGCACGTTCATGACAATGAATTTGAATAGCAATATTTCCATCAATTGGATTTAAGTAATTAAGATATTTTTCTTTTTTCTCTAATAAGAATTCTTGAAGAAGCATAGAATTATCTGCAACTGATATTACTTCTTTAGAATTATTCAATAAAGATGGATAATCTTCTTTCAAAGCAGAGATGCAACTTGGTTCTACTCCAACTATTTTTATTCCTTTTTGAGTAAGTGGGTATAGTTTTTTAATAATATCTTTCGCATTTTTTTCTGCTTGATCAAGTAGCCCTTTTGATATCATCGGTCTTCCGCAACATTTCATATCTATAATGATAGGTTTTAAGCCCATTTTTTTTAGGATTTTCAATGCTGAAATACCTACATTAGGATGATTATATTTTGTGAAAGTATCTAGAAAAAAAATAACAGTGTTATTATCAATGACATTTGTATTCCTAGTTATTTCAAAAGAACTTTTTACTATGTTAGGGAGTTTTCTTCTTTTGTCTATTGAAAAAATTTGATCCATAATCCAGCGATTAGTATAAGAATTTATAACTATGTTGAATAATTTTGGGAATATAGAGCCTAATTTATTTAATGTAGAAATATTGCCAACTAATCTAGACCTTAGAGGAATTCTATTTTTTTGATAATACTGATGTAGAAATTCATATTTGATTTTCGCCATGTCTACTCCAGAAGGACATTCTTTTTTACAGGCCTTGCATTCTAAACATAAGTCTAAAACCTTGAACATTTCCTTTGAATGAATAGTAGATAAAGGAATACTACCTGACATTGCTGCTCTTAATGCATTTGCTCTTCCTCTGGTCGAATCTATTTCTTCTCTTGTTGCCATAAATGAAGGACACATAGAACCGTCTTTTATTTTTCTACATGCACCTTGTCCATTACACATCTCTATAGCGGATGCAAATCCTCCTTCTTCTTCGAATGACAGCTTTGTTTTTAAAGGATAGGTTCTGTAATCTCCTCCATATCTAAGATTTGAAGTCATTTTAGGAGTATCAATGATTTTTCCAGGATTCATAATGTTTTCTGGATCAAAAGCTTTTTTGAGTTCTTGAAAAGCTTGATATACGTTGTTGCCAAACATTTTTTTTGTCCATGCTCCTCTTACAATCCCATCACCATGTTCTCCACTCATTGAACCTTTGAATTCTATTACAAGATTGGAAATATCTTGAGCTATTGAATGCATTTTTTCAATATCTGAATGAGTTTTTAAATTAATTAGAGGTCTTATATGTAAGCAACCGACGCTAGCATGACCATAATAACCAGCAGTTGTGTGATGGTTTTGAACAATTTCATCAAACCTTTTCACATATTCTGGTAATTTTTCTGGAGAAACAGCTGTATCTTCTACAAAAGGTATAGCTTTTGCCTCTCCTGGAACTTTCATTAAAAGTCCTAATCCAGCTTTTCTAATATTCCAAACTTTATTTTGATCTTTTGGATTAAGTAAAATTGTAGATGCATAAGATAATTTTGATTTTGTGATTTTTTGTTGAAGGATTTTCAATTTTGATTCTACTTCTTTTATGGAATCACCATCAGACTCTATAACTAACAAATCATTTGGATTTCCTGACAAAAAGTTAGTTCCGCTTGAAAA
Source organism: uncultured Dehalococcoidales bacterium (assembly GCA_964434385.1). Classification (GTDB taxonomy): domain Bacteria; phylum Chloroflexota; class Dehalococcoidia; order Lucifugimonadales; family Lucifugimonadaceae. The sequence goes on along the minus strand of CAYSUW010000003.1, from coordinate 99,981 downwards.
TCCAGCTGATTTTCTTGCTTCATTTAGGATTAGTTGGCCTATGTGCTCTACAGATGAAGGATTGGACTCAAGGGTTAATGTAGTTGCTTCCATAGATTTGATAAGATCGTCAAATTCTAATACTAGTAATCCTTTGTGTTTTGGGATTTTTTCCAGATTTATTTCAGCTTCTAGGGTAGTGGCAAGAGTTCCTTCTGAACCAACAATTAATTTTGTTATATCGAAATGATTTTCAGAAGATACTGCATCAAGATTATATCCTCCAACTCTACGTAATAAATCAGGGAATTTTAATTTTATTTCATCTATATATTTTTTATGCAAACTTAGTGACTTAGAGTATATTTTAGATTCAAGAGAATCAGAATTTATTTTTTTATGAATTTCAGAGTGTTTTATAGGTTCGAAAATGCAATATGTTCCATCTGACAAAATAGTTTTCAATTTAAGAGTATGATCAATTGTTTTCCCATAAATAATTGAATGAGCCCCACAAGAGTTGTTTCCGATCACTCCTCCTACTGTAGCTCTGTTAGTAGTACTTGGATCAGGTGTAAAAAATAGATTATGGGTTTTTAATTGGTAGTTTAATTGATCTATTGTTATACCAGGTTCAACAATTGCTTTTTGAGTTGATTTATCAATTTCTTTTATATTGTTTATGTGTTTTGAAAAATCTATTACTATAGCTTCGTTCACAGTTTGACCTGATAAGCTAGAACCTCCTCCTCTTGGTAAGACTGGTATTTTGTTTTCCGAAGCAATTTCTATTACAGATTTTATATCTTCTTTAGTTTTTGGGATCACCACACATATTGGCATGATTTTGTATATTGAAGCATCAGTAGAATAAATTTCCCTAGTGATTTTATCAAACCTAATGTCTCCTTCTATTGATTTTCTTAATAAAGACTTTAAAGAAGGATCCAATACTGAAAATTTATTAATTTTTGATGGGATTTGAACCATTTTTTTCTGGTAATAGACTTGATAATAAAATACTTCCAGTTATTACAACCACTATAGCACTTAATGAAAAATAGATGTTAATGTGATAATCCAGAATATACTCGAAAGCCATTTTTAAACCAATAATGACTAAAATTATTCCTAGTCCATATTTTAAGAATCTGAACTGATTTTTTACTTCTTGTATTAAAAAGTATAAGGGTCTCATTCCCACTACAGCCATCATATTGGAACTCCAAACAATAAATAGATCCTGAGTTATCCCAAATACTGTAGGAATAGAGTCAATGGCAAAAATGATATCTGTGCTTGCTATTACAAGAATCACTAAAAACATAGGAGTAAATGTAATAATTCCTTTCTTGTTTTTTATAATGAATCTGCTTCCATGAAATTCATCAGTAATATTCATGAATTTTTTTGAAAATTTGAGTAGGAAATTTTTTTCAGGTTTTATATTTTCTTCTTTTGCAAGTGAAATCTTAATTCCCGTATAAATTAGGAAAATGCCCATTATTAACATTACCCAGCTAAACGTACTCAATACAATTGATCCAATAGCTATGAATATTGTTCTAGCCACTAAGGCTCCAATTATTCCAAAAGTTAATGCTAGAGATTGTAAATTCGCAGGAATTTTAAAGAACTGGAATATGATAATAAAAACAAATAGGTTGTCAAAACATAATGCTTTCTCAGTAATATATGCTGCTAAAAACAATATTCCACGTTCGTTATTTTGTAGTAATGATCCATCTTCCAAGAAAAACCATAAAGCTACAAACATAGACAATGTGATCCAGGATAAACTCCAATACAGTGCAGATTTGAATTTATATACTTTTCCTCTAGACCATAAAATGTCAAAAAGTAATACTACGACGATGAATATGTTAAATATTACCCAAGTTAATATTGATTCGCTCATTAAACAACTTTTAGAATCTTATACTCTATTGTTATTCCATTGGGAGTTTTTACTTTTACAGTTTCTTCTTGTGTTTTCCCCATCATTGATTTTGAGAGAGGAGATTCTGATGAAATTTTGCTAGATAGAGGATCTGATTCACTAGGATCTACGATTTTATATTTAGTCTTTAATTTATTATTCTGATTTTCAACAGTTACATTACTTCCTAAAGCAATTGTTCCTTTTTTAATCTTTCCCTTTTCATCTGGTATTATTACAGCTCCTCTAAGCATTGATTCTATTTCATTGATTTTAGCTGTATTTATTCCTTGAGCTTCTCTAGCTGCTTCCAAAGGAGCATTTTCTCTAACATCTTTATCTTGAGCTGCTATTTGAATTGTTTCAGCAAGCCTATTCCGCTCTTTAAACAAGATATTTAATCTCTTTGTTAATGCTAGATGTCTCGATTTAGTTAGAGTAGGTTGATTTGGAAGTCTTAAATTAGTTATAGTTTTACTATTTCTAGATCTGTAAGATCTTCTTGTTCTCATATGAGAAGCTAGGTTTAGATTGTCATCAACCAATTCGTTTTCAGTAAGGAAAAGAAGAAATTTCTTTACTGTATCCATTCGATCATAAGTATCAGAAACTGCAACTCTAGAAGAAAGAAGATCTCCATAGTCTCCAATTTCAGGAGGTGTTAAAGTATTTATTTTTCTTTCAAGTCCTATATGTTTTGCAAATTGATATAATTCATATCTAGCTTTCATTCTTTCAGAATTAGGGATTGTTTTTATGTAAACTTTTACAGCTTCATATATTTTTTCTGAGTCAGGGTCAATTTTTATAGGTTCAGTAGTTTTGGTTTTAGATTTTGTAGTAGTTTTAGTTTTAGATTTTGTCATTATGAATCCTAGTTATTATTTTTCAGATATTAAAAAAGGAGAATTTTTTTTACAACAAGTATATTATTGATTATTAGTATACTGAGTCAAATTATTAATATTTTCTTGACATAATATTTTCATAACTCGTAGAATCTCAGTTTCTAGAGGTTTAATTATTAATTATGACGAAAAGAACATATCAGCCTAAAAAACGTAAAAGAGCACGTGTACATGGGTTTCGTACAAGAATGAGGACTAGAGCCGGAAGAGACGTTCTGAAACGCAGAAGACTCAAAGGTCGTAGTCAACTTACTGTATCTACCAATAGATAGTGACAAAATATAATTTTCAGATATTTGAATTTTAGATCTATTAAATGCCAGAAACAATTTAGAGATGTTTGGTTAACAGGAGCAAAGTATCATGGGAGACTCATGGTATTATCTGTTATAAGATCAAACTCTGATATAGAATCTGTATTTGGTATTTCTGTAGGAAAAAATTTAGGTAATGCAGTAAAAAGAAATAGAATTAAAAGAAGAATAAGAAATATTTTAACTGAAATTGAAACAACAAAGGAATTTACAGGATTATCTCTAATAGTGTATTTAAGAAAAGATGCTGTTAATGTGGGCTTTAGACACTTAAGAGAGGAATTAACGTATTTATTAAATGGATTCCTAACGAATGAAGGAAAAACTTGAAATTTTTGATTATTGGTCTAATAAAGTTTTACAAACGAGGCATTTCTCCGTATCTTCCAAGTATTTGTAAATATCAGCCTACTTGCTCAGAATACGCGATTGAGGCAATTCAAAAATTTGGAGTTTTTAAAGGAAGCTGGTTATCTATTCTCAGAATTATCAGATGTAATCCTTGGGCTAAGGGGGGAATAGATTATGTTTAATAGAATTTTATTTAATTACTTGATTAGATTTTAATGTGGTAAATATGACTAAGACATTATCTAATTTGATATAGTGAGAGAAATTATTTTGAAGAAATTTATATTATTGATATTTCTCATATTTTTAATGAGTTTTCCTCTAGCATGTATGAATGAAATGCAACATATGGGAGGATGGACTCCTCCTATTGCTTCAGATGATCATATTTTTATTTCTGCTCAAGATGGATATGTTTATAGATTTAATAGAGATACTGGTTATCATGATAACCTTTGGAAATATCCTAATGGAGAAGTTTCACTAGGTGCATTTTATGGAGACATGGTTATTAAAGATGGAGTTCTTTTTGGTTCCTCTTACGGCGATGGACAGGGAAAAAAATGTCAAAGTAGAAATTGTGTAACTAATATTTTTGCTATAGATATAATTTCAGGGAACTCTATTTGGTCTGAGGATTTAGTCAGGTTAGATTCTACAGTAGTAGGTGGAGTGAATATTTATTCTGACAACACTTTAGTTTTTGCTACATCTGAGAATGATGATAAAGATGGAATAGGCAGTTATATTTATGCTCTAGACATTGAATCAGATTCTGATAAATCATTGAAGAACAGAACATCTCAACGGATATTATGGAAGCTGCCTATAAAAGGAAAGATTTATGGAAAAATCTTGATCCATGAGAATTTAGCAATAGTTGGGACAATTTCAGGTAGTTTAATAGTTGTAGATTTAAGAAATAATGAAGATTTAATATCTACAGGAGAAAGAGAGTATTCATTTAATGATCCCAATAGATTGTTAATGGAGTTTAATTTAGGATCTCCAATAGTTTCTTCTCCAGTGGATGTGGGAGAGGAAATATGTTTTGGAGATATTTCTGGTGAATTAAGATGTTTAGCGAAAAAGGAAATTGATTCACTTGCAATGAAGAAGAGTGAATCTTTATCTACTATGCAATTAGATGAGAACCTAGGAATTTTTAGAAATCTAAAATTAGATGGATGGATTTGGGCTAAACCAATTGTGAATGATGAAATAATTTATGTTACAACTCTTACTGGAAATATTTATGCAATCGATGGAAATTCTTTGAGTATTATATGGAACACCAAGTCAAAATATAAAGGTAAAGCAGTTGGAGGATCAATAATTTTTGATCACTCTGGTCAAGAATCTTTAGCTATTCCATTTGATAAAGAAACAGTTGGGATTTTTGATCTTGTTACAGGAAGTGTTTTAGGGGAATTTCCAGTAGATGAAGGTGTATTAGTAAGCCCATTAGTAGTTGACAATCTTTTATATGTCATTGATAGAGAAGCTCGAGTAAAAACTTTCTCAACGGGGGATCGGACATTAGTTAGATGTTTTAATTTAGAAAAATTAGAAGGATGTAGATAGAAGATATTATGGATATCTTTGGAATATTTTGGGCTGAAATAATTATGAGGCCAATGGTTAACACATTGACTTTAATTTATACCATTTTTTATAACTTTGGATTTAGCATAATTTTATTTACTGTAATTGTAAGAATACTTATGATTCCTCTTCAAGTACGTCAAGTAAAACAAATGAAAGGTATGGCAGAAATTCAGCCTAAGATAAAAGCTATTCAAGATAAATATAAGGATAAGAAAGATAAAGACAATAGGCAGAAAATGACATCTGAAACTATGGCATTATATCGCCAAACTGGGATGAATCCAATAGGGTGTTTAGGACCTATGATAATACAGTTACCAATTTGGATTGGTTTATATAGAGCCATTTTTAAAACTGTACCTCCTACCCCTGAAGGTTTAGCTAATTTATCTTCATATCTTTATACTTGGAATCCAGTAATTAATCAGTTGCCAATTAATAGTGAATTTCTAACTATGAATTTAGTAGATCCTGTACAAAGTACACCTAGAATTTTCATGATCATGTTACCTCTATTGGTAGGAGCTACTACTTGGTTACAACAAAAAATGACTACTTTCAACACAGGTGATGCAAGGCAACAACAAACTAATAAAATGATGCTTTGGATGATGCCTATAATGTTTGGGTTTTTTACTCTTTCTTTTCCAGCAGGGCTAGCAGTGTATATACTGTTCTCTAATATTACTGGTATAGGCATTCAATATTTTATTTTAAATAAGATGGGATTAGGGATAAAGAAGAATCTTCAAGAGACTAATTCCATTCGAATAGAAAAAGAAAAAAATAATCGGGAGGATGATACTAAAAATGACGACTCAAAAATACACAGGGAAAACAGTGGAAGAAGCAACAAAGTCCGCTCTAGAAAAACTAGATCTAAAAAGGGAAGACGTAGAAATTAAGGTTCTGAATCCAGGAAGAGGAGGTGTTTTAGGATTAGGGGGCGAAGCTGCGGAAATAGAAGTTACAATTTCTTCAACGATGTTAGATTTTCAGAAGAAACCTACTTTACAAAGAACAGAAAAAGAAGAAGAAGTAAATTCATATAATATTTATGATGAAGAGGTTGATGAGGAAACAGAAAAATTGGCAGTTGAAGTAATGGATTTTCTGATATCTAGTTTAGGCGTTTCAGTGAATACATATCTTAGAGAAGAAAATGAAGATAATGGATTGTATTTTGAAATTGAAGGTGAAGATGCAGGTTTAATTATAGGAAGAAAAGGAGAGACGTTAAGAGCCATGCAATTCTTAATAGTTTTGATTCTTAAACGTCAATTAAATAAATCTATAAGAATCACTTTAGATGTTGAGGGTTATAGAGACAGAAGAATTTCAAGTCTAGAAATGTTAGCAGAAAATTCTGCTTCGAAAGTTACAAAATCTGGAAAACCATTTCGACTAAACCCTATGCCTGCTTTTGAGAGAAGGGTAATACATGTAGCTTTATCTGAAAATAGAAAAGTGAGAACAGAGAGTAAAGGTAGTGGATTAAAGCGTCAAGTGGTTATATTTCCAGTTAGAGATTGACAAAAATTGAAAATCCTGATTTTTTAGTAATTGGTCATGTGACTCAGGATACGATAATTCACAAAAATATTAATCTAGATACATTTGGTGGTACTTCATTATATTCAGCACTCTTATCTAAGAAATTAGGCTTGAATGTAGCAGTGGTTACAAGTGCAAGTAAAGATTTCCCTTTCAAAAAGATTTTACAGAATTTTCTTGTAAAAAATATTTTAAGTGAACATAATACAAAATTTGAGAATATCTATATAGAAAATAAAAGAATCCAATATGTTAAATCTAGCGCGAAGGAAATTGATTTTTCTCTTATTCCAAAAGAATGGTTAGACTGTAAAATTATTTTGTTAGCCCCAATATTTAAAGAATTTATTTATTTCCCTAAGATTTTCAAAAAAGGTTTTGTAGGTTGTAATTTGCAAGGGTGGATAAGAGATAAAGATGTGAATGGGAAAATTCATCTTATACAAAATTGGGAAGATATAGATTTATCTGGTCTTGATTTAGTTATTTTTTCTAATGAAGATATAAAAAAAGAATTTTGGGAACATTTTGCTTTAAAAGTCAAATATGTGGCTGTGACTTGTGGGGCTAATGGAGTATATATTAGTGAATCAGGAAAATGGAATCATATTCCAGGTTATAATTCTAATTTAATAGATTCTACAGGTGCAGGAGATGTTTGGGCTTCTGCTTTTATGATTTTTTTCTATGAGACAGCAGATCTATTGCTATCTGCACAAATGGCAAATGCTGCTGCTAGTTTATCTATAGAAGGATTTGGATATAGTAAAATTCCAAATAGAAGTGAAATAGAAGAAAAATTTTCCCAAAAAAGGATATCTGACTAAATTGAGAATGAAAAATCAAATAAGGCTTGATGAATTATTAGTTGAAAGAAAGATTTCAAAAAATTTAGATCAAGCAAGAAAAGATATTTGGACTGGTAAAATAAAATTATTAAAGACAGAATATAGGGTCTTACTTCCTCATGTAAAAGTTGATTCTAATAGTAAAATCCAACTCGTTTCATCTAAGAAATTTGTTTCTAGAGGTGGTGATAAATTAAATTTTGCTCTTGATGATTTTAATATAGATGTTTCTGGTAAAAAGGCACTTGATATAGGAGCTTCAACTGGTGGTTTTACAGATTGTTTAATCCAGAGAAATGCGAAAATTGTTTATTCTGTTGATGTAGGGAAAGGACAATTGGATTGGAAGTTACGTAATAACCCAAAAGTTTTCCCAGTAGAGGGTTTAAATGCAAGATATAGATTTATACTGCCTAATGATTCTAAAGTAGACCTGATAGTTATCGATGTTTCTTTTATTTCAGCAAAATTAATTATTAGAAATTGTATGAATTTATTAAAGAGAAATGGTCTTTTGATAGTTTTGATTAAACCTCAGTTTGAAGCTAAAAAAATTGATGTACAAGATGGCGGAATTATAAAAAATCCATTAATACATGCTAAAGTTTTAGGAGATTTCTTAAATTGGACCTTGAATGAAAAAATTACTATTTGGGGGCTTAAAAAGTCTAAGTTATTAGGAATTAAAGGTAATAAAGAGTTTTTTCTCTATATGAAAAAGAATTAATACGAGGTAAAAACACATAAGATATAATTTTTTATTGATACCTTATGGATTTCTTGATTACAATTGATATTTAAGATCTAAGATAGGTGATATGGAAGTTTCTTATAATATTGATAATGAAAAACCTAGCGAAAGTTGTGGTGTAGTTGGTATTTATTCTTTAGATCAAGATATTTCCCGATTAACCTATTTAGGTATTTACTCTCTTCAACACAGAGGTCAAGAAAGTGCTGGGATAGCCTGTTCTGATGGTCAAAAAATATCATTACATAAAGATTTAGGTTTAGTTAATCAGGTTTTCAAAGAAAAAAATTTGAATAAATTAAAAGGTAATATAGCCATAGGTCATACAAGATATTCAACTATGGGATCAAACAGAACCTATAATTCTCAACCAATTAGAGCTGATGGCCCTAACGGCAGTCTTTATTTAGGTCATAATGGGAATGTGATTAATGCATTGGATCTTAAGAGTCATCTTTCAGAATGGGGTGTGGAAAATTATAATTCTACTTCTGATTCAGAAATAATCGCACAACTTTATGCCATGAGTCCAGGATTAAATTGGCACCAAAAATCTGAGTATTGCATGAGTAAATTAAAAGGTGCTTATTCTTTAGTAATGTTATCCCAGGACACTTTAGTAGGTGTTAGAGATCCCTTAGGAATTAGACCTTTATGTTTGGGAGAAATCGAAGGAGGATTTGTTTTAGCATCTGAAACATGTGCTTTAGATCATTTAGGAGCAAAATTTATTAGAGATATTCAGCCTGGTGAAACAATTGTAATAAATAAAAAAGGAGTCTCTTCTAGTGTCTTCTCAGGAGCTAGACAAACACATTCTATGTGTATTTTCGAGCAAATTTATTTTTCTAGACCTGATTCAATCATTGAAGGGAAGTTAACTTATTCTAGTCGGATGGCAATGGGTGCTGAATTAGCTCGTCAACACCCTGTAAAAGCTGATATGGTTATTGGAATTCCTGACTCTGCTACTGCTTCTGCAGTAGGCTATGCTAATGAATCTAATATTCCTTTTGGAGAAGGATTAGTGAAAAATCGATATGTTGGAAGAACTTTTATTGAACCAAATCAAAAGATTAGAGATTTGGGAGTTAAGACAAAATTTAATCCTTTAAAGAAATTAATTGAAGGAAAAGATATTGTTGTAGTAGATGATAGTATTGTGAGAGGTACCACTACTCCTAGAGTAATGAAAATATTAAGACAAGCTGGTGTCAGAAAAATACATATGAGAGTTTGTGCTCCCCCTATAATTTCTCCTTGTCATTTTGGAGTTGATATGGGTAAACATGCTGAATTGATTGCTGCACAAAAAAGTATAGAAGAAATTAGAAAATACATAGGTTCCGATTCTCTTGGATATCTAAATGTTGAAGGATTATTAAAAGCTGTAGGTGTACAAGATTCTAGCTATTGCAGGGCTTGTTTCACTGGAGAATATCCTATCCCTGTTCAATTAGAGATGAATAAAATGCAACTGGAAGAAATTCCTTAATCTTATAAATAGTAATGTTCAGTAATAATTACAAAGAATCAGGTGTTGATTTGGATGCATCTGAGAATTTAAAAGAAGAAATTGGAAAGATTTTAAAAGATTTTAAAAATCCTAATTCTCATATTAGTGGTTTTTTTGCTGGAATCTCAGAGATTGATTTCAAAAAATCTAATCTTTTAGCTTCCTCTGTTGATGGCGTAGGTACAAAGATCAAAATTGCACAAATGATGGGAGAAATGAATTTTTTAGGTTTTGATTTAGTAAATCATGGAGTTAATGATATTTTACCTTCAGGAGCAGAACCCTTATTTTTTATGGATTATATTGCTTGTGGAGAAATTAAATCAGAGGAAATTTTGACGATTGTGAAAAGTTTAGCCAATGCTTGTAGAGATGTAGAATGTACTTTGTTAGGTGGAGAAACAGCAGTAATGCCTGGTGTATATAAAGATGGTGATATTGATTTAGTTGGGTTTATGGTTGGGCAAGTAAATCCGGATCTAAAATTTAATCTGAATTCTGTGAAAAACGGAGATCTTTTAGTTGGACTGTCATCAAATGGTTTGCATACTAATGGATTTTCACTTGTAAGATCAGTATTCAATTTAGATAATGATTCATCAAGTCTTTATGAAATAGTACCTCAAACTAATAGATCATTAGGAAATCTTCTTATTGCTCCTCACAAAAACTATAAGAATTCTATTGATCCAATTAACACCATAGTTAAATCTTTATCACATATTACTGGTGGAGGCATTATAGGTAATCTTCCTAGATCTATTCCAGGAAATCTGGGTGCTGAAATTATTAAAGATTCTTGGGACATACCAGAATTATTTAACTTTATTCAGAAAAGAGGAAATATAAAAATAAAAGAAATGTTTAATGTCTTTAACATGGGAATAGGTATGATAGTTGTAATTGATAAAAAGCATAAAGAAACCATTCAAAAATTAATTCCTGATGCTAGAATAATTGGAGTTGTTACCAATCATTCTTCTGGTGAGAAAATAAAGTTTAAATAGTATCCTGTATTTGGAGGGATTTTTTGAGAGCTTTAATTAGTGTTTATGATAAGAAAGGAATTTCTGAATTTGCAAAATTTTTAATTTCTCAAGGGTTTAAAATTATTAGCACTGGAGGCACATTAGATTATTTAAAAAAACAGGGACTTTTTGCAGAAAATATTTCTGATTCCACAGGTTTCCCTGAAATTCTTGATGGAAGAGTTAAAACTCTACATCCGAAAATATATGCTGGGATTCTTTCAATTGGGAATAATAAATCTCATTTAGAAGAACTTCAAGATCTCAATATAGAAAAATTTGATTTAGTTGTTAATAATTTGTATCCGTTTGAAGAAATTGCTAATGATAAAAATTCTGAACTTCAAGATGTTTTAGAAAATATAGATATTGGTGGGCCTTCTATGATTCGAGCAGCGGCCAAAAATTTTAATGATGTCATAGTAGTAACTGATAAAGATGATTATTCTTTTGTAAGTGAACTAATTTTGAATAATTTAATGTCTTTTGAACAAAGAAAGAAATTAGCTTATAAAGCCTTTAATTATGTTTTAAAATATGATCTTTCCATATCTGAATACTTTAGAAAATTATCAAATACAAACAATGATTTGAATTTAATGCCTCAAGAAATACAAATTAATTTAAAAAAAGTGAAAGATCTTAGATATGGAGAAAATCCTCATCAGAAGGGAGGTTTATATAGACCAAATACAAATAATAGTGAAGGTTTTATAAGTGATGAGCAATTAAATGGAGAAGAAATGTCATATTGTAACTTTATTGATGCAGAAGCTGCATCTAAAAGTGTTGGCATGTTTGAAAAACATGCAGTTTCTATAGTTAAACATGCGAATCCATGTGGACTTTCTTATCATCAAAATCAAGCTCAAGCATTTTTGAATGCTCTTTCAGGAGATCCAGTATCTGCATTTGGTGGAATTGTAGGTTTTAATAGTGAGGTAGAAGAAGAAACTGCTATCTTAGTTCAAAAATTTTTTTTTGAACTAATAATAGCTCCTGGTTATTCAGAAAAAAGTTTAGAAATTTTAAAGAAAAAGAAAAAATTAAGGATTCTTAAATCAGTTTCAATTAATAAGAAAGAATTAATTATAAAATCTTTATCTGGAGATTTTTTAGTTCAACATCAAGATGCTGTAATTGAGGAATGGGATGATTATAAAATTGTAACAAAGAACAAACCATCTGATATAGAAATATCAGATTTGAAATTTGCGAATAAGGTTTGTTCTTTAATAAAATCTAACGCTATTGTATTAGTAAAAAACAATAGCATTATAGGTATTGGGGCAGGTCAACCGAATCGTTTAAGTAGTGTAAAAATTGCATGTGAAGTAGCAGGAAGTGATTCGAATGGTTCAGTTCTTGCTTCGGATGCTTTTTTTCCTTTTGCAGATGGATTGAAAATAGCAATAGAATCAGGAATTAAATCTGTAATTCAACCTGGCGGTTCCATAAGAGATGATGATGTGATATCTGAGGCTGATAAAGCTGGAATTTCAATGGTAATTACAGGAAAACGCCACTTTTTACATTAATTAGGTTGTTGAATGTTTCGTACTTTGGATATAGTTTTTCCAGTCTTTAATGAGAGTAAAATTTTAAAAAAAAGTGTAGAGACACTACATACTTTTTTGAGTAATAGAATCTCAATTGATTGGAAAATTGTAATAGCAGAAAATGGGTCAACTGATGAAACTTTGAAAATTGCAAGATTTCTTTCCAATAATTATTCTAATGTAATCGTACGTTCTTACGAAGAACCTGGTCGTGGCAGAGCAGTGAAAGATAGTTGGTTATTAAGTAATGCTGACTTAGTTTCCTATATGGATGTTGACTTATCTACAGACCTTGAAGCATTGATAGTTTCATTGGAACATATGAATTCTGATGATTTTGATATCCTTATAGGATCAAGATTATTAAAAGATTCAAAGGTTTATGGTAGAAGTTTCAAAAGAGACTTTATATCTAAAACCTATAGTTTAATATTTAGAATAATTTTAGGAACAAAATTTAAAGATGCACAATGTGGATTTAAAATTGCAAAAAGAGAATCAATTCTAGATGTTTTGAAAAATGTAAAAGATAATGGTTGGTTTTTTGATACAGAGTTATTATACAAATCTGAGAAATCTGGTCTGTCTATAAAAGAAATACCAGTGATTTGGAGAGATGACCGTGACAGTAAAGTAAAAATATTGTCTACTATTATTAAAGATTTAATTGGGTTATTAAGGATTAAGTTTTTTTAAATTATGGTGATAATCTTAAAAGTAATTTATGATTCATTTAGTTTGAAAAAGATTAACTAATAGATTTAATATGGCTAATTTTGAAATAAATAAATCAGTTCAAGTTGGAGATACTTCTAATGCTGATTTGATTAGGACTGCAAATATCCTTAGGGATATTGGGAAAAATCCGATTGTTACAACTGAATTCTCTGTAGATCAAGATGGAATATTGTGTGGTGTAGATGAGTCTATACAACTATTGCAACATATTACACAAAATCCAAATGTTGAAATATGGGCAATGAGAGAAGGAGAACAAATATACAAAGGTGATGTAATAATGAGGATTAAGAGTCCATATTCGCCTTTTGCGATTTATCAAACAGCTTTATCAGGTATTTTAAGTTCTTGTTCTGGATGGGCTACAGCTGCAAATGAATGTGTTAATGTGGCAGATGATATTCCAGTAGTGAATTTTGGTGCATCAAATATTCATCCCAATATTGTAGGATTAATGGATTACTCATCTATTGTTGGAGGATGTAGTGGTTGTTCATCTATTTTGGGGAGCAGAATGAATAATCAAACTCCTGTTGGAGGGATGTCAAATTCTCTTGTTTTAATACATGGGGATGTTGTTGATGCTGCTTCTTCTTTAATAACTAAAGGTGATCGAAATATTCCAGTTGTCATTCTAGTTGGTGTTTTAGGTGATGAAATTGAAGAAGCAATTAGAGTTGTTTCAGAGTTTCCTATAAGAGGAATAAGAATAGAACCTCCAGAAGGAAGAGGTGGTTTAAAACCTGATTTAATTGTTGAATTAAGAGAGAGATTGGATCAGATAGGTAAAGAAGAAATTGATATTTCTATAAATTGTGATGTTACTCCTGATGATATAGTCAACTTAATTGAGGTTGAAGATAATTGGCTAGATTCCAAATCATTAAATAATGATTTGGATGATGATAATGAAAGAATAAAAAAAAGAAGACTAATTCAGGTGATAGGAGTAGGAAGATTTATTGCTTCAGCATCTCCTTTTAAAATACGAGCTGATATTAAGGAAATTGATGGGAATCTTGTTTCTAAGAGAGGAGTAGTTCCTGGGTATACTCAAAATAAAAAATTAGAAAGAATTAAAATTAGAAAACAGGTGACTCATTAATATTGTTGATTAGGTATTTTAGGTTAACTATTTTCCTGGTATTTTCAGTAATTTTTGCCCAATCTGCAGGTGGAAACCCAACAACCCAAACAATTTTCTCATCTTTTTCAATTACGGGGATGTTTTTTCTCCAGATGAGAGGTATTTTCCTGTCAATCATTAGATGATTTAAAGATTTATGACCTGACATTCCTAATAATCTTATTTTATCTCCAGGTTTTTTTGTTCTGATAAATAAAGGTTCTTTCACTTTAGATAAATCTAGGAATGTTTCCATTTGAAAACCTTTTGATAAGTTTATAGGTGAATTATGCATTTTTGCTTGAATACTGTGATTTTCAGTTAATTGTACCTTTCCAGGTATTTTTAATGCTTTAGAATTTAATATCTTAGGAAAAGGATTAATTTCTTCTAAATGGTTGTTTTTAAAAACAAGCTTATATCTATAATTTTCTATGATTAAACCTTCTGAAAATTCTAATTTAGTATACTTTGATGTTTTTAAAAATTTGGAGATCATTTTTATATGTTCGGAATATATTGAATCTTCGCTTGAAATAAATTTTCCAGCTTTAATAAATAACATATGAATAGTTTCTGAAGGAAGTATATTAAAGATTCGTTTGTCTAATACGATTTTTTCTTTTGTTCTAATAATAAAATCACTATTCCACAATTTGTTTATTAAAGGTAACTGTTTAGATAATTGAGAATTTGCGTTTTGGGATAATTTGTAAATTGAATACTTTAATTTGGGATTTAGTTGTTCTAGTTCTGGAATAACAACATGCCTGATTCTATTTCTTGAATATGAAATATCTATATTTGTAGAATCTGTTCTGTAGTTTAATTTCATTTCTTTTAAAAATTGTTTTATTTCTTTTTTATCAATTTGTAGCATAGGTCTGATAATTTTAATTGGTGGAATCTTTCCATGTTGTTTAAGTTTTTTTATTCTTCTTATTCCTGATATACCTCTTAGAGAAGTGCCTCTAGTAATGTTTAGTAATACAGACTCAGAATTATCATCCATGGTGTGCCCGGTAGCGATAGTATCTATACCTGAATCTGTTGCTGATTTAGCGAAAATATCATATCTTATGTGACTTAATCTTTCTTCTAAATTAGATAAAGAATCAGTTTTTATACATGGAACAGGTTCATTTTTTATTAATAAGGGAATTTCTAGAGAATCACATAATTTTTTAAGAAATAATGCATCTTCTTCGGATTCTATGTCTCTTAATTTATGGTTAACGTGAATTACAGTGAGATTGTTGAAATCTTTATTTAATAGTTTTAGCCCTAATAACAATGCAGTTGAGTCTGAACCCCCAGACGCAGATATCATTAAAGGTGTATTAATATCAAATTTACTTTTCAATAATCCTGAAGATATTTTTTTTGTGAACTGTTCAGTGACTCTATTAGTTTTATTTAGATTTAATTTCAATTTTTTACTATTCATATAGATTAGGTCTTTTTCTTATTCTGACTTTCTCTAATTTATTTCCTTCCATGGAAGTAACAGTCATTCTTAAGTCTCCATACCTTAACCTTTTACCAATTGAGGGAATAGATTGTGCTGTTTCCAATATAAATCCAGCAATGGTTTCATAATCTCCTTCTGGTATATTTAATTCAAGAAGATTATTCGCTTCATCTACAGACATAGACGCTTCTATTTCATAGGTGTCAGTGTCTATAGTGATAAATCTTTCCTTTGGACTTAACCCTTCTTCTCCTGTAGTTCCAACTATTTGTTCTATAACTTTACTTAAAGTCATTAAACCAGAAACTCCACCAAATTCATCAACTACTAGCGCAATTTTATGACCAGATTGACGCATAGATGTAAACAATTCGTCTAAGCGTTTAGCTTCAGGTACGAATAAAGCAGCTCTCATTATTCTTATTATTGGATCTTTAGATTTTAAATTTCCTTGAGCTATAGAAGTAACTACATCTTTAGTAGATAAAATTCCTACCACATCATCGTATTCATCTTCATATACTGGGAATCTACTGTGAGGATGTTCTTTATATTGGGACAAGAAATCTTCTAGAATGGTTTCTGAGTGCACCCATTCTATATTGTTTCTTGGAGTCATAACTTCCTTTACCTCAGTTTCTCCAAATCTGAAAATATTTTCTAGCATTTCACCTTGACTTGCTTGAACAGTTCCTTCTTCTTCTCCCATATCTATCATCATTCTAAGTTCTCCTGTAGTAAGTGCAGGAGTACGGAATGAAGTAGATCTGCCCATTATTTTTAGTAATGTATTAGGTACCAAAGTGAAGAGAAATACTAATGGTGTAGTAATAACCATTAAGAATCTGATTATATATGCAGTACTTAATGACCATTTTTCTGCAGTAACTGTGGCAATAGTTTTAGGAGTTAATTCTCCAAAAATTACTACTATTAATGTAGTGATTATAGAAGCTAAAATAATTGCAAAGCCAGAATTTTGACCAAGAACAGAAATGATAAAACTTGTACTAACTGTTGCGATTAAAATATTCATTATATTTCCAATAAGCAGAATAGATCCAAAGAAATAATCATGTTGTTCAAGTATTTTTGTAACTGCTGCAGCTCTCTTATTACCCTCTTCTTGATCTAGATGTTTTATTCTAATTTTATTCACAGCGATTATGCTAGACTCAGACGCACTTATAAATGCACTAACCAATAGTGCAAAAGAAATAATTGAAATAGCTATTAAGAAATCCATAATATTGAAATAGTTTTTTAATTTTGAGATTTAGACATTAGGATACGTGATATTTAACATGATGTTAAACTCTTTATGAAAAATTCAGGATTTTATAGTTCTGTAGATTGTCTTATTTGTTGATCAATTTTTTGAGCTATTTCAATATTATCTTTCAGGAAACTTCTGCTTGCTTCACGACCATGACCCAACTTAACATCTTCATAGGAATAAAAAGATCCACTCTTTGTTATTATATTTTTTTCTACTCCTAAATCTAACAAAGAACCCTCTTTGCTTATTCCCTCTGAAAATAATATATCCAATTCAGCTTTTTTGAATGGTGGGGCTACTTTATTCTTTACAATTCTAGCTCTTATTCTATTACCTATTAATTCTGTGCCAATTTTAATGGGCTCTATTCTTCTCAGATCTATTCTTACTGAACTGTAAAATTTTAATGCTCTACCACCAGGTGTAACTTCAGGATTTCCAAAGACTATTCCTACTTTTTCTCTAAGTTGGTTTATAAATATTGCTACAGTTTTTGTTCTATTTATAGATCCGGTTAATTTTCTAAGTGCTTGTGACATCAGTCTTGCTTGAAGTCCTATTTGCATGTCTCCCATATCCCCTTCTAATTCTACATTAGGCACTAAAGCTGCAACACTATCAATAACTATCACATCTATTGCTCCACTTTTCACTAGATAGTCTGTGATTTCTAATGCCTGTTCTGCTGAATCAGGCTGTGAAATCAAAAGTTCTTCTACATTTACACCTATCACTTTGGAATATACAGGATCTAATGCATGTTCGACGTCAATGAAAGCTGCTGTTCCACCTTGTTTTTGACACTCTGCTACTATAGAAAGTGCTAGAGTTGATTTGCCTGCAGATTCTGCACCAAATATTTCAACTATTCTTCCTTTTGGGACACCTCCAATACCTAATCCTAAATCTAGTGCAATTGATCCTGTTGGGATACTGTCAATTTTTTCTATAGAGCCATTCGTGCCCATTCTCATTACTGAACCTTTTCCGTAGCTCTTTTCTATCTGAGAAATAGTTGTCTCAAGAATTTTTTGTTTTGAAGTGTCTTTTTGATCTTTTTTTGGCAAATTTTTCTTAGTTTTTATTAACATTGTTTTAATATGGAATATTCCACTTTTTTCAGGCTATCATAAATACTTTGCATTAGATATTAGCACAGTTGTTCTATTAGAATAACAGCCAAGTGGCACATTTATTTTTGTTATTTTAATTTTGTATAAAAGGAGGTCTTGATCCTAGGATAACGTCTATTGAAGTGACTTTTTTATCTCGGAGAATTTCTATTTTTATTGTCTCATTAGGTTTTGTGTTATCTGCTAAATAATTAATTAATTCAGTCATCGAATTTATAGAAGTTGTTTCTAATTTTCTTATAATGTCTCCGAGCTCTAGATCCGCTTTGTCTGCTGGTCCATCCATCAACATATTTGTAATTAATACTCCTGTCATATTGTTTTCTATATTTAAAAAATCTCTATCTCTTTGCTCTAGTGATTTGCCCATAATACCTAGATGAGGATGTTCATGAAACCCTTTTTCTAATAAAGAAGCCACAACTTTTTTTATTGTGTTACTAGGGACAGCGAAACCTATGCCAGAGCTACTTCCGCTTCGACTCTGTATTTGGCTGTTCATTCCTACTACTTTTCCAGAAATATTATATAGAGGACCTCCTGAATTTCCAGGATTTATTGGTGCATCAGTTTGAATAACTGATCCTATTTGATAGTTAGATATTAAATCAGATCTAGTCCTTCCAATAGCTGATATTGTTCCAACTGTCATAGTGAAATCTTGCCCAAAAGGATTCCCTAGAGCTATTGCAGTTTGACCTACTTTTACTTCAGTGCTGTCTGCTAATATAACTGGTTGCAAATCAACATTGTTTTTATTAGTTAGTTTAAGTACTGCTATATCAGAATATGGATCTCCACCTACAAGTTTTGCGCTTATATCGAGATTATTTTCAAATAATACTTGAATGTTTTCAGCATATTCAGCTTGGCCTCTTTTCATGATATCTCTAACTACATGATCGTTTGTAACAATATGCCCTTCTAGATCCCAAACAAATCCTGAACCAGTTACAGGTTCAGTAATTCCAGGATATAAAATACTTATTTTTACTAGACTAGATACGTTTTCATTGTATAAATTATTAAGAGATTCTTCGTAGGCTAATATCAGGCTTGTTCTTTCAGAAGTATTCTTAATATTTGAAATATCAGTTTCTTCATTTGAAGAGCAGGATATTATTAAAGGGATTATTATAAAAGTCGGAATTATTTTTTTTAAGAATTTATATTTGCACATCATTTTTTAACTATTAGGTTTTTTAAATATAGGTATTGGATTCATTTTATGTAGATTTGGGTTTCTTATCTTTGTGTATTCTTTAAAATATTTGCTATTTGAATTTTCCATAGCATCTTCCATTTGTGCATATGTTAATCCTCCTAGTTGTTCTGAATCTGTTCTTCCGTCTTCCCATAACCCATCTGTTGGAGGAGCATCGATTATTTGCTGTAGTATTCCTAATTTTTTCCCTATATTCCATACCTCTGACTTCATTAAATCAGCAATCGGAGAAATATCTACTCCTCCATCTCCATATTTTGTATAGAACCCAACTCCAAAATCTTCTACTTTGTTTCCTGTTCCTACTACAATCCCATTAGTGGCACCAGATATCTGATGTAATGCTACCATTCTTATTCTTGACTTTGTGTTTGCGAATGAGTGTTCAGAATTAAATTTATTTTTCATCAGTTTGTAAAAAATATCATATGTTTCTCCAAGGTCGATCACATGATGGTTTACGTTAGAGAAATTTTCTATTAACCATTTGCCATGAGCTAGACTTAAATCATGTTGAACAGGTAATTGCTTTATTGGCATTGATGCTACATGAACAGGAAAATTAGTTTTAGCGCATAAAGTGCTAACTACAGAACTATCAATTCCTCCAGAAATACCAACAATTAATGAATCTCTTTTATTAATTTTGGCATATTCTTTTATCCAATTTGTTATATTTTCTATCATTTCCTCTTGATTCTTTAGTAATTAAACTTTGCAAAACCTCTTACTTTCGGAAGGTTAGATTTACCCATAAGCCATAAATCTATATTTCTAGCACAATCTCTGCCACTAGCTATGGCCGTAACCACTAGAGATTGTCCATGATGCATGTCTCCACAAACAAAGATTTTTTCTTGCGATGACATCATGTTAGATTTTGTGCTTACATTTCCTCTATCATCTAAGTCTATTTTCAGTGATTCTAACAAACCTTCTTTCTGAGGATGTAAAAACCCCATTGCAAGAAGTATTAAATCTGCTTTAATAATAAAATTAGAATTTGATTCTTCTTTCAGAGTTAATTTTCCAGAAGAGTCTTTTTCGAATTTCACTTTTACAGCATGAAGTTCTTTTACATTTCCGTTGATTCCAGTCAGTTTTTTAGTTAGCACTGAATATTCTCTATCACCACCTTCTTCATGAGCAGAAGATGTTCTCATTATCAGAGGCCATTCTGGCCAAGGGTTATTTGTTGAGCGATTCTCAGGTGGAGCTTCCATCAATTCTAACTGAGTAATATTTGCTGCTCCTTGTCTATGAGCAGTACCTAAACAGTCAGCTCCAGTATCTCCTCCTCCTAAAATTATTACATTTTTGTCAGTTGCTAGTATTCTCTTTGAGTTCTCAACATCAATACCTTCATTGAAATTATTTTGTTGTGTTAAATATTCCATTGCGTAATGAACACCATTTAAATTTCTTCCTTCTACATCTAAATTTCTTGGAATTGTTGATCCGCCTGCTAGACATATTGCATCAAATTTTTTTATAAGATCTCTAGAAGAATAATTTTCTCCAACATTCACATTTACTTGGAAACCAATTCCCTCTTCTCTCATAATTTCCACCCTTCTTTCTACTATTTTCTTTTCTAATTTGAAATCAGGTATTCCGAGAGTTAGTAAACCTCCAATTCTTGAGTCTCTTTCAAAAACTGTAACTTTATGTCCAGCTCTATTTAATTGTTGTGCTACTGCTAGACCTGCTGGCCCTGAGCCGACTACAGCGATTACTTTTCCTGTTCTTGTTTTTGGAGGTTCAGGTTTTATCCATCCTTCAGAAAATGCTCTCTCTACAATAGTTTTTTCAATATATTCTATTGCTACAGGTTCATCATTTATACTGAGAGTACATGCTGCTTCACATGGTGCAGGGCATATTCTTCCCGTGAATTCTGGAAAGTTATTGGTTGCATGTAGTTGATTGATAGCTTTTTTCCAATCCTCTGTATACACTAAGTCGTTCCAATCAGGTATTAAATTTCCTAATGGACATCCGCTATTACAGAATGGTACGCCACAGTCCATACATCTAGCTGCTTGTTGTTTAGCTTCTTCTTTGTTCCATGGAAAATATATCTCTTTCCAATCTTTGATTCTTTCCTTTACATCTCTTCTCTTGAAGTTTTGACGATCGTATTCTTTGAATCCAGTTAATTTACCCATCTAAAGTTACTTTTACTGTATGTTTTTTGTTTAATTCTTTTAAAGCTCTAGCATAAGCTTTAGGTAGTACTTTTTTAAATTTATCTAAGTAATCTCCCCAATTATTGATAATTTTCTCAGCTAATGTACTGCCTGTTTCTAGGTTATGTTTTTTTATAAGTCCAAATAAAATTTGCTCATCTTCTGAATTAATGGATATTTTCTCGATATCACACATTTCAGAATTGAATTTAGAAATAAATGTATCTTCATCGTCTAAAACATAAGCTATGCCTCCACTCATTCCTGCAGCAAAATTCCTGCCAGTCGGGCCAAGTATTACTACTGTTCCTCCTGTCATATATTCACAACCATGATCACCAATTCCTTCGACAACAGCAACAGCAGAACTGTTTCTTACACAGAACCTCTCTCCCGCCATGCCTTTGATGTACACTTCACCACCAGTGGCTCCATATAATGCTACATTTCCGATAATGATATTTTCTTCGGGCACAAAATTTGATTTAATACCAGGCACAACTATAATTTTTCCTCCTGATAAACCTTTCCCCAAATAATCATTAGAATCTCCGAATAACTTAAATGTAATTCCTTTACATATAAAAGCGCCAAAGCTTTGGCCTGCACTTCCAGTGAAATCAATTTTTATTGTTCCTTCAGAAAGACCTTCTTCTCCATACAATTTTGTTATCTCAGAACTAATAATTGAACCTACTGTTCTATTCGAATTATTGATTTTTTTCTTTAAATAAATTTTTTGTTTTTCATGGATTGATTTTTTTATTTCATTTAAAATTTCAAAATCTAGAGCTTTTTCTAATCCATGATTCTGAAAAGTCGAAGCATGTCTAGTATCATTGTTTACTACTTTTGGTGATTCTAGAATTGCACTTAAATTAATATTTAAATTATTGTCATTAAGATTTTTCTGCTTTAGCTTATCCACTCTTCCTACCATCTCATCTACAGTTCTAAAACCAAGTAAAGCCATATAATTTCTTAGAGATTCTGATAAGAACATGAAGTAGTTTACTATTGCCTCGGGAGTTCCTTTGAATAATTTAGTCAACTCAGGGTCCTGAGTGGCTACTCCGACAGAACAAGTATTTAAATGGCATTTTCTTAACATTATGCAACCCATAACTATTAAACTTGCCGTTGCTATTCCCCATTCATCTGCGCCTAGCAAAGTTGCTATAGCTACATCTCTTCCTGTTTTCATCTGACCATCTGTTTGTACAACAATTCTTCCTCTCAAGCCATTAGAAATTAATGTTTGTTGAGTTTCTGCTAATCCTAATTCCCAAGGAAGTCCAGCGTGTCTTATAGATCCTAATGGGGCCGCTCCAGTACCACCGCTCATTCCTGAAATTAGGACTACATCACCTTTAGCTTTTGCTACTCCAGCAGCAATAATTCCTACTCCAGCTTCTGATACTAATTTTACATTTATTCTTGCATCCCTATTGATGTTTTTTAAGTCATGAATCAATTGTGCTAAATCTTCAATTGAATATATATCATGATGAGGTGGAGGCGATATTAATTCTACTCCTCGAGTAGTTTTCCTAATGGATGCTATATATTCAGAGATCTTATCACCTGGTATTTGACCTCCCTCTCCGGGTTTTGCGCCTTGAGCCATTTTAATTTGCAGGTCAGTAGAATTTACTAGATAGTTGGCTGTTACTCCAAATCTTCCAGATGCCACTTGTTTCATTCTACTACTTTTGGAGTCTCCATTTGATTCTTTAAAAAATCTTTTAGGATCTTCTCCGCCTTCCCCAGTATTACTCCTGGCATCTATTCGATTCATTGCGATTGCAAGTGTTTCATGAGCTTCTTTACTTATTGAGCCTAAAGATATAGCCCCTGTGGCGAATCGCTTTACTATATTTTTTGCTGACTCAACTTGGTTTAAAGGGATGCTATCATTTTCTTGGAAATCAAAATCTAGTAGCCCTCTTATAGTAAATGCTTGCTCAGTTTCATCATCTGCTACACTTTCAAATTTTTTGAACATTTCAATATGGTTTTTAGTGGATGCATGTTGTAGAAGAGATATTGTGTCTGGGTTCCACATGTGAGCTTCTCCAGTTCCTTTCCAGAGGTACAATCCTCCTAGATCAAGATCTAAAGTTGCAGGAATTTTAGATTCTGGAAATGCAGAATTATAATTTGTAGTAATATCTTGTTCTACCCTTTTTTCATCTACCCCTCCAATCTTATTAGGAGTCCAAGTAAAATAATCAGCTATAAATTCTTTTGATAAACCTAAGGACTCAAATATTTGTGCCCCTTGATATCCCTGCAAAGTTGATATGCCCATCTTAGACATAACTTTCAATAGTCCATACTCTGTTGATTTTAAGTAGTTGGAAGTTGCTACTGTAGCATCAATTTCTTCAGGACAATTTTTCTTTACTGTTTCTAATGCAAGATAAGGATTGATAGCAGATGCACCGTAACCAAAAAGAGTGCAGAAATGATGTACTTCTCGTGGTTCTCCAGATTCTACAATCAGATCTACTTTAGACCTTAATCCTTTTCTGATTAGATCATGATGAACTGAAGACAGTGCTAATAGGCTAGGTATTGGCAGGAATCCTTTTTTTAAATTTTTATCAGACAGTACAATGATGTTTTTCCCATTTTCTATTGCTTTTACACATTTTTTTCTAAGATTAGCTACCTCTTCTTTTAAATTAAAATTTCCTTTCTTAAATTCTATTAGAGTTGAAATAATTGTTGGTTTAATATCTTCATGTTGAATTTTTTTAATCGCAGATAGCTTTTCATTGTTCAACAGAGGGTTATCTATGAATAAAATTTTACTTTGTTCTGAATTTTCTTCGAGTAAGTTATATCTTCTTCCCGCAGGAAGAGATATTTGGGTTACTAACTTTTCTCTTATAGCATCAAGCGGGGGATTGGAAACTTGTGCGAACATTTGTTTGAAATAAGAGAATAAATTCTGTGGTCTTTTAGATAATGCTGCAATTGGTGTGTCATTTCCCATTGAACCTACGGGATCAGTTTTTGATTTAATCATTGGTTCTATCAATATTTTTAGATCTTCCTGAGAGTAACCAAAAATTTGTTGATAAGTAGTTAAAGACATTTTTAATTTTTCTGAACTTGAATCTTTTAACTCTGAAGTTTTTAAACTGTTAGACTTTAACCAATTAGAATATGGGTTTTTATTTGCGAGAGAAGTTTTGATTTCTTTGTCATCGACTATTCTACCTTCATCAAAATCTAGTAGAAACATTCTGCCAGGTCTTAATCTTTCTCTATACTTAATATTTTCTTCTTCAATATCAATTAAGCCTGTTTCAGATCCCATAATTAACATTCCATCTTTTGTTACAGTGTATCTAAATGGCCTCAGGCCATTTCTATCTAAAACAGCTCCCACTTTTTTCCCGTCGGTACACACTATTAAAGCAGGTCCATCCCAAGGTTCCATTAATATGCTGTGAAATTTATAGAAATCTTTTAATTTTTGATCCATTGATTCATGCCCTTCCCAAGCTTCAGGAATCATCATAGCCATTGAGTGTTCAAGGGTTCTTCCTCCCATAGTTAGAAGTTCAAGAACATTATCAAAAGATGCTGTATCACTGTCATTAGAGTTACAAATAGGGAAAATTTCTTCAATATTTTCTGATATATTTCTACATTTCAATTGAGATTCTCTTGATTTCATCCAGTTTCTGTTTCCTTTGACTGTGTTGATTTCTCCATTATGAGCAACATATCTATAAGGGTGAGCTAGTTTCCATTCTCCTAGAGTATTGGTGCTAAACCTCGAATGTACAAGGCCAAAGGTACTTTTTACTGAGTTATCATTAAGATCTTCATAAAACTTTGGTAATTGTTCTGCAGTTAAAAGTCCTTTGTAAACTATTTTGGTTGATGAAAGGCTACAAATATATGTTTCTTTTATTGCTATAGAACTAAGTTCACTGGTGATTTTTTTCTCGCAACTTTTCCTAAGTGCATACATTCTTTGCTCAATATTACTTTTTTGTTCTTGATTGGTTATACCTATGAATAATTGTTGAATGCTAGGCATAACTTCTCGAGCAAGATCTCCTATCTCTTTAGGATTGATAGGCACTTCTCTCCATCCTATTATTTTTAGATGATGAGCATTAGCACATTCTTCAATCAATTGCTTACATTTTTGAACATCTTTTTTGTTATTTTTCATGAATACTATACCAGTTCCATATTCACCTATATTTAGATTAAATTTTATTGATGATGTGCTAGATTTATAAAATTCATGAGGTATTTGAATAAGTATTCCTGCTCCATCTCCTGTTTCAGGATCTGCACCTGAAGCGCCTCTGTGCTCAAGATTTTTCAAAGCTTCCAAGCTTTTTTCTACGATATTATGAGATGAAATTCCTTTTATGTTTGCTATTAAGCCTACTCCACATGCAGAATGTTCCAGTGATTTGTCATAGAGACCACTTTTCTCTATTTTTTCGAAATTTTTTTCTATTTGAGAACTTAAGTTTTTCATAAATTTTAGTTTTACAAGATAATGTATTTTTTTACTTCAAGATCACTAACAGTTTTAGAGTATTCATCCCACTCATTGTATTTATTATTTAAAAATATATTTAGAGCTTCTTTTCCGATACATTTTTTCACCAATTCGCTATTGGATAGTTTTTCTAAAGCATCTTTTAGATTTGTAGGTAATCGCTCACCCGGATTCTTTTTACTACTATCTTTGGTTGGGATACTGTAGGAGTTGTTGATTCCTTCTAGGCCAGCTGCAAGAATAACACTGAATGCTAAATACGGATTACATGCAGGATCTGGAGACCTATACTCTACTCTAACCGAATTCCCTTTCTCGGGGCGCGCTTTAGGTACTCTAATCAAATCCCCCCATCCTCCAGAAAATGCTAGAGAATTAAAAGCAGGAGCCTCAAAGCCTGGTACTAATCTTTTGTAAGAGTTAACCCATTGATTTGTTATTGCAGTAATTTCTGAAGAATGTTTGTATAATCCGGCCATGAATTGTTTAGCTTTTTCAGAAAGATAGAATGGGTCTTTAGAATCATAGAAAACATTATTTTCTCCTTCAAAAAGAGAAATATGCGTATGCATTCCACTTCCATCAAGATCGTTGAAGGGTTTAGGCATAAATGTAGCATACACTCCTTCATTCATTGCGATTTGTTTGGCTAGAGATTTATATGAAATAATGCTGTCAGCCATTGTAAGAGCATTAGTATGCCTTAAAACAATTTCGTGTTGACCAGGCGCTACTTCATGATGATAGTTTTGGATAGGTATTCCCATAGACTCAAGAGCTAATACAGTTTCCCTTCTCAGTTTTGCACTTAAATCTGAGTTTGAGGATATTTTGCTTCTAGTGGGAGATTGATCAAAGTATCCATCATTATCTATTGGAATTGGATTATCTATTCCATTTAAGTAAAAAAATTCAATTTCTGTTCCAACGTAAAAATTGAAACCAAGTTTCGCAGCTTTTGATAAATTTTCACTCAATATATATCTGCTATCAAATTTTATAGGATTTCCATCTGAATCTGTTATGTCACATATCATTCTAGCTACTGAATTTTCTTGTGGTCTCCATGGTAATATTTGGAAGGTAGCAGGATCTGGCAGAGAGATATACTCTCTTTCGTCTGATCTTTCGGTTCCCAATAGGGAAGCTCCATCGAAACTAGCTCCTCTTTCAATTACTATTTCTAGTTCATCAATAGTAATTCCAAAACCTTTTAAATTCCCTAAAATATCAGGGAACCATAATCTTACAAATTTCACATCATTTTCAGATGCTTGTTTGAGTACATACTCAATTGCTTCAGATTTTTCTTTTTGAGATTTATTTTTTTTAGTCATTTTAAATTTTTTCAGTTAGTATTTTTTCTTCTAAACCTATATCCGACGTTCCAGATAGTTTCTATAAATTGGTTTTGCATATCATTGATTTTGCTTCTTAATCTTCTTATATGAACATCTACTGTTCTTGTTCCTCCATAATAATCATAATTCCATACTGAGTGTAGTAATGATTCTCTAGAAAACACTTGTCCAGGTTTTGATGCTAGGAATTTTAATAATTCATATTCTTTAAAAGTCAGATCTACTTTTTTGTTGTTTACAAAAACTTCGTAAGTTAGAGGGTTTATTTTTAGTTCTCCTAATTCAATCAATCGAATATTACTCGGTTCATCTGATGAACCGAGGAGTGAATTTATTCTTATCATTATCTCTCTTGCACTATGAGGTGGCATACAAAAATCTAAACCGACTCTAAAATATGATGATATATCTGTGATTACCATGGGTAAAAGTATTAAAATTTTGTGATTTTCTTCATTTGAAATGCCCAATAATTTATAGAAATATTCAAGAGTTATATTGTCAGCACCTAATAATATTATGGAATCTGAATTCATATTATTGTTTAAACTATTTGTAGTCTCAAGAGAGAAATTGGCATTTAAGTTAATAAGACTTTCATTTAGCTTATTTATTTTACTAATATCTAATCCGATTGTTTTTATCAAAGGAGTCATATCTGATTGGTTTTTACTAATTGGTACTTAATCTAACTTTGATTAGAGATAAAAAAGTATTTGGTATTGTAAAAAAAATGTCAAGTAAATTTGACGATGTTTTAATATCAAATAAATATTTTTTATGAATTAAAGTTTTTTACTCTATTGTTATTATAGTTTAGTTTGTATGAAATAGGTTCTAATTTTCGTTGACTATATTATATAACCGAAGATATACTCTTCCCTTGCGTATATAAATTAACTTATTTTTACTTTAGCGTTTTATAGGTTTTATCATAAAACAAATATTACCATGTAATGCTGGGTAGATTTTCAATAAACAAAATTATGCCAACTATTAATCAACTTGTAAGAAAATCAAGAAAAAAATTTAATAAGAAATCTAAAACTCCTGCTTTAAGATTTACCTTTAACTCATTAAGTAATAGATTGAATATTACTAAAGGAAGTCCTCAGAAAAGAGGTGTTTGTTTGCAAGTAAGGACTGTTACTCCTAAAAAACCAAATTCAGCACTTAGAAAAGTAGCAAGAGTTAGGCTTACCAACGGCATGGAAGTTACTGCATATATTCCTGGAGAAGGACATAACTTGCAAGAACACTCTGTTGTATTGATCAAAGGTGGGCGTGTTCCAGACTTACCAGGTGTAAGATATCACATAATAAGAGGAGCATTAGATACTGAAGGTGTTCAAGGCAGAACCCAAGGAAGATCAAAATATGGAACTACTAAAAGTTAGTAAGCCAAATTAGTAAAGAGATTATCGATTATGTCTAGAAGAAGAAAAGCAGAACAAAGAAAAGTAGAACCAGATCCCAAATATCAGAGTATGGTTTTGTCAAGATTTACTAACAGGGTAATGATGGGAGGAAAAAAATCTACTGCTCAAAGATCAATTTATAAAGCTCTAGAGAAATTAGAACAGGAAACAAATCGGCCAGGCATAGAAACATTTGATCAGGCTATTAAAAATATTATGCCCGCCGTGGAAGTAAAGCCAAGAAGAGTTGGTGGTTCTACCTATCAAGTGCCAGTGGAAGTAAGACCTGAAAGACAGTTAGCGTTAGCTATTAGATGGATAGTAGAAGCAGCAAGATCTAGATCTGGAATGCCATTATCTGATCGTATTTTCCAGGAATTATTAGATGCTTCTAATAAACAAGGGACTGCAACAAAGAAGAAAGATGAAATATACAGAATGGCTGAAGCTAATAGGGCTTTTGCTCATTATCGTTGGTAATAAATTGTTGGTGAAAAAAAATGACTTTAGAAACTAGAAAAAACAAAGATAGTAAATCTGATAATGTGATGCCGATTAATAAGCTAAGAAATATAGGTTTTATTGCTCATATTGATGCTGGTAAAACAACAGTTACAGAAAGAGTTCTTTTTTTCACTGGAAGAACTCATAAAATTGGTTCCATAGATGATGGTACTGCCGTTATGGATTTCATGGACTTAGAAAGAGAAAGAGGTATTACTATAGGTTCAGCTGCAACTGCTACTGAATGGAAAGATTATCAAGTTAATATTATTGATACCCCAGGACACGTTGATTTTACTGCAGAAGTAGAAAGAAGTTTAAGAGTTTTAGATGGAGCAGTAGTAGTATTTGAGTCGGTTTCAGGTGTTCAACCACAATCTGAAACAGTTTGGAGACAAGCCAACAAACATAATGTGCCTAGGATTTGTTTCATTAATAAAATGGATAGGCCTGGCGCAGATTTCTTTTATGCTATGGATACTATCAGAAAAAAATTGAATGCTAATCCTGTTGCAATTCAGATTCCTATAGGATCTGAATCTGAATTTAGAGGATATGTTGATTTGATAACTAAACAGGCTTTCGTATATGAAGAAGATAACCTTGAACCTAAATTAACTGAACTTCCCGGAGATATGGAAAAAATAGTTCAACAGTATCGATCTGAATTGATAGAGAAAGTAGCAGAAACTGACGATTCTCTTATGGAACGATATTTGGAAGATCAATCAATTTCCGAATCAGAAATTAAAGTTGCATTGAGGAAAGCAGTTATTGCAATGGAGATTTTTCCGGTTTTATGTGGTTCTGCTTTAAAGAATAAAGGTGTGCATCATTTATTGGATGCAATTGTGGATTATTTACCATCTCCTCTAGAAGTACCTCCGGTTGAAGGAAAAGATTTACAAGGTAATAAAATAACTCGTAGTTCTAAGGTTGAGGAACCATTAAGTGCTTTAGTTTTTAAGGTTGTAACAGATGAACACGTGGGCAGGTTAGTCTATGTAAGAGTTTATTCTGGAACTTTGGAAACTGGTGGAAAAGTTATGAATGTATCTGTAAATAGAAATCAGAGGGTAGGACGATTATTAAAAATGCATGCAGATGAAAGAAAAGAAATAAAAATCGCTAAGTCAGGCGATATAGTTGCTGTTGTTGGTTTAAAAAATATTGCTACAGGTAACACTTTATGCGGTATTGGTAATGAAATATTACTGGAATCTATTTCTTTTCCTGATCCTGTTTTATCGGTTGCTTTGGAAGCGCAGTCTAGATCTGAACAAGACAAACTAGGAATTGCACTTTCTAAATTATTAGAAGAAGATCCGACATTGAAATCAGAGACAGATCAGGAAAGTGGTCAAGTTGTTTTAGCAGGAATGGGAGAATTACATTTAGACGTTATTGTTGAGAGAATTAAAAGAGAATTTAACATACAAGCAAATGTAGGGGCTCCAAAAGTTGCTTATCGAGAATCTATAAAGAAAGCAAGTACATCTCAGGGAAAATTTATTAGACAATCAGGTGGTAGAGGACAATATGGAGATGTTACTTTAAGACTTGAGCCTTTGGAATCAGGTTCTGGGTTAATTTTTGAATCTGAAATTACTGGCGCTACGTTACCAAAAGATTATTGGGCTCCTATAGAAAAAGGGTTCAAAGAAGCTGCTTCTTCAGGAGTGGTTGATGGTTATCCCGTGGTTGATGTTAAGGCAGTACTTGTAGATGGATCTTTTCATGAAGTTGATTCATCAGAGGTAGCATTTAAAATAGCTGCTTCTATGGCTTTTAAAGCAGCTGCGAATAAAGCCAACCCTTACATATTAGAACCTGTAATGAATATGGAAATAGTTACTCCTGAAGAATTTTTGGGAGAAGTTTTGTCTGACTTAAAGTCTAGGCGAGCACAAATATTATCTATGGAGGGAGATTCTGATATTCAAGTTATTCAAGCGTATGTTCCTTTAGCCGAAACATTTCAGTATGCGACATTATTAAGATCTAAAACAACCGGAAGAGCAAGTTTTACTCAACAGTTGGATCATTATGCTCCTGCTCCTCCCAAAAAAGAAAATAAGTAAAATATAGGAAAAATAGTGGCTAATCAATCAATAAGAATAACTTTAAAAGCATTTGATCATAGAGTGTTAGATTTATCTGCCCAGCAGATTCTAGATGCAGCTGAAAGAACTGGGTCTGCAGTTGCTGGTCCTGTTCCTTTGCCTACTAGCATTAGGAGATTTTGTGTAATTAGATCTCCACATGTGGACAAAGATTCTAGAGAGCATTTTGAGTTGAGAGTTCATAAAAGAATAATTGATATATTAGAGCCAAGTTCAAAGACTATTGATTCACTAACAGGGCTTAATGTGCCTGCTGGAGTGGACATTAATATAAAAATGAGTTGATTGATATTGAGGATAGGAATAACAGGAATATTTGAATGAGTATAATCGGATTATTAGGAAGAAAAATTGGTATGAGTGTAATCTTTGATGAAGAAGATCATAAGGCTATACCTGTTACAGTTCTTGAAGTGGGTCCTTGCACGGTAACTCAAATAAAGAGAATGCAAACTGACGGATATGAAGCTGTTCAAATTGGTTTTGAAAATTCTACTAAAATAAATAAACCAAAAATGGGACACTTAAAAAGATCCGGGAGTAATTTTAAGGTATTAAAAGAATTCCAAGCTGAGAATTTGAATGATTATCAAGTTGGTCAAACAATTGATGTGAGTATTTTTCAGGAAGGAGAAACTGTTAAAGTATCTGGAACTTCTAGAGGAAAAGGATTTGCAGGTGGAGTAAAAAGATATAATTTTAAAGGAGGACCTAAAACTCATGGTCAATCTGATAGACACAGAGCTCCAGGATCTATAGGTGCTGGTAGTTCTCCTGGTAAGGTTTGGAAAGGAACCAAAATGGCTGGACATATGGGAAGTATTAATGTCACAGAAATAGGACTCAAGATAGTGAAAATTGATAATAAAAATAACACTTTATCCTTGAAGGGATCAGTTCCAGGATCTAGAAGATCTTTGATATCTATTAAGAAGAGTTAATTAGAGGAATTATGAGATTAGCAGTTAAAAATAATTTAGGAAAATCTTCGGGTTCTGTTAATGTGGATGATTCCGTATGGGGAGTCTCTATCAAGGAAGGTCTTGTTCATCAAGTAGCTATATCTCAATTGAATAACCTGAGGCAAGGAAATCATGAATCTAAGCGTCGTAGAGATGCTGAATATTCGACTGCTAAAGTGAGGCCACAGAAAGGAAGTGGTAGAGCTAGACTGGGAGGTAGAGCATCGATGTTGCAAGGTGGTAGTGTTGCTCATGGTCCTCATAAAAAACAATACAAAGATAAGATTCCTGCTAAAGTCAGGAGATCTGCTTTGAGAATGGTTTTGACAGATAAAATTAAAACAGGAGATATTTATATTATTGATGAGTTGAAAACTAATTCTCCTAGCACAAAATATGTTGTTAGCATATTAAATGAATTAGCTTTATCTGGAAAAACTCTTATAGTAGTTGATTCAGTTGATCAAAATTTAATTAAATCTGTCAGGAATATTCCTGAAACGAATCTTATGCAGGTTTCTATTCTTAATGTTTTAGAAACTGTGAGGAATAAGAATATCGTTATCACTAAAGATGCTGTGAAAAAAATAGATCAAATTTGGGGTTCTAAAACTTCTACAAAAAAAGAAACAAAAAATACCGTTGAAGGTAAAGTGTAAATATGGATCCATATAATATTATTGTAAATCCAGTAGTAACTGAAAAATCAACTTTCCTTCAAGAAAAAGGCAAGTATACTTTTGATGTTTACACTTCTGCGTCGAAAATTGATATTTCTAGAGCTATTGAAAGTATTTTTGATGTAAAAGTAGTTTCAGTTAATACTTTTAATGTTAAAGGTAAAACTAGAAGAGTTGGAAGAAATCTAGCTAAGAGACCTGATAGAAAGAGAGCTATAGTTACTCTTCAATCAGGTGATTCTATACAGTTAGTAGAGGGAACTTAAATGCCGTTAAAAAATTTTAAACCTATAACTCCTGGACAAAGAAATAAGATTTCTTCAGATTTTTCTGAAATAACTAAGAAAAATCCTGAGAAATCATTGCTTATGCCTTTGAATAAAAAAGCAGGCAGAAGTAATTCCGGTAAAATAAGCGTAAGAAGAAGAGGAGGAGGTCATAAAAGAAGATATAGACTTATAGATTTTGAAAGGAGTGAAGATAGATCATCATATTTTGTAGAGGCAATAGAATATGATCCTAACAGGAGTGCTCGGATAGCATTAATAAAGTCTGAAAACGGGAAAAAATCATATATTATTGCTCCATTGGGTCTTTCAGTGGGTCAAAATATATTTAATGGAAAAGAACCTGCTATTGATCTAGGTAATTCATTTCATCTTAAAGATATTCCTGTAGGAACTTTCGTTCATAATGTAGAGATGAAACCAGGGAAAGGAGCTCAGTTAGCTAGAAGTGCTGGAACTGTAGTTCAAGTAATGGCTCATGAATACGGATATACTCTTTTGAGGTTGCCTTCAGGCGAGGCTAGAAAAATTTTGGATACTTGTAGGGCTACTATAGGCCAAGTAGGAAATATTGATCATAAAAATCAAAAATTGGGTAAAGCAGGTAAAAGAGCACATATGGGAAAGAGACCTAGAGTAAGAGGTTTAGCTATGAATCCTGCAGATCATCCTCATGGAGGTGGTGAAGGTAAAACGGGAATTGGAATGCCTGGTCCAAAAACACCATGGGGTAAACCAGCTCTTGGGCATCGT
This sequence comes from uncultured Dehalococcoidales bacterium, assembly GCA_964434385.1. Lineage (GTDB taxonomy): Bacteria > Chloroflexota > Dehalococcoidia > Lucifugimonadales > Lucifugimonadaceae. The sequence goes on along the minus strand of CAYSUW010000003.1, from coordinate 65,837 downwards.
ACTAGAAAAAAGAAAGCTTCTAATAGGCTAATATTAAGGCGAAGATATGAAAAATAAAGGAAATATATAATGTCAAGATCAACTAAGAAAGGTCCTTTCGTGGATCCTAAATTATTGAAAAAAGTAATGAGAGCTCAGGGTTCTCAAGGGCATAATGATATAAGGACATGGTCTCGGGCTTCTACGATTGTAGAAGAAATGATAAATTTAACCATTTCAGTACATGATGGGAGAAGATTTATACCTGTTCTGATTTCTGAAAATATGATAGGACATAAATTAGGAGAATTCGCTCCTACTAGAACTTTTCGTGGACATTCTACGAGATCTGATAGAATCTCTGAGGTTAGTTAAGGAAATTAGATAAATGACAGTAAAAGCTTATTATAAAGATTTAGATATATCAGCAAAAAAGATTAGACCACTGATGGATTTAGTTAGAGGTTCAAGAGCTGTAGATGCTTTGGATACGCTATCTGTATATTCTTCACGAAGTTCTAGAGTATTAATTAAACTGATAAAATCTGCGCTAGCAAATGCAGAAGATCAAAATTTTTCATCTAATGATAATTTAAAAATATCTATTATTATGGCTGATGAAGGTCCTATTATGAAAAGATTTAGAGCTAAAGCAAGAGGTAGAGCGGGTGCTTTTAATAGACCTAGCAGTCACTTGACAGTAGAACTTGATGAGGTAGGTAAATAAAAATGGGACAAAAAACTCACCCTATAGGATTCAGGTTAGGAACTACTAGAGATTGGCAATCTAATTGGTTTGTAAATAAACCTAAAGATTACAGAAAACAGGTTTTAGAAGATCATAAGATTAGAGAACTGATTAGAGGCAAATATGATGGAGCTGCTATATCTAATATTTCCATTGAAAGAGGTAATCAGGATCTCTCTATTGTAATAAATACTGCTCGACCTGGAATAGTTATTGGAAGAGGAGGATCTAGGATAGATGAATTGAAATCGGATATTGAAAAATTGACCACACAAATGGATAAAACAATTAAAAAAACTAAATTGGCAATTAACGAAATTAGAAATCCTGATCTAGATGCTATATTAGTTTCAGCAAGCGTTGCAGAGCAATTAGAAAGAAGAGTTGCATACAGGAGAGCTATTCGTCAAGTAGCTTCAAGAACTATGCAAAGCGGTGCTAAAGGAATAAAAATTTTAGTTTCTGGAAGATTGGGAGGAGCAGATATTGCTAGGTCTGATAAGCATATAGAGGGTAAAGTGCCTCTACATACTTTAAGATCTCAGATTGATTTTGCAATAGGAGAAGCAAAAACCACTTTTGGAATAATTGGTATAAAAGTTTGGATATATTTAGGAGATGTGTCAGCTATTGGAGATCAATTGAATGAGAAAGCGAGTCAAAGATTTGCTGCTAGTTCTCAGTTTAGTGGAGAAAATATTGAATCTGAAGATCTTCAACTTGAAGTTGAAGGAGATGATACAGGTGATAAGAAACTAATGATGATTTTAGATGATCCTGAAAAATTTGTTAAACCTGGAGATAAGAAATCTAATAATAATGAAAAAAAATCTGGAAAAAACAATAAAAAAACTAATGAAGTTAAACCTAAAATTACTGGAAAATCAAAAACTGTAAAACCCGACTCATCAAAAACTGTAAAATCCAAATCATCAAAAACTGTAAAATCCAAATCATCAAAAACTGTAAAATCCAAGTCATCAAAAACTGTTTCTAAGAATTCAAAGAAAGAGACTAAGGATACTTAATTTTAAATAGGAGAATTTGAATGCTACAGCCCAAAAGAACAAAATATCGTAAACAGCATAGAGGAAAAGTAAGAGGTTCTCGTGTTGCTGGGAGCAAAATTGTATTTGGTGATTTTGCTTTAAAATCTTTAGATGCAGGCTGGATTACAGCTAGACAGATTGAAGCCGGAAGAAAAGCTATTGTTGGTCATGTTCAAAGAGGTGGGATGGTATGGATTAGAGTTTTTCCTGATAAACCAGTATCTGCTAGGGCTGCAGAAACAAGAATGGGTGGTGGAAAAGGAGCTACTGAATTCTGGGTTAGTCCGGTGAATCAAGGAAGGATTATATTTGAGATAGGTGATTTACCTGAAGATATAGCTCGAGAGGCTTTGAGATTAGCATCTCATAAATTTTCATTAAACACTAAAGTTGTTGCTAGGAAAGAACAATTTTAATCTGCAAAAATATAGGAAAAATATGAAAATTTCAGAAATTAGAGAATTAAATCAAGAAGATTTACTAAACCAACTAGAAGAATCTAGAAAACAGTATTTTAATTTAAGGTTTAGTAAAGCTTCTATGCAACTTTCTGATTCTAGTCAGATTAAAAAAGTTAAGAAAGACATTTCAAGGATTTTGACAGTTAAAAAAGAAAGAGAACTCCTAAGCTTAAACCCTAATTTAGTAGAAGAAGGTGAAAATTGAAAGGTATAGTCATTAAAAATAAGAATGATAAATCTTTAATAGTTAGTGTATCGAGATTATCTTCTACTTACATCAAGGGAAAAGATATCAAGAAAAGATCTAAGTATGTAGTCCATGACCCTGATAATAAAGGCAATATAGGAGATACTATTGAATTTGAACAATGTAAGCCAATATCTCATACAAAGAGATGGTTGTTAACAAAAACAATCTCGTCAGGTATTTCGGAATTCACTGAATCAACTGAACAGTTAAACTTGGAGGTGGAAAATGATTCAGCCACAGAGTAGGCTCATTGTAACTGATAATTCTGGTGCTAAAGAAATTATGTGCATTCATTTGGTAGGGGGTAGTTATAGAAGATATGCTTCTATTGGAGATATTATTACTGCTGCTGTTAAAGATGCAGTGCCTGGAGGTACTGTGAAAATGCATGAGGTTGTTAAAGCTGTAATAGTGAGAACTAAGAAAGAAGTGAGAAGAAAAGATGGAACTTATATTAGGTTTGACGATAATGCCGTAGTTATACTTGGTGAAGATAATAATCCAATTGGAACCAGGATTTTTGGTCCAGTAGCAAGAGAATTAAGAGACAAAGAGTTTATGCGAATTGTGTCACTTGCACCGGAGGTAATTTAATTTGAGAATTAAGATAAAGAAAAATGATACAGTGATAGTAAGAACTGGCAAAGACAAAGGAAAAAAAGGCCAAGTTATCAGAATATTAGCATCTAAGAATAAAGCAGTAGTGGAGGGAGTGAATATGATCACCAGGCATGTTAAGGGTGGTACTGCTGCAAGACAATCTGGGCTAGTTCAACAAGAAGCTCCTATTCATATATCTAATTTAATTTATGTGGACTCTGATTCCGAGAAAGCAGGAAAAATAGGTTATTCATACTTGGATGATGGAAATAAAGTAAGAGTAGTTAAAGAAAAAAAATCATAAAATAATGGAATTTAATAATTGACTCAAGATAGTAAAAAAACAAAAGTTAATAAAGAAAAAAAATCTAGTGACAAGGTGTCTAAGACTAGGACCACTAAAAAAGTCTCTGAAATTAAAACTAATGTGAAAGCTAGAAAAGTTTCTGAAACTAAAGCTAATGTGAAAGCTAGAAAATCTGTAACACAGAAAGAAAAAACAATTTCTTCTCGAGTGAAAGGCAGATTGGAAGAATTCTTTGAAAATGATGTTGCTCCTGTGTTATCTAAAGAGTTTGGTTATGATAATAAAATGGAAATTCCTACAATATCTCAAGTAACATTAAATGTAGGATTAGGTGAAGCAATTACTGATAAAAATGCTATAGATTCAGCAACAAAAGATTTGCAATTAATCTGTGGACAGAAACCAGTTGTTACAAAGTCAAAAAAATCAATTGCTAATTTTAATTTGAGAGAGGGAATGAGAGTTGGAATCAAAGTCACTCTAAGGAAGACGAGAATGTGGGATTTTATTGATAGACTTTTAAATATTGCTCTTCCAAGAGTTAGAGATTTTCGTGGATTGAGTAGAAATTCATTTGATGGAAGAGGTAATTATTCATTAGGAATCTCTGAACAAGTAATCTTTCCAGAAATTGAGTATAATCAGATTGATAAAATTCGAGGGTTTCAAGTAACTATAGGTACTACATCTGTAAACGATGAAGAAGCTAGAAGATTACTTGAACTTTTAGGAATGCCTTTCGTAAGATCAAATATTTAAATTTAGGAGAATAATGGCTAGAAAATCAAAAGTTGAAAGAGATAAAAAGATAGAATTAACTATTCAAAAATATGATTCTCAGAGGAGAGAATTATTAAATCAATGGAATGATAGTTCTTTGTCATTCCAAAAAAGAAGAGAAGCTAGAAGAGCTCTAGGCAAATTACCAAGAAATGCTAACCCCAATAGACTTACAAATAGGTGTTCAATCACTGGAAGACCAAGAGGTTATATTAGATTTGTAGGTTTATCTAGAATTGTATTTAGGGATAAAGCACTTTTAGGAGAATTTCCTGGAATTAGGAAAGCGAGTTTATAGGAATTTGAAATGACGGATCCAATTGCAGATATGTTAACTAGAATAAGAAATGGTCATCAAGCTAAAAAAATGTTTGTTGAAGTGCCTACTTCGAAAATCAAGACAAACATTTTAAAGATTTTTGTTGATGAAGGGTTTATAAATAATTTTGAAGAATCTACTACTGATAAAAAGAGTATTACGAAAATTAACTTGAAGTATGGAAAAGATGAACAACCAATGATTTTAGGTTTAAAAAGAGTTAGCAGGCCTGGGTTGAGATCTTATGTGAAAAAAGGAGAAATTCCAATTTACTTAGGTGGAATGGCTGTCGCATTAGTTTCTACTTCTAAAGGGATTATGACAGGAAAAGAAGCTTTTAGGAATAAATTAGGAGGAGAACTTATTTGTTACCTTTGGTAATTTTGAGGAGAATTAATGTCTAGAATAGGAAAGAAGCCAATATCAATACCTTCAGGTGTTGAAGTTAAAATAGAAGGAAATAATTTTAAAGCTAAGGGTCCTCTTGGAGAATTAAGTTTAGATTTTAAAGATGTGATTGAAGTAACCAATGATTCTGAAAATATAATATGTAATAGGAAAAATGATGATCCAGAATCTAGATCTATGCATGGATTATACAGAAGTTTGATAGCAAATATTATTCACGGTATTACTTCGGGTTTTGAAATTAAATTAGAAGTTGTAGGAACTGGTTATAGGATTGAAAAAAAAGGAAATGATTTAGTTTTTAATTTAGGATATAGCCATACTATAAAAGTAGAGCCATTAGGTACAAATAAATTAGATGTAGATGGACAGAATTTAGCTATAGTGAAAGGAATTGACAGACAATTGGTAGGTCAGCAAGCATCTGATATTAGGAAGCTTAGAAAGCCAAATCCATACACAGGAAAAGGTGTTAAATATCAAGGAGAAACAATAATCAGAAAAGCAGGTAAAGCTGCTGTAACTTCCGTTTAAAATAAATTATGAGTAATAAAAAATATTCAACTAATAGAAGAGTCGTAAGGCATTTGAGAATTCGTAAGAAATTGGCAGGAACTTCTTTAGCACCAAGACTAGCGGTATTTAGAAGTAATAAAAAAATTTATGCTCAAGTGATAGATGATGATAAAAATATAACATTAACCTCAGCTTCAAGTATTGAACTAAAATCTGATAAAAAAATCGATGATGGAAATTATTCAGGAAAATGTTCTGAATCTTATAAAGTAGGTGTTCAATTAGCAGAAAAATGTAATAAATCAGGAATTAATAAATTAATTTTTGATAGGGGTGGATATAAATTCCATGGTCGAATAAAAGCCTTAGCTGATGGTGTCCTAAAAGGAGGGGTGAGTTTCTAATGACAACTAATTATAATGACAGACGTAATTCAAAGAAATCTGATTCTAGAGATAATGATGGGATTATTGAGAAGGTAGTACAAGTAAGAAGGGTAACCAAAGTTGTAAAAGGAGGAAGGAACCTTAGATTTTCAGCTATGGTTGTAGCTGGAGATAAAAAAGGTAAAGTTGGTGTTGCATCAGGTAAAGGTGCAGCGGTTCCAGATGCAGTAAGAAAAGCTGCAAATAATGCTAGAAAGAATATGGTAAGTGTCCAAATGAAAGGGACTACATTGCCCTATCAAGTCAATGCTAAGTATGGAGCTGCAAAGATTATGTTAAAGCCTGCATCTCCAGGGACTGGAGTAATTGCTGGAGGAGGTATTAGAGCTGTTATGGAAGCAGTGGGAGTTCAAGATGTCTTATCAAAAAATCTTGGTTCCAATAACCCTGTTAATACAGTAAAAGCAACTGTAAAAGCGTTAACTAGTTTGAAGGATCCAGAACAGTATATAGCTCAAAGAAAAAATAATTTTGATGGAAATAAATCTAATAATCAAGAGGTTGATAATGAGCAATCTTAAGATTGACCAAATAAGAAGTCATATAGGTTCTAATAAAAAACAAAGAGATACTTTAAAGGCATTGGGCTTAGGGAAAATCGGAGATTCAGTTGTTAAAGAAGACTCTAAAGTTACTTTAGGTATGATTTCAAAGGTTTCTCATTTATTGAAAATAGAGAATATATAACAGGAAATTTAATATGGTTGATTTACATAATTTAAAATCTCCTATAGGTGCAAAATCTAAGCATAAAAGAAAAGGAAGGGGAGACGGAAGTAATAAAGGTTCTTATTCAGGAAGAGGGCTGAAAGGGCAAAAAGCTAGATCTGGAGGTTCTTTACCTCTCTTTTTTGAAGGTGGACAATTACCTCTAGTAAAAAAATTACCTTTTATGAGAGGTTTTTATAATCCATTTCGTAAATCTTTTGTCCCAATCAATTTAGATAAACTGGAACATTTTTTTGAATCAGGAGAAAAAGTTAATCCTGAAATATTATTTGAAAGAAAAATAGTATCTAAGAATAATTCTTTAATAAAAATTCTTGGTAATGGTACTTTAACTAAACCTTTGATTATATCTGCTCATGGTTATAGTGAAAGTGCTAAAGAGAAAATAGAGAAGATTGGTGGCTCAATAGAGAAAATAAATTCCAAGGATGGCGAAATTAATGAATAGGCCAGCCTATCAAGCGAAAAAAGAAGTATCAAATAAACCTGCTTTACTGCAGGCTATGATAGATGCTTTCAGGGTCCCTGATCTTAGATTTCGTATTCTTTTTACTTTGGGTATTTTAGTAATTTTTAGATTTTTTGCTCATGTCCCTGTTCCAGGAGTTAATAGAGATGCACTGGCTTCAGCTTTTCAAAGTAATCCGTTACTGGGGTTCTTAGATCTTTTTTCAGGTGGAGCATTAAGAAATTTGAGTATTGCAGCTTTAGGTGTTTATCCATATATTACTTCTTCAATAATTATGCAGATTCTTACTCCAGTTATTCCTACTTTGAAAGAGATGTCTCAAGAAGGAGAATCAGGTAGGGCAAAAATTAATCAATATACCCATTATTTAATGATTCCTATTGCATTTGTTCAAGGATGGGGGCAATTAACTATTTTACAGAATTCTTTTGGAGGAGTACCAGTAATATCTGGGATAGGTTTTTCTGGAGGAAATGTAATCAGCACATTGTCAATATTATTAGCTATGACTGCGGGAACCGCAATACTTGTTTGGATGGGAGAACTAGTTACTGAAAAAGGAATTGGAAATGGGGTATCTTTAATAATATTTGCTGGAATTGTGTCATCTATTCCTCAGCTTTTAGGTCAAGGTTTATTGTTAAGAAATCAAACCTTTCAATTAATTCTTTTAGTGGTAATTGGGTTAGTAATAGTATATTTAATTGTAATCTTTAATGAAGCTCAAAGAAGAATTCCTGTTCAATATGGAAAGAGTATCTTTAGAGGTGGAAAGATGTATAGACAATCAGGAGCTTCATTCATTCCTTTAAGGGTAAATTCTGCAGGTATGATTCCATTGATTTTTGCATTTTCTCTATTGATTCTTCCAGCTACTATTGCTAGTTATTTTGTTGATCCTTCAAGTAATTCTATGGGTTCACGTATAGCTGAATCTCTAGCTAACTTTTTGGGACCTGCAAGTACAGGATATTGGGTTTTGGTTTTTATTATGGTTATGGCGTTTACATTTTTTTACGCATTAGTAATGTTTAACCAGCAGAATATAGCCGATAATTTACAGAAAAATGGTGGTTTTGTTCCCGGAATAAGACCTGGTAAACCTACTCACGAATATCTTATGAAAGTTATGGTTAGGATCACATGGGCAGGTGCTATATTTTTAGCATTTGTTGCTGTGATGCCATTTATAGCAGGTTTAGTAACTAATTTAGGTGCAGCTGCTAGTATTATGAGTAGTACTAGTTTGTTGATTATGGTTGGAGTAGCATTAGATACTTTGCGACAGTTAGAATCACAACTCTTGATGAGAAATTATGAAGGATTTTTGAATTAGTATATGAGTTTAATGTTGTGATTGTTGTTTTTTTAGGGCCACCTGGAGCAGGTAAAGGTACACAAGCTAAGAAATTGTCTGATTATTTTGGATGGAAACATTTATCAACAGGTGATTTGTTACGTAGTGAAGTTGAAAATCAAACAAAATTAGGATTGTTGGCTAACGAATTTATGCAAAAAGGAGATTTAGTCCCGGATAATATAATTATTAACATGATATCTAATGTATTAGGGAAGAATAGCTCTGGGATTCTATTAGATGGCTTTCCTCGTACAATTGATCAAGCTAAATCACTTAATAATTCTTTAGAGAATTTAAAGAAAAAAATCAACAAAGTATTGTTTATAGATGTAGAAGAGTCAAAAATCATTTCTAGGTTAACTAAAAGAGGCAGAAAAGATGATGACCCAGAAGTGATAATTAATAGACTAAAGACTTACGGTCAATTAACTCAACCTTTGATTTCTTTTTACGAAAATGAAGGATTAATAGAAAAAATAAATGGAAATGGAAACGAAGAAACTGTTTTTAATGAATTGTTGGGAATAGTTTCCTGAATTTTAAATAGATTTTATGTATAGGAATAATATATAATTTTGCATCGCACTAAGACTAAAATAGAAAATAATATTGTTATGAACATCAATAACTCAATTTCTCTAAAATCAAAGAAAGAATTAGCTTTTATGAAAGAAGCGGGTTCTATAGTTGCAGATGTTATGAAAACAGTAATATCAAATGTGAGACCAGGCATAACTACAAAAAAATTAGATGAAATAGCTCGTAAAGAAATATATGCTTTAGGTGCTAAACCTGCATTTTTAGGATATTTAGGTTTTCCTGCTTGTTTTTGTATATCTATTAATGATGAAATAGTTCACGGTATTCCAAGTGAAAGAATATTGATTGAGGGAGATATAGTTAGTATTGATGGAGGAGTAATTGTAAATGGTTATTACAGCGATCATGCAGTTACTGTTCCTGTAGGTAAAGTAAGCAAGAAACTTGTTGATTTAATCTTTGATACTAAAAAGTCTTTATATAAGGGTATAGAAGCCTGTTATATCAATAATAGAGTAGGAGATATAGGTAATGCTATAGAATCTTACATTATTCCCAAAAAATATGGATTAGTGAGAGAATATGTAGGTCATGGAATTGGAAAGAATTTACATGAAAACCCTCAAATACCCAATTTCGGTATAAAAGAAACAGGAATTCAATTAAATAATGGAATGGTTATAGCTATAGAACCTATGGTTAACATGGGTACTGAAAAAACAGTGTTATGTGACGATGGTTGGACTGTGAAAACTGTTGATGGGACTGCATCGGCTCATTTTGAACATACTATCGCTATTACTGAGGATGGCCCAATAATTTTAACTGAAAATGGAGATCAAAATGGCTAAAAAAGAAGCCATAGAAGTAGAAGGAAAAGTGACTGAAGCTTTGCCAAATGCTAATTTTAGGATAGAGTTGGCAAACGGACATAAGGTTCTGGCTCATGTCTCTGGAAAAATAAGAATGCATTTCATTAGAGTAATTCCTGGCGATAGAGTTTTGGTAGAATTATCGCCATATGATTTAACTAGAGGTAGAATTACTTATAGATTTAAGTAGAATTTTTTGAAATATAAGGTGATTAAGTGAAAGTAAAAGCTTCAATAAAAAAAAGATGTAATAATTGCAAGATTATTAGGAGAAGAGGTTCTCTCTTGGTAATTTGTAAAAATCCAAAATGTAAACAAAAACAAGGATAGTAATGGCAATAATATTAGGTGTAAATATTCCAGATAATAAAAGGATTGAAAATGCTTTGACTAAGATTCAGGGGATTGGTCCAACTATATCTAAAAACATACTGTCTAGTGCTGGTGTTATGGACAATCCAAGAGTTCATGAATTAGCTGAAGAAGATTTGGCAAAGATTAGATCAGCAATTGACAGCTTGAAGCTTACTTTGGAAGGAGATTTGAAGAGAGAGGTTAGAGATAATATCAGAAGATTAGTTGATATAAAAAGTTATAAAGGATTAAGACATAGAAGAGGTCTTCCAGTAAACGGTCAAAGAACCAAAACAAATGCCCGAACAAAAAGAGGTAGGAAAACTGCTGTAGCGGGTAAGAAACAAACACCAAAACATTAAATGAATGATTAATAGAATGGAGAAATACTATTATGGCAAGAAAACCTAGAGATAGGAAAAAAGAGAAAAGGTTTATTCCAAGGTGTAAAGCTTATATTTATGCTACTTTTAATAACACTATTGTTACTCTAACTGATCCAGGAGGCAGTGTTTTAGCGACTTCTAGTGCAGGTGCAGTAGGATTTTCTGGTTCAAGAAAATCGAGTGCGTTTGCTGCTCAGAGGACTGCAGAATCCGTAGTGAAGAAAGCAGAAGGTTTTGGAGTCAAATCTATAAATATAATTGTTAAAGGTCCTGGGGCAGGAAGAGAAGCTGCTATAAGAGCATTACAGGCAAACGGAATGCATGTTGTTAGCATTAAAGATGTTACCCCTATACCTCATAATGGTTGTAGGCCTCCAAAGAAAAGAAGAGTTTAAACTGAATATTTATAAGGAATATTAAATGTCAAGAGATATATCACCGAAATGTAAAGCATGTAGAAAATTTGGAATGAAGATGTGTTCAAAGCCTCCAGGGAAATGTGCATTTGAAAAGAAGAGGGGTAATAGGAATACATTTTTTACTAGGAGACTTTCTGATCATGGGGCGCAACTTAAGGAAAAACAGAAAGCTAGAGTTACTTATGGCATTCAGGAGAGACAATTCAGGAGATATATGAATATAGCTGGGAGTTCTGAAGGAATTACAGGAGATAAATTAATCCAAATTCTAGAAAGTAGATTAGATAATGTAGCTTACAGATTAGGATTTGGTGAATCTAGACATCAGGTAAGACAATGGATTAACCATGGTCATATAACTGTAAACGAAAAGAAAGTAGATATCCCTAGTTATCAAACAAAACCAGGAGACAAAATAACTTTTAAGGAAAGTTCTAGAAAGAAAACTTTTTTTGATACTGTTACTCAAGCAATGGGCTCAAGAACAGTCCCTGATTGGTTACAGTCTGATAATAGTGATATTTCTGGAATTGTTTTGAAAATGCCTGAGATTACTGGAATCGATATGGGAATAGATACAAGACTTATAGTTGAATATTATTCAAGGAGATAATCGCTATCATGCAAGAAATAGAAAAACTTTATGGATTAGATACAGTTGAAGAAGCTAGTGAAGAGAAAGAAGAACTAAGCATATCATTTAAAATTCTTGAAGAGAATGAAAAATATGGCAAGTTTGTTTTAGAACCATTAGCAAAAGGTTGGGGGGATACTTTAGGAAATCCTCTTAGGAGAACTTTGTTAAATTCACTGCCAGGCGCAGCAATCACATGGGCTCGTATCGGAGGCGTGGATCATGAGTATTCCTCATTGGATGGAATAAAAGAAGAAGTATTAGAATTATTGTTGAATTTAAAAAATGTAAGAGTAAAAGCTTTATCTGATAGATCAGGAAGGCTCAGACTTGAAGCATCTGGATCTGGTGAAGTTACTGGTGCTGATATTATGTCAAGTGCTGATTTTGAAATTATTAATGGAGAAGTTCATTTAGCTACTCTTGATTCTGCTGAAGCAATCCTAGAAGTTGAACTAAATGTAGAAACAGGCACAGGATATATTCCTGCAGATAAAGAAGCTCAGGAAGGATTACCTATAGGCGTTTTACCTGTAGATGCAATTTTCACTCCAATTAGAAAAGTGAATATTGATGTTGAAAATACAAGAGTAGGTAAAAGATCTGATCTTGAAAAATTAACTATTGAAGTTTGGACTGATGGAACTATTGATCCTTTGAATGCTGTAAAGAATTCATCCGATTTACTTATGGATAGATTTTTTCAGATCAAAGAAGCCAAAGATAGAACTGAAGATGTTCATACAGTGACTATAGGAGTTACTCCTGAAATTTATAATACTTTGGTAGAAAATTTGGATTTATCTGCTAGAACCTTAAATTGTCTTAAAAGAGCTAATCTGAATAGAGTTGGAGATGTTATTGCTGTTCCAAGAGCTGAATTATTAAAGATTAGAAATTTTGGTCAAAGATCTATTACGGAATTATTTGAAAAACTTGAAAGCCATGGTGTGAAACCTGAAGACACTGAAAAAGAAACTGAACAAGATGAAAAATCAGAATGATGGAGAAATAAAATGAGACACAGAGTTTCAGGTTTTAAATTAGGAAGAAAGTCATCATCAAGAAAAGCATTATATAAAATGCTCATAACAGATTTTCTTAGATATGGTTCTATTAAAACTACAGAAGCAAAAGCAAAAGCTATTCAACCTATAGTAGAAAAGATCATATCTTTAGGTAAAAAAGGAACATATCAAGATAAAAAAACTGTTTCCCGGTTTATAATTGACTCTGAGATTCAAGAAAAAATTTTTGGTGAAATAAGTGTTAACTTGAAAGATCGTACAAGTGGCTTTACTAGAATTACAAAATTAGGTTTGAGGAAAGGAGATACAGCTCCTATGGTAGAGATTAGCCTAGTAGACATGCAAGAGGAATAATTTAAATATGTTTATTTCAGCTATTTTAGAATATGATGGTTCTTGTTTCTCTGGATCTCAATATCAGATTAATGCTAGAACAGTTCAAGGAGAATTAGAATTAGCATTAAAAAACACCTTCAATATTTCTGATAGAGTTAAATTTGCAAGTAGAACTGACTCTGGAGTACATTCCTTAGGGCAAATAGTTCTTATTAATATCAATATTGAAATTTCACTGAAAAAATTCTTAAAAGTTCTTAATGATAATTTGCCTTCTGATATTTTAGTGAAGAAATGTCAAGAAGTAGATGGTTCCTTTGATCCTCGAAGGGATGCTTTAGCTAGAGAATATCTTTATAAAATCTCTTTGAATGAGAGTATCTCTCCTTTCGAATCCAGATTCATATCTGATCTAGGATTAAATATCGATTATGAACTACTGAAAGAATCAGCTATGCTATTCGAAGGAATTCATGATTTTAAATCTTTCTCAGGACATTCTTTTCCTAGTGTTAGTAAGTCATCTGTTAGGAGAATATTCAATATCACTTGTGTAAAGAAGGAAAGCTTGATAGAAATAAGGGTTTTAGGAAATTCTTTTATTCATCAGCAAGTTAGAAGGATGATTGGATTAATGGTTAATATAAGCCAAGGAAAAAATATTCCTAGCAAAATTGAAGATGTTCTTGCATCCGAAGAAAGACAGGCACTTTCGTTAGTTGCACCTACTAATGGGTTATATTTAAGTAAAATTTTATATCCTGATGGTTTATTTGATCTTGAACAGAAAAATCAAAAAATTGAGGCTAAATATGTCAATTCACTTAAATAAATTAAATCCAAAAGGAAAAGAAGTTACTTCTAAGTGGCATTTAATTGATGCTGAAGGGAAAATTTTAGGTAGACTTGCATCTGAAATAGCTGGGTTGTTGATTGGTAAAAATAAGCCTAATTATTCGACAAATTTATTATCTGGTGATTTCGTTGTTGTAATAAATTCAAAAGGTATTCGTTTATCAGGAAATAAATCAGAAACTAAAAAATATTGGAGACATAGTGGTTACCCAGGTGGATTGAGCGAAATTTCTTTTGAAGTAATGAAAGAAAAAGACCAACAATTCATTATCAAAAAAGCAGTTAAAGGAATGTTGCCAAAAAGTAAATTAGGAGACAAATTATTAAGTCGGTTAAAAGTATATGGGGGGAATGAACATCCTCATGAATCTCAGATTGTTGCTTCGGAGAAAGGATTGAATATAATTTACGATCAGAATCTTGGTAATCCTTCAAAGTCACAATCTTTATTAAGTGATTCTGATACTAAATCAAATACTGAAGAAAAAGTGAATTCGAAAAAAATCAACAAAAAATCTAAGAAAGAAACAGAGTAAATAAAATAATTTAAGGTAATTACTAAAGGTGATAAAGTGACACAACAAAAATATTATTATGGTACAGGGCGCAGAAAAAGTGCTATTGCAAGAGTAAGAGTATTTAATACTCCTGGATCTGTTACAGTCAATGGAAAACCTTTGGAAGATTTTATTACAGTAGATGGATGGAAGCAACATGCGATCAGGCCTCTTTTAGTTACTGATATGGAAGGATCATTGACTGTAGTTATAAAGACACATGGAGGAGGAATATCTGGTCAAGCAGGAGCCATTTCTTTAGGAATATCAAGAGCTATTATTAATCTCGATCCTAATATGAGAAAAGTTCTAAAAACTGCAGGACTATTGACTAGGGACTCGAGAGTGAAAGAAAGTAAAAAATATGGGCTTAAAAGAGCTCGTAAAGCTCCTCAGTACACAAAGAGATAATTATTTTATATTAGTTATCTCAATTAATCTGTTTTTCTTAGATAAATCTTTAAAAGAGTTTGTTGTTGCTGATTTAATAAATAAATTTATGACACTTTTTAAAGGTTTTAATTGTGTTTCATCGATTTCAATTATAGCTTTACTAGTATTATTGTTAACTATTTTAGGTAATAATTTAATAAGATCTCTTATTAATTCTATTCCTCTTTTACCACCATCTAAAGCTAACTTAGGTTCAAAACTTAATTCAGGTGGCAAGTAAGGAAATCTCTCAATAGGAATATAAGGAAGATTCGCTAAAACAAGATCATATTTTTTTAATGAAATTTTACGAAAATCTTTATTAATAAGGTTCATTTGACCTCCTAAGTTATGAAGTTTCATATTTTTTTTGGTTAATTCTATTGCTTTTTTAGAGATGTCTATTAAATGGACATCTAAATCTGGAAATATCAATTTAAGAGTAATACCTATTATTCCGCTACCTGTGCCTATATCAATGATTGATAATTTTTTATTTGAGTTGTTAGAAATATACTCTATAGATCTTTCTATTAATAATTCTGTTTCAGGTCTAGGTATTAAGACTCCTGAGTTGATATCGAAAATTCGTCCAAAGAAATTGCATTTTTGAGTGATATAAGGAAGTGGGATTCTTAATTCTCTTTCCTTTACGATTTCTTGGATATTTTCATAATCTCTTGAAGTACATTCTTGAAAAAGATTTGAGTATAGTTCTTCAGTGTTGATTTCAAGAACATGGTTAATGATGATTTCTGATTCGATTTGATACTCATCAATATTTTTTTCAGACAATCGAGTTTTTAATTCTTTTAGTATTTCTACTATTTTTGCCATCAAATTAGGAATTAATTAGTTTTCTAGCTTGGAATTCTTGAATAAGAGGATTAATGATCTCATCTAGATTTCCATCTAGAAATGAAGGCAAATTGTGGAAAGTGAAATTTATTCTATGGTCAGTTACTCTCCCTTGGGGGAAGTTATAGGTTCTTATCTTTTCTGATCTGTCTCCTGTTCCTACTTGTATTTTTCTGTCTTTTCCAATTTGTTCTTGTTGTTTTTGGATTTCAATTTCCCATAATTTTGCTTTTAATAAATCCATGGCTATTAATCTGTTTTGGCTTTGAGATCTTTCTCTTTGACAAGTAACAATAATTCCTGTTGGATTATGAGTTAGTCTTACTGCAGTAGCTACTTTATTTACGTTTTGGCCTCCTGCACCTCCAGAATGAAAAATATCTGTTCTTATATCTTCCAGATTCACTTCTACATCTATGTCATCAGGTTTTGGTAATATCGCAACTGTGATGGCTGAAGTGTGAATTCTACCTTGAGATTCTGTAGAAGGAACCCTTTGAACTCTGTGAGTTCCTGCTTCATGTTTTAATCTGCTGAAAACTCCTTTTCCTTTTATTTCGAAAGTTACTTCTTTTAAGCCACCTAAGCCGGTGTCGTTAATATTAACAATTTGAGTTTTCCAGGCATTTAGTTCAGCATATCTTTGGTACATTCTATATATTTCTGCTGCAAATAGCCCTGCTTCGTCTCCTCCCGTACCTGCTCTGATTTCAACTATTGAGTCAGCTTCATCTCTTATATCTTTAGGTATCAAAGATTCTTCTAAATCTTTGGAAATGGATTTAATTTTTTTTGTGATTTCTTTCTGCTCTTGTTTTGCGAGATCTATAATCTCAATATCCGAATCTGTCTCTTCAATGGTTTTAGAGTTATTGAATTCTTCAATAAAATTATTATATTGTTCGAACAATGAAACTATAGATTTTAGTTGATTATGTTCCTTAGCAAGCTTAGTGATAATTTCTGGATTTGAAGCATTTTTAGGATTAACCATTGATGCTTCTATCTCTAAGAAACGGGTTTTTATATTTTCTAATTTTTCAATAGTTTTATCATTCATAAAAAGAGTTTATTTTTCTTTTAAGATTTCTAAAATTTTTTCTGGTGTCAAATCTACAATAATTTCAGAAGAGTCACTTAAATTTTTTATAGATCCTGATTTTTTTTCTAATTCTTTTTCACCTATTACTAATATGAATCTAGCGTTACATGAATTTGCATATCTCATTTGTCCTTTTATGCTTCTATTCTTAGGTGCTAATACTACAGAAATATTGTTTTTCCTCAAGGAAGTAGCTATTTTTCTAGATATATCTGTTGTCTGTTGATCTCCTAAAGTAATTATCATTAATTTAGGACCATTTTTCTGAGATGGAATATTAATTTTTTGATTATTTATATTTATAATTATTCTTTCTATTCCACTTCCAAATCCTACACCAGGAACATCAGGTCCTCCAAGTAAATTAATTAGACCATCATATCTTCCTCCAGATAATATACTACTTTGAGACCTTTCTTCATTAGGATGAATTTCAAAGACTGTTCTGTTGTAATAGTCTAGGCCTCGAACTAATTTATGATCTATTTCAATTTCAAATTTATTGTAAATTTTTGTTAGATTTTGAATATTTTCTAGAACAGATTCCCAATGAGATTGACTTTCTTTATCTAGATAATCTATTGATCTAGGACAATTTTTGGTAATAGAAATTAAATTTGCATCTTTAGAATCTAATAATCTTATTGGATTTGTCTCTAGTCTTTTTTTGTCTATATTATTCATTTTGGATTTATATGGTTCAAAAAATTTTTTCAAATCTTCAGATAATTTAATTCTAGTGTTTTTATCACCAATACTATTAATTTTAATTTTTAATTTTTTCAAACCTAAGGAATTCAGATAATGAAGCCCTAACTCAATTAATTCAGTATCAATTTCTGGGGATTCATCACCGAAAATTTCTGCACCAAATTGATGATGTTGTCTCAATCTTCCAGATTGAGGTCTTTCATGTCTAAACATTGAACTTATATAAAATAATCTTATTGGTTTAGGAAGGTTATTCATCCCATTTTGGATAAACGCTCTACACACAGCTGCAGTTCCTTCAGGTTTTAAAGTAAAGCTTTTTTCACTAGAATCTGTAAAAGAGTACATTTCTTTTTGAACGATATCTGAATCAGAGCCTACTCCTCTTTCGAAGAGTTCTGTTTCTTCAAAGGTTGGAGTTTCTATTTCTTCAAAACCGAATGTTGTGGAAGAATTTTTTGCTGTATCTTTTATGAAATTCCAGAGAAATTGTTGATCTGGCAAAATATCGGATGTCCCTTTAGGTACTTGATACATAATTGAAAACCTTTATTGTTGTTGAAATATTTTCCCCTCAGTTTTAATTGAAGGTGCTAATACTAGTTCGGAGTTATGCATTTCTTTAATATTTTTTGCTCCAACCATTCCCATAGAAACCTTTAATGCTCCCACCAAATTTAATGTTCCGTCTGTAGAGGATGAAGGGCCGAATAAAAGTGTTTTTAATTTTGTTTTTCTTCCTACATTTATTCTAGTTCCTCTAGGAAGTGAATCGTGAGGAGTTGCCATTCCCCAATTATATCCTAATCCAGGAGCTTCAAGAGTTTGAGCGAATGGAGTTCCTATCATTACTGCATCTGCTCCTGAGGCAATTGCTTTGCAAACATCGCCTCCTGTTCTGATTCCTCCATCTGTAATTATAGGAACATATCTACCTGTTTCATCAAAATAATTATCTCTAGCTAATGAACAATCTAGAGTAGCAGTTACTTGAGGTACACCTATTCCTAGAACTTCTCTGCTTGTACATGCAGCTCCAGGTCCTACACCTACTAAAATTCCATCTACATTCTCTTTCATTAATTCTTTTGTTACCTTATAACTTACAGTATTCCCCACTATAATTGGCATCTTTAAATTTTTCTTAATTTCAGAGAATATTAACCCTACTGGACTATTGGAATAATGTTTTGCTGTTGTCACTGTACTTTGAACAATTAGTATGTCCGCTCCTGCGTCTTTAATAATTCCAAGAGTCTTTTTTGTGTTTGCTGGAACTATAGAAACTGCACATTTAGAACCAGTTTTTTTTATTTCCATGATTCTTTTTTCTATTAAAGAATTTTTTATAGGTTGGGAATAAATCTTTTGCATTAATTCTGTTACTTTTTCTTTTTTCTCTTTAGATATATCTTCAAAAATTTCTTCTGTGTTTTCGTATCTACAATAGATTCCATCTAAGTTTAAAACAGCTAAACCGCCCAATTTATCCAACTCTTTAATAAATGTTGTAGATGAAATTGCATCCATAGCTGATGCAAGAAAAGGGATTTTAAGAGACATATTTAAAATCTTGACGGAGGTGTCAGAAAGCTCAGGATTAATAGTTATTTCTCCTGGCTTTATAGATACATCATCAAAGCCATAAGCATTTTTCAATTTTCTAACATTTTTTTCCATATTATTATTAATTATAATTATCTTAGTATGAATAAAACATAATGAAATAGATTTGTAAACATATCTCAGTTAAATTTATGATAATCTTGCTGGGCGCATAAATTTTGACTTTAAGAATTTTCTGAAGATAGTAAGAAAGTTTACATGCTTTTATCTTCTCTGATATTAGATATTGATAAAGATAAATTGAAGCTTTCTGAAATGAAGTTAAATGAGATCAAACAAATTCTATATTTAAATGATTAGAATAAATTAATAAAAATATTCAAAAGAGCATTTAAGTGGAAATTTTAAGAAATATTAAAGAATTAAAAAATAAAATTGGATTGAATAAAAACTCCATAGGGTTAGTTCCTACCATGGGGGCTTTGCATAAAGGTCATTTATCATTATTAGAAAATGCAAGAAAAGAGAATGAAATTTTAGTAGCTTCTTTATTTGTTAATCCTAAACAGTTTGGCCCAAATGAAGATTTTGAAGAATATCCTAGAGATTTTAAAAAAGATTTATCTTTTTTCTCTGATTCAAAAGTAGATTATTTATTTCTTCCTGATGACAGTGAAATTTATCCTGATGGTTTCTCTACATATGTGAATAATAATTTAGAAGGAAGAAATTTTGAAGGAGAATTTCGTAACAACCATTTTGATGGAGTTTTGACTGTAGTAGCAAAATTAATAAATATTATTAATCCAAAAAGAATTTATTTTGGTGAAAAAGACGCTCAACAATTATTTTTAGTTAAGAAGATGATTTCAGATTTAAACTTTAATGTATTATTAAGATCTGTGAAAACGGTTAGGGAATCGAATGGATTGGCTTGCAGTAGTCGAAATTCCTATCTTTCATCTAATGAAACTAATGATGCTGCTAATATCTATAAATCATTATGTGTGGTATCTGATTCTTGGAAAAATGGAGAAGAAAACTTCTCTGTTCTTAAGGAAAAATTTATCACAAATTTGGAACATATAAAAAATATCAAAATTCAATATGTTGAAACTGTGGATCCTGATACATTTAACACTGTTGAACGAGGTAGAAAAGCAATTTTAATTGTTGCTGTTTTATTGGGAGATATTAGATTGATCGATAATATAATATTAGATTAAGACATCTTATATTTTTCAATTTTTTCTACATAAATATTAAAAGATAATTTTATTAGTTCTACATGTCTTTCAGTCAATTTCCCTCTTATTCTAGCGGGAGTTCCAGTTATTAAAGAATTAGAAGGTATTTTCATGTTTTCTAATATTGTGGATCCCGCAGCTACTAGACAAAAATCTCCAATTTCCACTCCTTCGTTAAGAATACTTCCATTTCCTAAAAGACAGTTATCGGAAATTTTACTAGCATGACAAATTACTGCATGACCTATAGTAACGTTATGTCCTATTTTGGAGTTTCCATCAGAATGAATTACAGAGTTGTCCTGAATATTAGTTCTCTCCCCAATAGTGATTTTTCCATTATCTGCTCTAACTACTGCTCCGGGCCATACGCTTGATTCTGCTCCAATTTTTACATCCCCCAGCAAAATAGCTGCTTCATGTACAAATGATTCAGGGTGTATTTGAGGAGTTTTTCCATTAACTTCATACAACATTTCTATTTTTCTCTTTGTATTAAATTTATATATTTTAAGGTAGTCTAGGGAAATTCAAATCAAGTCTTATCATAATAGGTTCACCAGATTTTAACATTTTATATTTTTCTTTTGATTTGATTGATTTAGAATCAGGAGACCCTATATGAAAAGTTATGAATTTCCCATAGTCAGAATCCTTTTCAGCTCCAATGACAACATTCTGATATGTTCCTGTTTCTGTTTCAGCAATAAGAGATCTGTGGTCTCCAAGTTTTGCAAAAATCTGAATTCCTGCTGGTATGTCTTTACCATTTACTTTAGCAAAACCTTGGAAAATTACTGGCCATCCTGGCGCGGATAAATTATTTTCACTAGTTATGGGTATTTCTTCATTAGTACAAGCAGAAAAAATAAGAATTAATATTGATGTGAGTAAAATTTTTTTATACATATTTTCAAATAGGAGGTTTTTCTTTATGCCAGTCAGTAATTTTTTGGATTGAATTGCCAATATTCATTATTTTTGATTCTGAGAAATGAGGACCCATAATTTGTAGTCCCACTGGAAGATTATCTGATAATTGAGATGGAATTGAAATAGCTGGAATTCCTGCTATATTTGCAGGGATAGTACAAATATCATTGAGATACATTGCTAAAGGGTCATTTATTTTAGATTTCAAATCAAAAGCCACACTAGGAGAAGTTGGTGAAATAAGAACGTCATATTTATTGAATTCATTAAGGAGAGATTCTGTTAGGAGTGTTCTTACTTCTTGAGCTTTCTTGTAATATGCATCATAGTAACCTGATGAAAGGGCATAAGTTCCAATAAGTATTCTTCTTTTTACTTCTTTTCCAAATCCTTTTCCTCTAGTAAATTCCATAGTTTCCCATATATTTTTTGAAGACTTATCAGTGATTCCGTATTTAAAGCCATCGTATCTGGCTAAATTCGATGAAGCTTCAGATGGAGCTATTAAATAATATATAGATACAGCTTGTTCTAATAATGGAATTGAAGTTTTAGAAACTGTAGCTCCCAGATCTTTTAATACTGATATACTTTCATTTATAGAATTATTGACTCCTTTTTCAACTCCCTCTCCCATAAGATTTTCTACTAAACCTACTTTTAAATTTTTTATATTTTGATTAATCTCTTTAGTGTATATTGGGATATCAGAATCATAAGAAGTTGAATCTGCATTATCTTTCCCTGCAATCACTTCAAGTATTTGAGCACAATCTTCCACATTATTAGTCATGGGACCAATTTGATCTAAAGAACTCCCAAAAGCTATTAACCCAAACCTGCTTACTAGTCCATATGTTGGTTTTAAACCAACTATTCCACAAAGTGCTGCAGGTTGCCTTATGCTTCCACCGGTGTCAGATCCAAGAGATCCTACACATAGCTTGGAAGCTACAGATGCAGCTGGTCCTCCACTGCTTCCTCCAGGGACTTTTTCTAGATTCCATGGGTTCTTTACTGGACCAAAAGCAGAATTTTCATTAGATGAACCCATTGCAAATTCATCCATATTGGCTTTTCCAATAATTATACCGCCCGCATTAATTATTTTAGTAACTACAGTTGCATTAAAAGTGGGCGTGTAGTTTGATAAAATTTTTGATGCTGCAGTAGTAGGGATATCTTTGGTTGAAATATTGTCTTTGATAATAAAGGGAATTCCTAGCAGAGGGAATTTGCTAATGTCATCATTTCCAGAAATGATAGATTCTATCTCTAGTGCGCGTGCAAAGGATTTTTCTTTTTCTAGAGTAATAATGCTATTAATCTTTTCATCTGTTTTCTCTATTCTTTCAAAAAAAGATGTTATTAAGTCTGTTACTCTAATTTGTCGAGTTTTCACCTTGTTTACCAATTCTTTGATGGTATCTTCAAATATTTCATCTCTCTCTTGTAACATTGAAAATTATTTGTCTAAGACTTTTTTGATCTTGAAGAAGTTTTTATTTCTTAAAGGTGCATTTTTCAATACATCCTCGGTTTCCATAGATTCAGATGTTTTATCTGCTCTGTAAGTATTAACTTTTTTTAAAGGATGTCCAGCGATTTTTACATTTTTTGTGTCTATCTCTTGTAGTGATGAAAAGTATTCCAATACTTTTGATAATTCTAATGCTAAGGCAACTGATTCTTCTTCATCTAGTTGTAAATGAGATAATTTTGCAAGATTTTGTAATTCTTTTTTTGATAATTGTTCCATTAGACACCTATTGCTTATTTTGTAATAAATTTAACATTAATTTTTTCTTAAGTAAAAACATCAGAATTGAGAAATTGCGATATATTTGACTAAAACTATAAGCCTTTCTAGAATGATTTAATTGTTTTATTCTTATCTATAGATTAATGAGATAAAAAACTAATATTAGAACACTGAAATAGTATGAGTAAATACATATTTGTGACGGGTGGAGTAGTTAGTTCTCTTGGAAAAGGGATTGTTTCAGCATCTATTGGAAGGATTTTAAAAAGTAGAGGATTTACTGTTACTATTTTAAAATTAGATCCTTACTTGAATGTAGACCCCGGTACTATGTCTCCTTATCAGCATGGAGAAGTATTTGTAACACGAGATGGCTCAGAGACAGATTTAGATTTAGGTCATTATGAACGTTTTATTGATGAAGAATTGACGAAAGATTCAAATATTACTGCTGGTCAGATTTACAGCGAAGTAATCAAGGAAGAGAGAAAAGGAACATATTTAGGAGGAACAATTCAGACAGTTCCCCATGTAACCGATGTGATAAAAAATAAAATTTCTCAAATATCTCAAAAAGGAAATGTAGATGTTGTAATTTTGGAAATAGGAGGGACAGTAGGGGATATAGAAGGGCAACCATTTCTTGAAGCTATTAGACAAATTAGAAATGATATAGGTTCAAAAAATACTTTTACTCTTCATCTAACTTTGCTTCCTTTTTTGGGAGCAACTAGAGAATTAAAGACTAAGCCCACTCAGCATAGTGTGAATATTCTAAGAGGAACTGGTATTCAACCTGATGCGATAATATGCAGGAGCGATTACCCTGTTGATTTTAATGTGAAAAAAAAGATTTCTCTTTATTGTGATGTCCCTGAAGAGAATGTTTTCTCATTAGAAACTTTAGATACTATTTATGCAGTTCCATTAGTATTAGAAGAGCAATCTTTGGGAAACATCATTCTAAAGAAGCTAGATATCAAAAATGAAAATTCTGGTGTGGATAGTTTAAAAGATTGGAAATCCATAGTTGATTTAATTAGGAAACCAAAAGATTCAGTTAAAATTGCTGTTGTCGGTAAATACGCTGATCTTCCAGATTCATACTTGTCAGTGAAAGAAGCATTGATTCATGCTGGTATTCATAATGGATATGATATAGATATTGAATGGATATCATCTGAAAGGCTTGAAACTGAAGATCCGTCAAAATTATTATCATTAGTTTCAGGTATTGTAGTTCCTGGTGGTTTCGGTCCTAGAGGAATTGAAGGTATGATAAATGCAGCTAACTACGCAAGAACTAGAAAAATACCATATCTTGGACTATGTTTAGGAATGCAAATAATGGTAGTTGAATTTTCTAGAACTGAACTTGGATTAGAATTAGCACATTCTATAGAATTTGATGAAAAAACTCCTGATCCAGTGATATCTTTTTTGCCTGGGCAAGAAAGCCTTTCAGAAACTGGTGGAACTATGAGATTAGGTATATATCCATGTAAATTGGAGAAAGGTTCTATTGCTGGAAAAGCTTATGAAGAAGATTTAGTTGAAGAGAGACATAGACATAGATACGAGGTAAATAATGATTACAGATCATCTATGGAAAAGGCAGGTCTTTTAGCTTCTGGTGTTTCTCCCGATAGAAATTTAGTTGAAATTTCAGAGGTAATTGACCACCCTTTTATGATTGGAAGTCAATTTCATCCTGAATTCCTTTCTAGGCCTAATTTGCCCCATCCTTTGTTTAAAGAGTTTATAAATGTTGCTAAAGACATTATTAGAGAAGGTTCACAACATAAATTAGTGTAATTTTAAAAAATCTTTTGGAACTGATTTTTTTAAGGTTGCAGTAATTGTTCCAATCAGTGTATGATAGGAATGTTTTCAACTACACTTGTCCTTGTTTAGGGCGAATTCCAAAAACTTAGAATAATCTCAGTTGTGTAGTAAATTTTCTCTTATTATCTATTTTTCGATTAATAAGAAGAAGCGGAATTACTTTTGATAATGAAAATAAAATCTACAAAAATTCAATCTATACGATAATCTATGGAGGTATTGGCTTGGCTGATACAATCGATAAACCTAAAAGGAAACCTGTTAGTACTAGAAGAAAAATAACCCCTCGAAAAAAACCTATTTCCAAACCAAGTATTTTAAGCTTAGATAATTTAGGTAATGGGAAAGATTCTGAAAAACCTCAGGATAAAGTTGTTTCTAGAATTGAAGCTGACGACGAAGAAAACAATCAATTTGCTGACTTATATTCAAAATCCCCTGAAGAATTAATGCAACTTGCTTCAAAACTTGATGTAAGTCCAACTAAATTTTCAAATAGGATAGATCTAATTATTTCACTAATGTCTGTCATTGCTGAGGAATCAGGAGTTCTAATTGGAGCTGGTGTTTTAGATGTGCTCCATGATGGATTTGGTTTCTTGAGAAATCCTGAAGGTGGGGATAAAAGTGAGGATATTTATGTGTCTCAGACTCAAATTAGACGTTTTGATCTTAGAAAAGGAGATTTTGTTGCAGGACAGGTAAGACCACCTAAAGATAATGAAAAATATTATGGATTAATAAGAGTTGAAATGGTGAATGGAGGAGGACCTGATTCTTCTAAAAATAGAGGAAGATTCGAAAAATTCACTTCTATATACCCTAATGAAAGACTAAATTTAGAAACTGGAGTTAAACCTTTTTCTACTCGACTTATAGATATCATTTCTCCTATAGGTAAAGGACAAAGAGCCCTTATAGTTGCCCCTCCTAAAGCTGGGAAAACTGTGCTACTCAAAGAAATAGCCTCTGGTATTTCTAACAATTACCCTGAAGTAGTATTGTTAGTTGCACTTATTGGAGAGAGGCCTGAAGAAGTAACTGATATGAGAAGATCTGTTAACGGAGAAGTGTATAGTTCAACTTTTGACGAACCTGTAGAAGATCATTGTAGAATGGCTGAGTTAGCTCTTCATAGGGCTTATCGATTAGTTGAATCTGGACAGGATGTAGTCATACTTCTTGATAGTTTAACTAGATTAGCTAGAGCTTATAACTTAAAGATACCAAGTAGTGGAAGGACTCTTTCTGGTGGAATGGATCCTTTGGCCTTATATCCTCCTAAAAGTTTTTTTGGAGCAGCTAGAAATTGTGAAGAAAGTGGAAGCCTCACCATTATTGCTAGTTGTTTAGTAGACACTGGAAGTAGATTAGATGATTTAATTTATGAGGAATTTAAAGGTACAGGGAATATGGAATTACATTTAGATAGAAGATTAGCAGAACAGAGAGTTTTCCCTTCTATTGAAATGTCAAAGAGTGGAACCAGACATGAGGAATTACTGTTAGACGATTACACTTTACAGCAGTCTACTTTATTAAGAAGAATGATGGCATTATCTAATTCACATTCTGATGCAGCATCTGATCCATCAGATTTTGCTAAAAGAATATTAAGAGAAATGGGGAAAACAAAATCTAACGAAGAATTCTTGAAATTTGATTTTTTGAAAAAGAAAAATGGATATTAAATAAAAATTAATCAAATTATGACTATTTTTGTTGATTAAAGGGTAATTTTTTATGTTTTTGATAACTTTTAATGTAAAAAAGGTCTGAAATGACGTTGACAGGTATGGTCTTTTTAACTTATATTCTGATTCAAGTCCAAATTTAACACACGTCAAATTGCAAGTTAAAATTTGATTGTAGGTTAGAAAATTGGTAAATTAAATAGAAAAACTACAAATAACATCTTGACATAGTGTGTTTAGAATGAAAAAATTTGGTGGTTAGTATAATAAATGTAGATGAAACCTATGGTCTGTTTTATCTTGTTGTGCTAATCTTACATATAAGTTTTTCTTGTATAACTAAATAAAGACCATAGAAAAATTAATTAATTACAAAATTAATAAATTGAGAAAGTATAAAAAAATTAAGACCGTACCGCTGTCCGAATTCGAGACAGCAGAGGTCCGAGTACCTTTAAGTGCTCGGATTCGGGATAAAAGGGGGATACACGCAGTGAAAACATTAGTATCTGCGAAGACCCTAACAACCTTAGCAGCAGGAATGTTGCTTATTGTTGGTTTGTTGGGGATCCAGAATTCAACCGAAACTGCTCAAGCAGCTGCAACAGGAACAGTCAACCTTACTAATGGTTGGTCTAACCTAAGCACAGCCGCGAGCCCAGCTAAATTAGCTGCCGGAACTACTCCTACATATGTTGGTTCTGGGAAGAGTTTGTATGTTACATTCACTTCTTCAGGAAGACTTATTCAAAGTGGTTCTAACCAGTTAATTGTTTCAGTAGTAGATTCAGACTTAAATGCTTCTATTACTAAGAGTACAGTTGTGGTCCTACATGCTGACCATAGTTCATCTTCTACATATATATCAGCCACCATTGGTGGTACTGGTACAGGTGACACAAAGATGATTCCTATTATTGACAGTTCTGGTAACGGATCTGTTGGTGGTGAGGATATAACTACTGTATGTAAGTGGATTGG
Organism: uncultured Dehalococcoidales bacterium; assembly: GCA_964434385.1. Classification (GTDB taxonomy): domain Bacteria; phylum Chloroflexota; class Dehalococcoidia; order Lucifugimonadales; family Lucifugimonadaceae. The sequence continues at coordinate 38,304 of CAYSUW010000003.1, read as the reverse complement.
TCATGGACATAACGCGGCAGGAACTAGTTCTACAGCCGCTACATCAACATTGTTCCACATGAAGAGCAATGGTGACTTTAACTTAAGTTCAATAACTTCTGATAGTGCAGCTAGTGCTGGATTATTCAACGACCAGCTTGACTGTTCAACTGCTACTGCAGGATTAATTGCAGTTTCAGTAGGGAACGTTGGTGATGTTGCTAATAACCAGTCAGCTCAGATTACTGTGAGTACAGCTAACAACGCATTAAATGTTGTTAACCCTCCAAATAATGCTGCTGCAAGTGGACCTTTACAGGCAGAATATCCTGTAGCTTTGGTATCTCTATCATGGAGCACCAGTCAGGTTAATACTACTTCTGTAACTGCATGGAGTGGCGTTGTGACTTCAAGTAACGCTATATCTTTAGTTCTTCAGGAAACTGGTAGAAATACTGGTGTATTTGAGCAACTATTCACAATATTCGATAATCAAAACACAGAAATGCCTCTAGGAATGATTCAGAGCGTAGCAGATGGAACTGGAATTGTTTTAACAGCAACCGGTGATCAGTCTACTTATCCTGTTGGTTCCTTTGGACATGATATACCTACAACTTGTGCGAATGATTGTGCAAGTGCTGCCGGTAGAAGTGCAACTTCTGCTACAAGTACATTGGCAGTTAAAGATGGTGGAGTAGTATATGTGAAATACACAGATGCTACAACTAAAGATTCAACCAATGTATCAACTACCGTTTCTGCGCAAGTTGATGCTACTATTCCTACTGTGACTGTTAACAGTCCAGCTCATGCTTCTGAGAATCAGACTAGAGTACCTACTGTTAGCTTAACTGCTACTGATGCAGGTGCTGGTCTTGATGTATCAAACGCTCTCTTGCTACTTGATGAAGAGAATGATGATACAGAAGACAAGACTTACTCAGATGATAATGATGGAACTACTGCAGGTGCTGATGTAATCACATCTGACAGTTCTGCTACTATTAGTGGAAACACAGCCACTGCTACTGGAGTAAATGCAAGCGAAGCTGAACTTCTTGTTCTTTATGGTTTTACTACAGCAGGTGCTCTTAACGGTGGTAGTCACGATAGCTACACTGTAGCAACTGGTGGTGTAACAGTTGACAGAGGAACAACTACTGATGGTTCAAGTTCTTTGACTTACACTCATACTCCATCAGCAAGCTTACCTATAGACGGAAACAGTAACTTGACTCTTCCAGTAAACCACTGGGTAGACTTCATTGGTGTTGCTTCTGACTTAGCAGGTAACGTTGGATTCTCTGACTCTGACTCAACTGCTAGCGTAGGTGTATTAGCTAAATATGCTCCACACCACATTAAAATTGACCAGAAATTGCCTTCTATTTCAAGTGCAAATACCGGTTGGTGGTGGGACTCAAGTCTTGACGTAAGAGACAAGACTCACAAAGATACAACAACTAAAGCTACAGCGATCGTAGTTAACTTTGATGGTAATGTTGCAGATATTGATGCAACTGACTTCCTAGTCACTTTTGATGACGGAACAACTCATACTCCATCAGCTGCTACAGTTTATTCTTTCGTTGTAGATGCTGGTGACACTTCAATTACTGAAGGAACACAGAGAGTTTACCTTACTTTAGATTCATCAATGACTGCTAATGACACTCCAAAAGTTGCATTAGCTGGTTCAGTTTCTGATATGGCAGGTAACGCTACAGCAACTGGCTCACTAGGAAATGCTACAGACACTATTGATCCTACAATCACCGCAGTATTATCTGGTGGTTCAGGAACAGGTACTGCAGCAACTGAAGGTGCAGCTGGTTTAACTAAGAATACAGTTACATTGACAGTAACAACTGATGAAGAGTTAATCTCTAACCCAACTGTTACTGTACATGACCTTGGAATGTCCAAGGCTGGTGGTGGAGATACAGCAACAACTGCTGGTAATGCATACTTGGGTCCTTGTGGTGCTGTAAGCACTTGTGGATTCGGAGCATCCAGAGTTGAAATAACAGCTTATGGTGCAAGTGCAGGAGCTACTGACTCAGCAGACTGGGTTGGTGCTTCAACTACTGCACAAGGAGCTAAGAGCTTCACTCTATCAATAGCTAAAGGAACTCCAGGTTATGATGGTACTAAGACTGTAATAGTCTCAGCTACCGACAAAGCTACTGCTGGTAACACTAAAACTACCGGTACAGCTTCAAGTTCAACTGATCAAATCAAGTTCGTGTTTGACACAAACGCAGCTTCTCTAGTGATTTCGCCAACGGCGGCTTCAACAACAACTCAGAGAAGGCCTTACATTGTTCTTGATTACAGTGATGACTTAAGTAAAGTAACAATAAGTAAAGCTACATTGGACGGAGTAGACATTAGTGGTGATTTATCTACTACTGATAACAAGAAATTCTACTACGTGCCTTCTGCAGACCTCACTGCTGCTGCCCACACAGTTATTGCTAAAATGACTGACTATGCGGGTAACGCAACATCTGAAGAGTCTAAGAGCTTTACTGTGGCTGCTAGAACTGACTTCAAAATCACATTATTAGCTGGTTGGAATTCTATTTCCGTACCATCTGATCCTGTATCTGGTGATATAGATACAGTATTCAGTAATGCTGGTGTTGACCAAGTTTTGGCTTATCAGAACCACGCATGGCATATAGCTACTAAAGATGCAACATCTGGAACATTTGCTAGCACGAGCGAGTCTCCGCTAACATCTGTATCTCAAGGTGTTGGATACTGGGTACACAACAATAACTTCGAAAGCCAAGCTGTTGCTCTAGTTGGTGCAGTAGAACCTTCTGCTGGTACCCCTCCAGCGGTGGTCACTATACCAACTGTTGCTGGTTGGAACTTCGTAGGAGTTGTAGATGTATCTAGAGCTAATACTCAAGGTGCTGATGGTACTACCATTACAACTTCTACCTTATACTTCGGTGACTTAGTAGATGCAAATGCTGGTGGACATGATATTGTCTACAAGTATGACACTACTAACTTGAAGTTCGTAGAAGTAGCTTCAGGCGATAACGTTAGTACTGGACAAGGATTGTGGATATACGTTAAACCTCAATCTGATGGATCAGTATTGGCAATCGTTCCACCTAGTCCATAAACAGATTTAGGTAAAAACGAGTAAAAATAATATGGCCTCCTGTAGAAATGCAGGAGGCCATTTTTATATACTTAAGGGGAATTGTTATTATAAGATAATATGAATATGAATATGAATTTTAAAATACTATTAATAGGAATTGTGACATCTTTTATGCTCACAACAGGTATATTTGTTACTTCAGATCTTATTAAAGCTGAAGGACCCGAAGAGTTTAATTTTATCCCACGTATTATTGTGTATCAGGGAAATGTGTTTATTAACGGTAAAAAAATTAATGAATATGAAACTGATATATCTGGTAATATTGCTTTGATACTTAGATCTGGAGATATTGAATTAACTGCTAATGTTGGTGAATTTGCTCCTGGTCGATATCATATTCAATTAGGACCTAGGCTTAACCGAGGAACTGTTTTTGAAGTATGGCTAGAAGATCAGGTAAAAGCTGATGAATCATTAACTTATGATTCAGATTCTGATGGCAAATGGAATTTATCTGTAATTCAAGATCTTCATTTTTCTGATATGCCAGTTGCTACTCCAACCCCAACTCCTATTCCACCTACCCCAACCCCAACTCCTGTAGTAGTGCAACCATCATTTATTAGTGGCGAAATAGTATCTGGAAGTTCAGGTGAATATGCTGGTGCAGGATTAAAATTGTATGCAGTAATTAATGATTATACTTCTGAAACTGTTGAAATCGAAGAAGGAATATATAAGATTGTGATTGATCCTAAATTTGACTATTATGTTGGTGAAGAAATTGTATTTATTTTAGAGGGTATTAAATCTTTATCTACTCATAAATTTGTAGCTGGTGAATTCAATAAAGAAGTAAATCTTATTTTTCCGAGTATCCCAGCTACACCAGTTCCGCCTACTCCAACTTCTATTCCACCAACACCGAAACCTAGTGTTCCTGAACCAACTAGGACACCTGTTCCAGCAGTAGTGGAGAAAATTATTGTAGAAGTTACATCAACTCCTACTCCTACTCCTTTAGCAGCTGTTGAACCAAAGGAAGAAAATATTTCTGATTCTACAAAAGACGATACTCAGTCTATGGCTATCAAAGAAGAAGAAAATGGTGGTGGAGCATGTGGTGCTAATATTGATCCGAACGCACCAGTGTCTTCAGGTCATATTGCAATGTTATTAACTCCCCTGCTATTTATAGGATTTAGAAAAATTTCAGGTAGAAATCACTAAAATTAGCCTGTAGGTTTAAGAAAAATCAGATTCAATCCATCCAAACTGTTAAGGTTAGATTTAGTCAATGAGGCTCTTAAAACAGATTCACCTACCTCAACCCCTAATTCTGATGAGAAAAGCTTCTGTGTGGTCGTAGTTTGTTCAGAATATTTATAATTGATGGGTATTACTACTCTAGGATCTATAGCTCTAACTAGATTAGTTAAATCATCCATGGAAAGTAATGATGTGTTTAAAGGCATTAGAAGGATATCTACACCAGAGATATGTTGGGCAATTAATGAGGTTGATAACATTATGTTAAGATTCCCCAAATGACAAATGGAAAGATTTTCACATTCAGCTGTAACAATGTTATTTATTGTTGATTCGTCCTTTGTTTCTGTATTTCCATGAGCAACTCCTTTCAATCCGATTTTTCCAAACTCATATTCCCCGGGACCGAAAACATTTTTTGATTCATTGGTTATTTTACTTTTAGTAGAAAGATATAGAGACTCAGTACTAAAAGTTAATATGGTATTTGAATCTTTTTGATCCTCAGGAGATAAATTTTTTACTACAGGATCAAATATGATTTTTCCAGAGTTTGTATCTGCTATTATTGTATTACCACTTTTCCAGCTTATTCTCATGATTACCTCAATTATTTAAATCATTGGTACTTTTTTAGATTTTTTATAGAATTAACAATATAAATAAATTTAATATATTTACTTTAACATTCAGTCTAATGGTAACAAAATTTATTACGATATTTTATTTTTAGATTAACAATAATGATATTTTATTATGAATGATTTGAACTCAAGAACTAAAGAAATACTGAATGTATTGATTGATGAATATGTAGATACTGGTTATCCAGTTGCTTCTGAGTCAATAGTACAAAATAGTGAAATAGAAGTTAGTCCTGCAACCGTAAGGAATGAAATGGTATTACTAGCTAGAAAAGGATATATATCTAAATTACATCAGTTTTCAGGAAGTATTCCGTTACATAAAGGTTATCAATTGTTTATTGAAATGATTCCTGATGATGAACCTCCTGAGATAAATGATTTTACTGCCTTGAAAGGTAAATTAAATATTTTGCCGAAGACTTTTGAAGATTGTTGTGAAAATGCAATATCTGTTATCTCTGATTTAACTGGAGGAGTAGCTTTTAGTAAGATGTATACTTCTACTTCTTTTGTAGTAGATTTTATTTTTTTTCAGATTGAAAATGAATTAGTAATCACCTCCAAATTATCTAATGGTGCAGTTTTAGAAGTTAAGTTAAACAATGTTAAAAATATGAATACTGAAGAACTTCAGTTTTTGGATAATTTTATCAAGTTAGAAATCTTTGGAAAAACGGTTGATAAAATGGAGGAAGCAAAATTTCTAATTTATTCAATAGATACTTTTTTGCAACAAATTTGCATTGAAATATTTGAAATTCACATACTTCGTATTAGAAGATCTGAAGAAGGAAAATTTAAGGGTGCAAATAAAGTTTTTGATCATCCAGATGTGATATCACAGCCAATGATTGCAAAATCTCTTTTAGAGATAATAGAAAACCCTCTCTTTTTTGAGGACTTAATAGATTTATCTAAGGACAATGCTTCTTTTAGGGTTATAATAGGAGAGGATAACATAGAAAACCAAATGAAATGGTTTAGTATTATTATAGCTCCTTTTGGACTTAATCATTCCTTAGGTGGATCTATTGGTTTAATTGTTCCAAAAAGAATTCCATATAAAAGAATCTTACCGATAGTAAAATATGCATCTTTTTGGATTGATAGATTATTTAAGAGGAATATAGGAGAAAAATCACTAGTATTAGAATAGAATTGATTTCTTCAGGTTAATTTTATGTCTTCTGAATTTATTATATGAGCTCTAACAAAGATTATTATGAAATATTGGGTATTAATAAAAATGCCTCAGTTGAAGAAATAAAGAAGAAATTTCGAAAACTTGCTTTTGAATTTCATCCTGATAGAAATAAAAATTCTGGTGCATCAGAAAAATTCAAAGAAATAAATGAAGCTTATCAAGTATTAATAGATCCTGAAAAAAAGAAAATTTATGATCAATTTGGGCATGCTGGATTGCAAGGACAATTTGGAGGCTTTCAACAAGGTGGTTTTGAGGATTTAGGTGGCTTTGGAGATATATTTGAAACCTTTTTCGGAGGATCTTTTGGTTCATCAAGAAGCTCTTCAAATAGAGCTACTCATGGTAGAAATTTGGAATATAGAGTAAGGATAAATTTTTATGAATCAGCAACTGGAAAAGAAGAACCTCTAAAAATTCAAAGATTAGAAAACTGTATTACCTGTAAAGGTTCAAGAGCAAAACCTGGAACCAAAGTAGATTCATGTTCAACATGTAAAGGAACTGGACAAGTTAGAAGACTTCAACGTACGATTTTTGGACAGTTCGAGCAGAGAACTTCTTGTTCTTCTTGTAATGGTTCTGGTCAATTAATTCAAGAACTTTGTACAGATTGTAGAGGAAGAGGTTTGTCAAAAGTACTTAAAGACTTGATAGTTAAAATTCCACCCGGAATTTCTGATGGTGATATAGTCAAATTGTCTAATCAGGGTGACCCTGGTGTAAATGGTGGACCTAAGGGTGATATTTTAGTTCATATTAATGTGGATCCTCATGATGTTTTTGTTAGAAAAGGTAGTAATATTTTTCTCGGAGTTGACGTAGATATTGTTCAGGCAGTATTAGGAAGAGATATAACCATCCCTACTATTGAAGGCGAAACTAGTATTCAAGTTAAACCTGGTACTCAAAGCGGAGATCAACTTAAATTATCAGGTTTAGGGTTTCCTGAAGTAAATAATCTTCGTAAAAAAGGGGATATGATAGTAATTCTTAGAGTGATAACTCCTAAAAAACTATCAAAAGAGCAAACATTACTTTTTGAAGATCTGGAAAAATCTTTAGTGAACAAATCTAATGGTAAGGTTCAAGAATCAGATGGTAGAAGTATTTTCAAAAGAATAAAAGATGGATTTCTTCAAGAGGACTGAAAAATTTAAAGAATAGGATTTTAGATGAGTGAAAGAGGAAGTAAATGGGTAGAATTGAAAATAAGAGTCAACTCAGAATATGTAGAACCCACTGTAAGATTATTTCATAAATATTTATCCGAAAATGTTTTTACTCAAATTATAGATTTCAATGAAGAGTCAAGATCAGAAAATGAATTAGATGTAGAAGTGATAGGTTATATTTTATCTGATCAAAATTTCTCAGAATCTTTAACTAATTTACAGGTAGGTTTGAAGCTTTTTGAGAAAATTTTTCTTATGTCAGATCTTGAAATGAAAGAAGTATTCTCAGATACTTGGGAAAAACAGGAATTCCCACCTATTAAGATAGGAAGAGACATTGTTATAGTAGCCAAAAATAAAGATAAGAAAAATTTTCCAGATAAATTATCATTAGTTATAGAACCTTCAATGGCGTTTGGTACTGGGCATCATGTAACTACGAAAATGTGTATAGAATTTATTGAACATTATATAAAAGGTTATGAATCAGTAATTGATTTAGGTACGGGCTCCGGCATATTAGCTCTTTGTTCTTTATTACTAGGTTCTAAGAAAGTTTATTGTGTTGATAATGATATTGAAGCTATAAATTCTGCTAAGAATAATTTTAGAGAATCTGGATTTATATCAAAATCTAAATTTTTTCACGGAAATTTATTTGAAATCCCTGTAAAATCAGAAAAATTTGATCTTGTATTAGCTAATCTGACTTCTAGTATATTGATAGAAAATTTTAAAGTTATATCTAATATGGTTTCTAAAAATGGAATTGTTATAATGTCGGGAATTTTAGCCTCAAGATTTAATGAAGTAATAAAAATATATCTTAACGAGAATTTTAAATTGTTGAATAAATTACAAAATGGTAATTGGATTTCTGTAGTTTTGAAAGGATAGTTTATGCATAGATTTTTCATCAGTAATTTTCAAGAAAATGATAATTTATCTATATCTTTAGAACAAATAAGACATCAATTGAAAAATGTTCTTAGACTTAGAAAAGATGATTTGATTGAGGTGTTTGATGAAACAGAATGTGAATATTCAATAAAAATCCTGGATGATGATTGTGATTTTGGCAAAATAATATCTAAAAAAACTAGAAAATTTGAGATTTATCCAGAAATAATTTTATGTCAAGCATTTATAAAAAATGATCGTTTTGAATTAATTCTTGAAAAAATATCTGAACTCGGAGTCACACAAATAATTCCTATGATATCTGAAAGAGTACAAGGAAGATCAAAATTAAAAACAAATAATCCCAAGCACTTTAGGTGGGAGAAGATTATTAAAGAGGCTGTAGAACAATCAGGAGGAAATATAATGCCAAAGCTTGAGCCTTTTTATACTTTTAAGGATTTACTTGAATTATTCAAGGAAGATGAAAAAATTGTTTTTTATGAAAAGTCTGAAGTTTTAAAAGAAGGTTATCGTATTCAAGATTTAAGACCTTGTTTAATTAAATTAGCATCTAAAACTGGAAAACATAAAATAAATAGAATAGTAATATTTATTGGTCCCGTAGGTGGATTTTCTTCTTCTGAAATATCAATGGCTAAAGATTATGGATGTAATATTGTTTCTCTTGGAGATAGAGTTCTAAAAGCTGAAACTGCTGCAATTTCTTCAGTCTCAGTAATCAGATATCAATTTCAAGGTTTTATAAGTGGGAAAAATAGAGATTAATTATTTATTACTTCTTCAGATAGTTCTCTTGTCATCAGTTTTTTTATAGCTGAATTTATAGAAATTTCTCTTTTTAATACTTTTGCAGTGGTTTCAGTTATAGGCATAGAAACTTGATGCTTTTTACTCAATTTTTCTGCTTCTAGAGTTGTTTGTATTCCTTCTAAAGTGATTTTTGATTGATCTGAAAATTCCTCAACTGATAATCCTTGAGACAAAGCAACTCCTAGTTTCCAGTTTCTGCTAGAATTTCCAAAACAACTTGTCATTAAATCTCCCATTCCTGATAACCCAGAGAATGTAGTTTTATCTGCTCCTAATTTTACTCCTAGTTTTGTAATTTCGTGAAGTCCTCTAGTCACAAATGCTGATTTAGCATTTGTTCCTAATTCTAGGCCATCTATTATTCCAGCACCTATGGCTATAATGTTTTTAAATGCCCCTCCTAATTCTGTTCCTATTACATCGGCTCTACTGTAAATTCTGAATTTATCGGATGAAAAAGCATTTCTGAAATTATTTGAAGTATTAATATCATTGAAAGCAATAATAGAAACAGTAGGTTTTCCTTCAGAAATTTCTGAAGCAAGATTAGGTCCTGATAATACCCCTATATTATTTGTGGATAAATTATTTAAATGGTTGCTAATCACCTCAGACATTCTTTTTCCGTTAACTGAAATACCTTTTGTAGCACTGATAATATATTTTTCAGGAGTCACAAATTCTCTAATTTTAGACAGGTTTTCCGGAAGAGTATTTGATGGGACTGCTATAATGAGAGTGTCTGATTCTTCAATAGTTTTTTTAATATTTGATTCAATATTAACTTCAATAGGCAATTTCATTTTATCTGACAAATTTTGATGAATTCTAGTTTGATTCAGGAAGTCTTGTTCTTCTCTAGATCTGGTGAGAATTGAAATATTTTTTACCTTTTTAGATATCAGATATGATAGCGAAAATCCCCATGTTGTATTGCCTATGATAGTAATCTTTTTCATTATTTTAAGAAGTATATTAGGGTTTTATATTATTACCTATTTTATTTTCTTCTCCTTTTAATAATCTTTGGATATTTTCTTTGTGCCGATAGAATATGACACAAAAAATAAATAAAGTAAATAATAGGTCAGTTGAAGTTGAGTTACCAAATGAACTTAAAACAGAAACAACAACATATATTAATGCTACTGTTGCTCCAATTATTGATCCTAAAGAGACATATTTAGAAATGGTTAATATTATGATGAATGTGAATAATGCAATCATACATAAGAGTGGATTTACTAGAAAATATACTCCTAAACTTGTCAAAACTCCTTTTCCTCCTTTGAATTTATAAAAAATTGGCCAACAATGTCCTAAAATTACCAAGGAACCAAAGATAATAATACTGAAAGGATTTTCGTAATTTAAAAACTTAAGGATATTAGTAAGAAAAAAAACAATTAAAAAGCCTTTTCCTATGTCTAATAATGCTACTACAGTAGCAATTTTGACTCCTAAAGTTCTTCCAACATTTGTAGCTCCTGTGCTTTTGCTTCCATGTTCTCTAATATCAATTCCTTGTATTAATTTCCCCGAAATTATTCCAAACTGTACAGAACCTATCAAATAGGCAATTACTCCAAATAGAATGTGAATTATTAATTGAAAGATCATTATTTTATATACAGTTTAATTGGTACTCCATTTAATCCAAATTTATTTCGTAATCCATTTTCAATGTATCTTTTATAAGTGAAATGTAGCAATTTACCGTTTTGGATTTTAATTTCAAATGTTGGAGGTTTACTAGATTTTTGAAATGCATTTTTTATGATTATTTTCGATTTTCCTTTTGACGGGGGAGGGTGTTTAGAGATTGTATCTAGAATATTAGACCAAACTTTATCATCTGGAATAGTTCTATTGAATTCTTCATACACTTCTAATATTTTATGAAAAATTGTTTCAATTCCAAATTTTGTAACATTCGAAGTAAAAATAATAGGAGAACCATGCAAGAATTTTAGTTTATCCATTGTTATATTAGAAACATCTATTTGGTTGATAGATAATTCTTCATTCAAATCCCATTTATTTGCTATTATTATACATCCTTTTCCAGCATCTTTTATCATTCCAGCAATATGTGAATCTTGCGAGCTGATTTGTTCACTTACATCGGTAACAAGTAATGAAATGTCTGATCTTGATATAGATTTTATACTTCTAATAACACTATATTTTTCTATCCCTGGTTCAATTTTTCCTCTTCTTCGAAGCCCAGCAGTGTCAATGAAATTAATTTTTTTATTTTCAAAAACAATCTCTGTATCTATTGAGTCTCTGGTAGTTCCAGCCACAGGATTAACAATTGATCTATTTTGTCCAATGATTGAGTTGAATAGAGAAGATTTTCCTACATTTGGCTTTCCTACAATTGCAATATTTATTGAATCTGATTTTTCTGTTTCTTCATTTAGCAATGTTACTTTTTTCGATATTTCGTCTAATAGATCTGAGACTCCATTCCCATGATAAGCACTTAATGTGACTATTGTTTCTATCCCTAATTGATAGAAATCAGGAGCATTTGACAATCTATTGAGATTATCTACTTTATTTATTGCTAAAATACATGGTTTATTAGCTTTTCTTGCTATTTGAGCTGCATAAGAATCTAATACGTTTAACCCTTCTTTTGAGTCTACAACTAATATGATTGCATCAGATTCTTTGAGAACTTGTTTTGTGATTTCCGATACCTCGTTATAAAGTTCTACTTCAGGGTTATTATCAATTCCTCCTGTGTCTATAAGTATAAATCTATTGTCTTCGGATTCTACATTTAAAGATATCCAATCTCTTGTTGTGCCTGGTATATCACTAACTATAGAAAAACGTTTTCCTGCGATTCTATTAAAAAGCGTAGATTTACCTACATTAGGTCTTCCTAAAATTGCGATTACTGGAATACTCATATTAAATTGATTTTATAAAATTATTTGATTTAATAGAGATACTTGAGACCATACTCTATTTTCTGCTTGTTCAAAGACAATAGATTGTGGATGATCTAATAGTCCTTCAGATATTTCTTCTCCGTGATGAGCAGGTAAATCATGCATCAAAAATGCCTCAGGAGATATAGAAAGTAATTGTTCATTTACTTGAAAGTTTTTGAAAATAATTTTTCTTTTGGAAATTTCTTTTTCTTGTCCCATACTAGCCCATACATCTGTGTAGATGATATTTGTGTTTTTAACAGCCTTTTCTGGGTAATGTTCAATGAAAAATTCTCCACCATAAAGTTTTGATAATTGGTTTGCTTTAGTTATATATTTATTATCAAATCCGAATTCTTTCGGAGTACATATGACGAATTCTCCTCCTAAAGATAAAATCGCATGACATAAACTACGAGCAACATTATTTCCATCTCCTACAAAAGTAATTTTTACATTGTTTAAACTAATTGATGAAAACTCTTTTATGGTTAAAAGATCTCCCAGTGCTTGACATGGATGTTCTAGATCACTTAAGGCATTAACTACTGGAATATTTGAATAATGAGAGAATTCTTCCAAAGTGGAATGTGAAAAAGTTCTTAAAATAGCTACATCAGCCATTTTAGAGACTACTTTAGAAACATCTTTAATTGGTTCTCTTTCCCCCATACCTATTTCTTCGGGACCAAAATATACTGGATGACCTCCAAGCATATTAATAGCTTTGAAGAACCCTAGTTTTGTTCTCAGGGAAGGTTTTTCAAATAATAAAACTATATTTTTTCCCTTTAAAGAATTAGTTCTGTAACCTTTTTTAAAATCTAAAGATTTATCTAATATATTTATTATTTGTTCTGGGTTTAAATCAGTGATCTTCAAAAAATTCATGAATTTGTTAATAAAATTTTGTTTATCTGTGTATATTAAAGCAAAATATTCTTTAAAAGAAATTATTGCTATTTCTACATCTTGTTTGGTGATTCCATTCCCATTATGGATAATGCTTCAGAAAGAATTAATTTGGACGCTTTGATTAATTCTAGTCTGCTTTTAGAAATTTCTTCATCTTCAGGAGTTTCAGGTAATACTCTGCATTCCTCATAAAATTTTTGAAGCAGTTGAGATAATTCTAGAGTATATTGTGGGAGACTATGTACTTCTAATTTTTCTGATGAAAACCTAAGTATATCAGGCAACTCAGAGAGTTTTTTCATTAGATCTATTTCTGCATCATGATTTAGAAGTTTTAAGTTTGAATTTATTTTAGATAATTCTAGGGTTTTACTTTTTTCAATTATTGAATTCATTCTCGCATGTGCATATTGAACATAATAAACTGGGTTTTCACTAGTTTTTTGTTTAGAAATATCAATATCAAATTCAATCTGACTTTCTGGAGATTTACTTAAGAAAATGTATCTACATGCATCTTTACCAACTTCTTCAATTAAATCTTTTAAGGGGATAGTTGTTCCTTTTCTTTTGCTAAATTTTGCCATTGAAGATTTTGTTTTTAAAGAAACTATTTGGTTTAAAATTACAACAAAATTATTTGTGTCAATTCCCAGAGCTTTTAATACATCTGATAATCTTTTTATATGGCCATGGTGATCAGCTCCCCAAATATCTATAACAGTATCAAAATCTCTAGTAAAGAATTTATTTTGATGATAAGCGATATCTGTTGCAAAATATGTTGGTCCTCCATCATCTCTTTTGATTAATACGTTATTTTTATCATCTCCAATTTTTTTTGAATTTAGCCATGTTGCTCCATCTTCCTCGAACACTAAACCTTTCTTTCTTAAAATGTTAATTGTTTCAGAGAATTGTCCACTTTGGATTAACGATGATTCATTAAACCATGAATCATATTCAACTCCTAATTTTTTTAAGTCTTTTTTAATGTTTATTAGAATTTCTCTAATTCCTATTTCTTTCAGTTTAATTAGTGCTTCATTTTTAGGAATTTTTGTGAATTTATCTTCATCTTTTAATTTTATCTGCTTTGCAATTTCTTCTAATTCTTTTCCCTCATATCCATTTTCTGGAATAGGCAAATTGTGACTGAATAAGTTCATGTATCTTGAGTATAAAGATTCAGTGAAAAGTAGAATTTGATTCCCAGCATCATTAATGTAATATTCTTTGGTTACTTGATAACCTTGAGTCTTTAATAAATTTGCTAGAGTACTTCCGATTATTGCTCCTCTGGCATGTCCAATATGTAAATCACCTGTAGGGTTTACACTAACGAATTCAATTTGTATTTTTTTAGAAGAATTTTCTTTTTTAAAATATTTATTTTCTTTATTAATGATTGATTTTATATTTTGTTGTAACCATTTCTTGGAAAGAAAAAAATTGATAAATCCAGGTTTTTTGATTGACACTTTTTCTATAAAGGATGGAAGCTCTAAATGTTTTAAAATCATTTGAGCAATTTCTTCTGGGTTTTTCTTTATTTCTCTCGAGATTTGAAGTGCTATGTTTGATGAATAATCTCCGTGCTTTTTGATTTGAGGCTTTTCAACTACAAAATTAACATTTTCAATCTTTATCAGGTCTTCTTGATGAGTTGATGAAAGAGATTTATATAAATGTTTTTTTAGAACAAATGAAATTTCCATAGGGTAAGATTAGCACAAAAAATAGCTATATTAACTATAATGAAGGATAAATAAAATTCATGTATTCTTATTCATATATAGTAATAAGATAATAGGATGTCTCATGGAAAACTTGAGAACTGATTTTTTCAAATATTTGTTTCAAGATTTTAATTTAACCCTTTCAGAAATTCGTAGTCTCGAAAATAATATCAATGTACTTGAATCACACTTAGATATACTTAGAAATCTAGATATAGATAAAACATGAAAGAGGGAAATGATAAAAATCGAGAACTAATTCTCTATACTATTAAAGATTTATCACAAAAAATTCGTGAAAAATCCATTTCTCCGGTAGAACTAACTAATGCTTATTTGGATAGAATTGAATTAGTTGATAAAGAATTAAATTCTTTTATTGAAGTTTATAGGGATTCTGCTTTAAAGAGAGCAATTGAATTTGAAAAAGAAATCCTATCAGGAAATATTAGAGGACCTCTTCATGGTATTCCTATAGCATTGAAGGACATTTTTGATGTTAAGGATAGAATTACAACAGTTGGCTCAAAAATGTTAAGAAATAATTTTGCATCCTCTAATGCTACTGTTGTAGATAAATTAGAGACATCAGGGGCAATAATTATAGGAAAAACTTCTCTAGTAGAGTTTGCTTTTGGATCTACTGGATTGAATCCTCACTATCCTCAAACTGTTAATCCTTGGAATCATGATAAAATTCCTGGAGGATCAAGTAGTGGATCTGGAGTAGCAGTTGCTTCAAAATTGTGTTTAGGAGCTTTAGGAACAGATACAGGAGGTTCTGTGAGGATGCCAGCTTCTTTATGTGGAATTTCAGGGTTTAAACCTTCTTATGGATTAGTTTCAAAAAGTGGAGTGTTTCCATTAAGTTGGACTCTAGATCATGTAGGCCCTTTAGCAAGAACCCCTTACGATTGTGGTGTGATTATGAATAGTATTTCAGGTTATGATTCTTCTGATAAAAACTCTATTTCAATGGATGATTTTGATTTTAATAGACGGATTGGAAAATCTATAAAAGGGATTAAAATTGGTGTTCCACAAGAATATTTCTTTGATGATTTAGATTCAGAAATTGAAGACAAAGTTAATAATTCTATTAGTTTTCTTGAAGATAATGGAGCAATAATTCAAAAAATTTCTTGTCCTTGGGTAAAATTTGGAAGATCTATAAATTTTATTATTAGTTCATCAGAAGGGTTATCTATCCATGAAAATTGGTTAAAGAAATTTAGAGATCAATATGATCCTCAAGTAAAATCTAGATTTTTATCAGCTAAATCAATTAGTTCAAATGATTATATAAAAGCACTCAAATCTAAAGAATGGTTTACTGCAAAAATGAATAATATTTTTAAAGAAATAGATTTAATTATTTCTCCTACTATACCTATTTTGGCTACAGATATTGAAGGTGATCCTACTATAGGGAACAGGAAAATCCCTTTATTCACTGGTGTTTTTAATGTGACTGGTCACCCATCATTAAGTGTTAATGCTGGGTTTTCTAAAAACAAATTGCCTATTGGTTTAATGATTAGTGGAAGACATATGGAAGATGATTTAGTTTTACAAGTAGGAGAAGTGATAGGAGGGATTGAATCACAATATTATAAAAGTTTGGAGGATCAAATATAAGGAAACATATGAGGCAAACATTAGGATTATTTGAAATATTTCGTATTAGACAACAAATAAAGAATTTATTAGTAATAGTTCCTTTCTTTTTTTCATTAAATTTGTGGTATTCCAATAATGAATTAGGTCAATCTTTTTTGGTTTTTTCTTGGGTGATTGGTGGAGTTTTAGTGTTTTCTTTAGCTTCCTGGGCTGTATATTTATTCAATGATGTTATAGATGCGGATATGGATTTAATACATGAATCTAAAAGAAATAGACCTATCGCTAGAGGCACTGTATCAAAATTTTATGCAATATCAATTTCATTAATTTTATTTTTAGGAACACCTATATTAGCTTTTTTTCTTAGTACAGGTTTTTGTATTTGTATTTCTATATATTTAATTATGAATATTTTCTACTCTTTGTTGTTAAAGCAAATAGTAATCATTGACGTAATTACTGTGGCTCTTGGTTTTGTAATTAGAGCACTTTCAGGTGTTTTTATTATTAGGGACAGTGGAATAGAAGCTTTGGCTAATCTTCAGGTGTCTCCGTGGTTTTATTTATGTACTGGTTTTGGAGCCCTTTTTATTGTTTTGATGAAGAGGCAAGGGGAATTAGAAGGTTCTGAACAAACATTTATTACTAGACCCACGTTAAGGATGTATTCACCAAATTTACTTTTGAGTTTAGTAAATATTTCTAGTTCTGCTACTATCATTACTTATTCTCTATATACTGTTAGTGGGAAATTTGGCTGGGAGGTTAATGTGCCATCTGATAATTCAATGATTATCACTGTTCCATTAGTTATCATTGGCATTTTTCGTTATATGTACCTTTGCTTTGAAGAGAAAAAAGGAGAAAGTCCTGAGAAAATAATCACTTCAGATATATTCTTAATTATAGTCATTATGCTTTGGTTGTTAATAAGCATTTTCATATTATTATTCAGAGGTTGATTATGAGGAATATTGATTTTAAGAAGAATCTAGAATTAGTATATCCTACTGATAAGAGAAGATTTGAAATATATATGCCTTGGGTGATAATTCAAAGGATAATTTCGATTCCTTTTTTGGGCATTGGAGTGATATTAAGAATCTCTCCCAATTTAATTTCTATAATTGCTATTTTATTGATTTTTGTATCATCATTTTTAATTTTGATAAAAATGTTTTTATTAGGAATGATCTTATTGGCTTTAGCAGTAATATTGGATTGTGTTGATGGAGAAGTTGCAAGAGTTCTGAAGAAGACTAGTATTTTAGGGGAAAGATTGGAAGCCTTAAGTGCAGATTTAGTTACAATGGTTGGAATTCCATCAATATCTATTTGGATGTTTCTTTATAATGATCTATCAGTTTTAATAGTATTTTTTTCTTTTATATCAGCTAGCGTTTATGTTTTTTCTAGAGGATTCTTAAATTTTGATGTTCAAACTGAAATCGACAAATTAAGCTTTTGGGAAAAAATTACTTTTTCGCAGTCTAAATATAATATTAATATCAGAGAAAAATCATTTTTAGGTTCAATAATATTTTTTTTAAGAATGAACCTTGTAACTCAGGATGGAATTGTTTTTTTCTCAGTAATATTTATTGGAGTTTTTATTCCTCAGATGATTATTTATCCTGTAATTGTAATGGGTGTCTCTCAGTTACTTATAGGGATAGTTACAATTTTTGCGAGTATATTGAATAATCGAAAATTAATTAATAGTTAAATTTTTTGCTTTCTCATAATCTTCTTGAAAATCAATTTCTATCCATTTTTTTTCTTCAATAGAAGTGAATCCAATATCAGTAAATTTTACAAATTCATTTAAAACATCTTCGTATCCTATATTCTTTGAACCAGCAGAAATTTTTTTCTCAATAAGTTGGAATAGTTCTATTAAAGATTTTTTATTTAATCTCATGAACCCAATTGATTCACCATAATTCTGGAATTCTCCAGTTAAACCTCGTTTTATAGCAATAATTTTACTTGAAGATGCACCTACTAAAATTTCTTCTCCAGTGTTTTTGGATTTGGGATCAATGAGAACAAGATTGTCTTGATTAGATTTAATAATGAGAGAAAAAATACTTGATTCACAGAGAATGTCTCCATCCATAATGATGTTATGGTCGTTAATATGATTATTCGCTAAATTTAAGCTAATTATACTTCCTAATTCATAATCTGGATTAACAATAAAATCACAATAAGGAAAAAGTTTATGTTTGGAAATTTGGGCTTTTACTTTTTCGGATTTGTAGCCTGTTACTAAGATAATTTTATTTATTTGCGTCTCATAGTTTGAAATTTGATCAAGTGTTCGATCTATAAGAGATTTTCCTCGAATTTTTAAAAGACATTTTGGGTTTCTTGTAATTTTTTTTAACCTAGAACCTCTTCCTGCTACTAAAATTATGATGTTTAGTTTTTTAGAATGAGTATTAGACATTTAATTTTCCAAGTTTCCCACAGGTTTTTCATCACGTTCAGTCATTTCTATTACATTCCCATCAGGATCTTGTATATATATTGCATATCTTGCCCAAGGATAAGGTTTATCCCTTAATGTTGGTTCTCCATTACTAATAATTTTTATGTTATTTTCTTTTAATTTTTTATACCAACCTCGTACATCATCTACTATGAAAGCACAATGAGCAGAGCCTGGTAAAAAGACTTTATCCATATCTTTTCGTCTTTGCCCCATTGGATTAATATATTCAAATAATTCTATAGAATGACCATCTCCATTACCAACGAATGCCATTTTAAGTTTCATGTCTTTTAATCCAACCACATCTGATATCCATTTACCTGATTGAACTCCAGGACCTCTTTCAATTTTTAATCCTAATATGTCAACATAAAAATGTAATGATGCCTCTAGGTTTTCCACAACAAAACCAGTATGATATTGTCCAAGTATATTCATGATTAACCTCCTAGATTTTATTGTAATAAAATCAAAAATAATTGTTAACAGTTTAAGAGGTTAATATAACATAGGTATTTAAATGGAAGATAAAGTACTTTTTACACCAGGGCCATTATCTACAAGTTTAGAAGTTAAAAAATCAGGTTTAAGAGATCTGGGATCTAGAGATAAAGAATTTATTGAACTCTGTGGAATAATAAGAAAAGAATTATTATTTCTTGCTAATCTTGATGAAAATGATTATGAAGTAATATTGCTTCAAGGTTCAGGTACATATGGCTTAGAAGCAGTTTTATCTACCTTTACTCCTCCAAATGCTAAATGGTTAATAGTTTCTAATGGTGATTATGGACATAGACTAACTTTGATAGCACAAATATTAGGAATTAACTTTTTGGAAGTTCCTTTTCCTCCGCATCAAATTCCAGATAAAGAGGTAATAGATTCTCATCTATTGAATGATCCAAGTATTACTCATGTTTCTTTGACTCATTGTGAAACTACTACAGGAATATTGAATCCAATTGAAGAAATATTAAAATTGCCCTCTATTTTACATAAGAAAATATTTATTGATGCAATTAGTTCATTTGGATCTTATGAAATCTATAATAAAAGTTGTGTAATTGATTTCTTAATAGGTTCTCCTAATAAATCTTTGGAAGGAATTCCAGGATTTTCTTTTATATTTGTTAAGAAGAGTATTTTAAATGGATATCATAATCCTCCTAGGAGTTTTACTTTAGATTTATTAGCTCAATTTAGAGAATCCGAAAGATCTGGACAATTTAGATTTACTCCTCCTGTCCAATCTATTATAGTCTTGAAAAGAGCTTTAGAGTTATATTTCGAAGAAGGAGGATTAGAAGCAAGATTTAATAAGTACCAAAAAATCCAATCTCTAATAATTAATGGAATGGAGAAAATGGGATTTAAGACAATTGTGAAAAAAGAAAATCAGAGTGTTTTAATCACTAGCTTTAAGATCCCTGTCTTGAAAGGTTTTATTTTTGAAGAATTTTATAATTTCTTAAGTGATCATGGTTTAGTGATATATCCAGGCAAAATCAAACATTTTAATTCATTTAGAATTGGCCATATGGGTCAGATAAAGGAAGAAGATGTTGAGAAGCTTCTTGAAAATACCCAATTGTATTTAGATAAATCTAAAGATAACAATGAAATCTAAAAATTTTGATATAGATGAAATTCTTTCACAAATGGAATCAGAAACTTCTGATTCTTCTTCAAATCCTGTAGCTTCTTTAATGGGAATTATTTATAGATCTTTATTAACTAGAGACAATCAGATTATTTTAGAATGTGGAGTAAATAAAGGTTTTTCAACTTCGATTTTTTCTTATTATTCTGAAAAAAATGACAGTTATTGTTTTTCCATTGATATAAATGATTGTAAAGATGTTGTAGTCTCTGATCGTTGGACTTTTATCCAAAATGATGACTCAAAAGTGTTAGAAATAGTTAATGATTTTCCTGAGCTTCGAGAAAAAGGTATAGATATCTTCTTTATAGATAGTTTTCATAGTGCAGCACATGTTAAGAAAGTATTATACGGTTGGTATCCCTACTTAAATAAGGATTCATTGATATTTATTGATGATATTGATCCAAGAAAATTTAGAATAGGAAAAGAAAAAGATAATTTTTATAATGAATTGAATTGGGAGGAAATTAATAGATTTACAAGAGATTTTTTTGAAAATAATTCTTCTGACATGACCTTAACCCAATATTTTGGAAAAACTGGATTGGCAAAGATAGTTAAAATGTCTGAAAAAGGTTCACTTCCTAATCCTATAGTTAATAGGAACAGATCTTTATTGTTAAAATTAATTACTCTAATTAACAGAAAATTGAAAAATTTATTTAAAAGTTAGGTAAAAAATGAAAAATGATGAAAAATATGGAATTTTATTTAAATCTGCTATTGAATTAAGGGAGTTGATTTGTTCAAAAAAAATATCTCCTGTTGAAATTACTAATTTGGCTCTTGAACGAATTGAAGAAATTAATCCTAAAACTAATGCTTTTTTAACTGTAACAGCTGACAGTGCTATAGAAAAAGCCAAAGAAGTAGAAAAGAAAATTTTAAATCGACAACCAGTTGGTTTACTTGCTGGTATACCTACATCTATTAAAGATTTAGAACCTATGAAAGGTGTGAGACAGACCAAAGGTTCATTTGTTTTTAAGGATTTTATTGCTGATATAGATCAGATAGCTGTGGAACGTATTAAGAATCAAGATGGGATAATTTTAGGGAAAACAAATACTCCAGAATTTGGACAAAGTGGTACCACTGAAAATAAATTGGGAGATCATTGTCGTAATCCTTGGAATCTTGAATATGTTGCAGGTGGTTCTAGTGGAGGAACTGGATCTTCTGTTGCTTCTGGAATAACACCTGTTGCTCAAGGATCAGATGGTGGAGGTTCTATAAGAATTCCTGCTGCCTTTTGTGGAATATATGGAATTAAGGGTACTCAAGGAAGAGTTCCTAGAAGGAATATCAGTAATTTAAGTTGGCATCCTGTGAATTATTCTTCTATGGGTCCTATCAGCAGATATGTGACTGATAGCGCTTTATTTCTTCAAGTTTTATCAGGACCTCATCCTGAATCTGAATTTGGAACTTTAACAAATTCTCCGCCGGATTTTTTGATTGATATAGAGAAAGGTGTATCAGGAAAACTGATTGGTTGGTCTCCTGATTTAGGTTCTAGAATTGTAGACGATGAAGTGAAAAATATTACAGAAAATGCAGTAAAAACTTTTGAAGACTTAGGAGCAAATGTAGAAATGTTGGATTTTGATATTGATCTTGATGAATTAGAACATCCATTACATAATGTTCTGTCTTTCGCACTTATATATGCCACTAATGGATATTTACTCCGTGAAAATTCTGATTTCCTTATGCACTATGTAAGGAATACTATTGAAAAAGGCAAAAATATTTCTGCAGATGAATATCTTGAATCTCTGACAAAATTATACGAATTTAGAAGTAAAATTGAACGAATTTTCGATAGATATGATTTTATTTCTACTCCTACTATGGCTATTCCTGCTTTCAAATGTAATCAAAGACCATTTTTTGAAAATGAAAAAATTAAGTTCAAAGATTTAGATGACGAGTATTATGACTATTCTAATTGGAATATTCAATTGACTCAATTTACTGCATTATTTAATTGGAGTGGAAATCCTGCAGCAGCTTTACCATGTGGTTTTTCATCATCAGGCCTTCCTGTATCTTTACAAATTGTAGGACGGAAAGAAGACGAAGTAGGAGTTTTACAGGCCTCTAGAGCTTTTGAGAATACAAAGCCTTGGCATGATAATCATCCTCAAATTTAAAATTTTATGGAATTTAAAAGAGAAAATATAGAACAACTAAACTCTGAATGGCCTCTCCCCAAAAATAAAAAAGACATAATTATTATTGGGGCTGGAGGAATTGTTCATGATGCACATTTACCTGCGTATAAAAAAGCTGGATTTAATGTGATAGGAATTTTTGATCCTTTAAATGAAAAAGCTAAAGCTTTAGCTAAGGATTATGATATTCCACAAGTATTTAACGATATCAATCAAGCACTTGAAGCTAAAGATGTTGTTTTTGATATAGCTGTTCCTCCAAATGAATTGAGTGAAGTTGTAAATCTGATTCCTGAGAACTCTATATGCCAATTTCAAAAACCAATGGGAACATCTTTAAAAGAAGCTTTAGAAATCAAAAAAAAATGTGTAGAAAAAAAATTAATAGCATCTGTTAATTTTCAATTGAAATTTAGTCCAATGATGTTAGCTGTTAGCGATGCAATAGAAAAAGGAATGTTAGGCGAGTTATTAGAATTAGAAGTCCATCTTTCTACTCATACGCCTTGGGAGCTATGGCCATTCTTAAAAGATTTAGAAAGAGTGGAAATACCACTTCACTCTATACATTATTTAGATTGGATAAGATCAGTTTTGGGATCTCCTATAGGAGTATATTCTAGATCAGTAAAACATAAAAAAGTAAAAGATTTATCAGATTCCAGAAGTAGTATAATTTTAGATTATGGAGATGATATCAGATGTTGTCTCTCTATCAATCATAATCACTATTTTGGTCCTAAACATTCTGACGCATATATTAGATTAGAAGGAGATAAAGGTGCAGCGTTTATATATTTGGGTCTTTTACTAAACTATCCTAAAGGAGAGCCCGAAAGAGTTGAAATTATAACTGAAGGTTTGGATTGGATAGATGTGCCAATTAAAGGAAATTGGTTTCCAGATGCTTTTATAGGGACAATGTCTAATTTACAAAGATATGTTTTTGGTGAAGATAAAGTTTTGTTGCACTCTGTAGAAAGTGCACTCGGAACTATGGCTATTGTTGAAGCATGTATGATCTCGAACCAAAGTGGTGTGACTAAACTTCCTAAATTTTGATTCCCAATATAGTGATAACAACATATAATTTTTAGTATTATGGATGCAAAATTACATGTTGTAGGTTCAGGCACCCCTAATCCTACCAAAGAAAGATGGGGCTCTTGTTTTGTTCTTGAAATTCCAGATGAACAGATTATGATTGATTGTGGACCTGCATCAACTTATAAAATGATTATGATGGATTTAGATCCTAAAAATGTGAATAATTTATTTTTCACTCATCATCATTCTGATCATGATTTAGATTATCCCTGTTTTCTTTTCACAAGATGGGAAACTAGTATTGGTATTGAAGAGAATTTAAATATATATGGTCCTCCTCCTACGGAATTATTGACTAAGAGATTGATAGATTTGGAAATTGGAGCATTTTCTCATGATCTTATTGCAAGAACAAAACATCCATTAAGCTTAAATGCTTATCAAATTAGAGGTGGGGTTTTACCTAGAGAGTTACCAAGATATGTAGCTAGAGATATTTCACCTGGAGAAGTAATTAAAACTAAAAAAGCAAAAGTAACTTCTACTTTAGCAGAACATGTACAACCTTATTTAGATTCTTTAGCCTACAAAGTTGAAATAGATGATTTAAGCGTAGTTTTTACGGGAGATACTAGGCCTTGTGAAAGTGTAGTAAAATTAGCAAAGGGAGTTGATTATTTGGTATGTATTTGTTCAGGCTTACAGAGTGATATCGAGGGAACTCCAGAAGATGATTACCAGAGTGGAAGTATTGATGCAGCAATGATGGCTAAAGAGGCAGGGGTTGCAAATCTAATGTTAGTTCATGAAGGTTATAACCTATCTGATCCATTAAATCTTCAAAAAGCTATAGAAGGGATTAAGAGTATATATGATGGTAATGTTATTCAAACTTATGAGTTAACAACATATAATCTAAAAAACAGGTGATATAGTGGGTAAAGAATTAATAATATTAGTGGTTGTACTATTATTAGCTATAGGTTTAGGGATCTTTTATATGGGTTTTGCTCAGCCTTATTGAGTAAAATTTTTAACTAAACCCACAGTAATCTATAGAAGTTAAGGTATATATTTTTGCAGATTCTTCTAGGTTTTTTATTGAAATTTTTTCATGATTTGAGTGAGCTGTTTTATACTGTGGACCGTAACCTACAGTAGGAATTTTTGTGTAATAAGAGTAAAGATTTGCATCTGTGGACAAAGCCATACCAATAATTTCTGGTGATTTATTACTTATTTCATTACCAGCATTTTTTAAAGAAGTTATTATTGGATTGTCTAATGGTGTTTGGAAAGGCTGTTTAGTAGCATCTTCCTCTATTGAAATCTTAGTTTTTAACCCTGATTTTTCAGAGATTTTAGTACAGATATTTTGTAATTTTGAAATCATCTCATGCATTTCATGGTGAGGGTTCCATCTAAGGGTTCCGTTTATATTTACATCTGAAGGTAAACGATTGAAGTAATCACCTCCATTTAGTTTTCCTATATTTAATTGATTTCTTCCACAAAATTTATGAGGTTTAATTTTTTCAAATTCTAATTCTAGGTTTTGTAATTCAATAAGAACTCGCCCAGCCCAGTAAATTGGATTTTCTGAATAAGTTGTATTAATAGTGTGAATTGAACCTTTTTCACTAAAAATACTAATAGTGAAATTTATGAACCCCATACCAGCAGTCCATATAGCTTTGGGTCCTTCAGTTATCACAATTGAATCAGGTGACATTTTTTTTGAATTTAATACTTCAATTAATCTTTTGGGACCCTCTTTTTTCCCAATTGGTGTTTCATGTCCTGTTACAGCAGATAACCAAAGATCTCCTGATAGATTAATGTTTGATTTTTTTATTGCAGAAATAGCATGAACAACAGCGATCAATCCTCCTTTCATGTCTTCGGCACCTCTTCCAATCACCATATTGTTTTTTATTTCTGGAGGATCGCTTTTACCTATAGGGATAGTATCAATATGACCATTAAACATTAATGTTTTTCCAACTTTAGGATTTTTTCCAGGAAGTAGGCTATATATATTTGGTCTTTTTTCAATAAATTCGTCTACTATTACGTCCAAATTTTCACGTTCAAGAATATTTATTAAATACTCACATCCTTTTTTTTCATCTCCAGTTTCACTTTTAGCATTTATAAAACCTAAAGTGTCTTCAGCTATTTGTTGTTCATCCAATGAATCTAGTATTTTTTTTATATCATTTTCCATCTTTATCCTTTGTTGATTGTTAATTATAATAAAACTTTATATAAGCGAAACCAATGAAAATCTTAATTTTTATATTTACAACATTACTTTTAATTTCTGCAGGATTGTTATTTTATCAATCTTTATTAGAGAATAATTTAAAAGATCAACTTAGTGAAAATCGACATACTAATAATAGTTATATAAAAATTATGAATGAAGTTGAAAAAGGATTATTCGATTGATAGTGTTAAAATATTAGTCCTATAAAATTAAACATCATAATCTATGGCAACTTTAACTAAAGAAAACAAAAAACATTTTGAAGAATTTGGTTTTGTGAAAATTGATGGATTGATTGATCCTGAAAAAATAATTGATCCAGTAATAGATGAATATAAAGTGGTTTTAGATAATTTAGTGCAAGAGTTATTTGATAAAGAAAAAGTAAAATCTAAATATGAAGAATTAGATTTTGGGGAAAGGGTAACTAAAGTTTATTCAGAAAGTGGTGAAGTACATAATCAATTTTTTGATTTTTCTTTACCACAATCAAATATTAAAAGTGATACGCCATTTTGGACTGGTCCTGCTGTTTTTGATGCAATTAGAAACTCTGAATTATTGGATATTGTTGAAGGTTTTATTGGTTCAGAAATTTATTCCAATCCAATCCAGCATGTAAGAATCAAAGTTCCTGAAAAAGATTGTCCTAGAGATAGTGATGGAAATGTAATTTTTG
The DNA here is from genome assembly GCA_964434385.1 of uncultured Dehalococcoidales bacterium. Lineage (GTDB taxonomy): Bacteria > Chloroflexota > Dehalococcoidia > Lucifugimonadales > Lucifugimonadaceae. Next base: position 11,606 of record CAYSUW010000003.1, on the reverse strand, counting down.
GTGCTACACCATGGCATCAAGATGCTGGTGTGGCTACTGAGGAAATTGATAATACTGATATGCTTACAGTCTGGTTTCCACTGACAGATGCAACAGAAGATAATGGTTGTTTACAGATTGTTCCTGGAAGTCATAAGGGAAAGGTTTTGACTCATTGTCCTGGTTTTGATTTAAAGACTAAGAAAACAATTTCTAAATTGGGTCCAGGAGGTTTGCAAATCCCAAAAAAATTATTCCAATCAGAACATGCTATGCCTATACCTATGAAAAAAGGAGACGTATTGTTATTTACTAAGAAAACAGTTCATTCAGCTTTGCCAAATTTAAGTAATGAAATTAGATGGAGTTTTGATCTTAGGTATCAACCTGTAGGTCAACCTACAGGAAGAGATATTTTTCCTGGTTTTATAGCAAGAAGCAAAGAAGATCCAGATGCTGTCTTAAAAGATCCTGATACTTGGAATCAAATGTGGACAGAAACAAGAGATTCTTTGGCAAAAACAGAACAATTTGAATTTAATAGATGGGACGGAGATGATGTTGCATGTGCTTGATAAATCGATTTATAAATCCTGAATTTTAAATTGGTAAATATGAATAAAAGATTAATTCTTGGAATATTTCTTATTATCGTAGGAGTTATCTATCTTTTGATTTTAGGTGATTCTTTTGGTCAACTTTTAATTCTTTCAATAGGTATATATTTTTGTTTAATAGGATTAACGATTAAATTAAAAGAATCGAAGAATAAAAAATCTGAAGATCAGGATAATCAAATAATAGAAAATGATTCAAAGAAATAATATTAAATTTATTGGGTACCTTTTCTTTATTTTTTCTGTTTCTACTATTTTCAGCTTATTGATTAGCTTCAATACTTATAAAATAGGATCAATTTCGTTAATTTTAATGTTTTCGATTATTATTTTTTTTATTCAGTGGATTTTTTTTATTCATTCCTATTTATTTCAGACAGAAAATTATTTTGATCTAATAGGATCCATAACTTTTATTTCTATTATCATTTCAGCATTTATTATTATGAATTTAAATGATTTAAGGTCTATAGTTCTTTTTTCTTTGATAATTATATGGGCTTTAAGACTTGGGTTATTTCTTTTTTTTAGAGTCAAAGCAAAAGGATTTGATAATAGATTCACATCTATCAAGACTGACTTCATTAATTTATTTTTTGTTTGGAATCTTCAAGGTATGTGGATTTTAATTACGATTTCACCTGCTCTAATCGGATTGCTATCTATTGAAAAAGCTTCAATGGGTATTTTAGGTTATATTGGTGTTTCAGTTTGGATTATCGGTTTCTTGATAGAAATAATAGCTGATTATCAAAAAATTATTTTCAAATCTAAAAAAGAAAATAAAATGAAATTTATCAATTCAGGCCTCTGGGGATGGTCTCGTCATCCTAATTACTTTGGAGAAATAATGATTTGGTTTGGAATTACAATTATTGCAATCCCAGTATTGATAGGTTGGCAATTTATGTCTTTGTTATCTCCAATTTTTGTTTCTATTTTATTAATAAAGATTAGCGGGATCCCTATTTTAGAGAAAAATAATCATGAAAGATGGGGTAATGATTCTGAATATTTAAATTATCTTAAAACCACTCCTGTTCTAGTTCCTATACCTAAAAAAATTATTAGGTCTTTATTGAAATAATCTAATTTTCTATAATGTCGTTAAACAAGTTATTGTTTTGATAATTTGTATAGGTAGACTAATGAAAAAGAAAATTAAATCAAGGTTCTTCTTATGGTGTTGATTTTTTGGGCATTAATTGCCTTCCTTTGTTCTAGTATTCCTTGGGCAATGATCCTGGGATTCTTTTTCTTGAATCGTGATATTAGGGAAATTGGTGATCATAATCCTGGAGGAGTGAATGCTTGGAAAATGGGTGGTTGGAAGATTGGCTTGTCTGCTGTAATTTTAGATTTGGCAAAAGCATTTGTTCCCCTATATTGTGCTATTTACTTAGGTGGTATTGAATCATGGTCATTAAGCGTTATAGCAGGATCATCTTTACTAGGGCATGCTTTTACTCCTTTTTTAAAGTTTCGTGGAGGAAAATCATTAGCTGTTACAGGGGGCATTTGGGCTGCTATTTCAAATGGATGGTTGATAATTCCTGTGATGATATCATTAGCAACGTTTCATTCTCTTCAAAAAACTCATGTTTGGACAATAATTTTTACTATGTTCGTGATCCTATCTTGGATATTTTTACTTTATTCATCTCCAGCAATGATAATACTTTGGGTTTTTAATATGAATTTAATTGTTTTAAAACATAGAAATGAGATTAGAGATGGTGTGATACCTAGGAATTGGTTATTAAATATGGTTAGGAAGGAAAATGATTAATTTTATTTCATTCTTTTATTTATATTTCTTAGTGATTTTTTCATTATTACTTTTATTTATTTCTTTGTTTAACATTTTATTGTCTATCTTATTTACTAGGAAAAATAAAAGATTTCAATTGATTAGTTTAGAAGATAAGAAACCCTTGGTTTCTGTTTTAATTCCAGCTAGAAATGAAGAAAATAATATTTATAGATGTGTAAATTCGTTGCTTCAACAAAGTTATTCAAATATTGAAGTGATAATTTTAGATGATGATTCAAGTGATAATACTTATTCCATATCAAATGAGCTTTCTAAATCTGATTCTAGAGTTAATGTAATTAAAGGAAAAGAGATACCCAAAGGATGGTTAGGTAAAAATTGGGCTTGTCATCAACTTAGTCAAAAAGCAACAGGAGATTTTCTTTTGTTCATAGATTCTGACACAAAATTAAAACCTGATCTGATTTTTGATTCGATTAAAATTCATATAAATGAAGATTTAGATCTTCTTACTTTGTTTCCTAACAGAAGAACATCTACTTTTATTGATAAGATTATTTCAGTCACTATAGGATGGATGATTTTTTCATGGATTCCTATATTTTTAGTTAATACGTCAAAATTGCCATTCCTTTCTGCGGCATTTGGTCAATTTTTATTGTTTAAGAAAGATTCTTACATGCTAATTGGAGGTCATCAAACAATAAAATTAGAAATTTTGGATGATTTTGAATTAGGAAGGAATATTAGTAGGAAAAAATTAAAATTAAAAATGATGAATGGAGTTAAAGGCATTGATACATTTTCTTATAATTCAGAAAAAGAGGCTCTCAAGGGTTTTTCTAGAGCAATTTTTCCTTTCTTTTATCAAAGTCTAATTGGGTTTTTGATATTATTGTTTTTGTTTTTTTCAATGACTTTTATTCCTCTTCTTATAATTTTCGTTGAATTTTTTGATATGAGATTAGATGAAACTAAGAAATCTTTGATTTTCTTAACTTGGTTTTTGCTTTCTTTTTCCTGGATACTAGCTGCTTTAAGATCCAAGCAGAGTATTTTATTAGCTGTTTTATTTCCCTTTGCTATGTTAATTACTTCAATAGTTGGATTTTATTCTATAATTTCATTATTTTTTGAATATATTCATTGTAAAAACAGAAATGTGATTTTCCAAAAAGAAAATAAAAAAAAATTAATTTATTATTTTTTTATAAAATATGGAGGCATATGGGAATCAAAATAATTGAACAATACAAAATCACAAATAATCAAGTTTTGAACTATATTAATGATATTTCTGACGAAGAGTCTAAGGCGATTTTTGCACCTTTAAATTGTATCAGCTGGACTTTAGGCCATTTATCTAGATATAACAATCTTACTTTTGCAGCTAGGGATAAGGGAGAGCAAATACCTGAGAAATTTAGAGATTTCGAAGATGGATCTCCTCACTCTCAGAAAGATTTGTCGTATGTGAAGGGATTATGGGAGAAAACCTTAAATGATACGGACAAGTTTCTAGACAATCTTAAGGAAGAAGATTTGAAGAGAATTTTAAATAATGATTCTTATGATGTGGATAATCTAGGTACTGTAATGACAAGAATGATTTTTCATTCTTGGAATCATTTGGGAGAAATTGCATCAGTTAGACAATTACTTGGGAAAAACCCTGGTAATCCAGGATATGGTAAATGGGACTGGAAGTACTGATTTTTTATTTCTAATGGAATAGAAAATATTAAAAATTAGAATAAAATAGGAAAATGATTTCTGAAAATAATGATTATTCTTCACGTGTCCCAAAGTATGTTTTTTCTAACATAGAACAAGAACAGTTACAGGAACTTAAAAATAATCCTTTGATGTCACGCTTAATTGAGTCAAGGAAATCTTATGAGAATGATCCTCATAGACCTATTTATCATTATGTTAATCCTGAAAGTAATCTTAATGATCCAAATGGACTTTGTTTTTGGAATGGACGTTGGCATTTATTTTATCAAGGGTACCCTCCAGAGGATCCTAGAGTACATTGGGGACATGCTATTAGTGATGACCTAATACATTGGAATGATCTTCCTTATGCTATATATCCAGATCCAGAAGAAAGCTGTTTTTCAGGTTCTACTCTGGTGGAAGATGATAGAGTGATTGCTATGTATCATGGAACAAAAGTTGGAAACATGGTAGCTACTTCAACGGATCCTCTTTTACTTAATTGGGAAAAATTGACTAATAAACCAGTAATTCCAATTTCAAGACCTGATGGTTCTCCATGGCCTTACAGGGTATTTGATCCATGTATATGGAAAAAAGATGGAATTTATTATTCTCTTTCAGGTGGTATACTTCCTCATCTGCCTTCGGGAAAACGGAAAAGAGCTAATTTTTTATTTAAATCAAAAGATTTAATTAATTGGGAATATTTGCATCCTTTTGTTGAAGGAGACAACTTTACTCTAATTGGAGATGATGGAGCATGCCCTTATTTTTGGCCAATTGGAGATCGTCACATTCTACTTTTCTTTAGTCATATGAGCGGAGGGCAAGCATTATTGGGAGATTACAATCATTCTCGAGATAAATTTATTGTAACTTCTCATTATGATTTTAATTTTGGTTCTTATGGTCCATCTGGAGTGCATGCTCCTTCAGCAACTCCTGATGGAAGAGGTGGTGTTATTGTGATTTTTAATATGAATCCAGGCTTGAATACTACAGGTTGGAATCAAATAATGACTTTGCCTCGCAGATTATCATTATGGGGTAAAGATAAATTAGGAAAAGATATGCTTCGTATAGAGCCTACAGGTAATATTGAATCACTCCGCACAGAGCATAAGGAAATTTCTAATTTAGTATTGCCTGCAAATGAAGAAGTTATACTTGAAAATATTCAGGGTAATGCTATTGAAATTGTTGCTCAAATAGATACAAAAAACACTTCTATGGTTGAATTGAATGTCCTTAGATCACCTAAAAAAGAAGAATTTACTCGTATAACATTTTATAGGGCTCGAGGTTTTAGGAATTGGGAGAGATATACAATGGAAGAAATAAGAGCACGCTTAGATACTTCTGATAGTTTGGTTACAATTGATTCTTCATTTTCTTCTTTACTCCCGGATGCTCTTTCTCGTGCACCTGAAACCGGCTCTTTGTTTATGGAACCTGATGAGTTATTAGATCTAAGAGTTTTTGTAGATAAAAGTGTAGTTGAAGTCTTTGTTAACCGGAAATTATGTGTTGCTATGCGTGTATATCCATCTCTTAAAAATAGTACGGGTGTTTCTTTACGTGCTCAAGGAGCAGAGGCAAATCTAGTATCTTTAGATTGTTGGAAGATGCAAAATATTTATAAATAAAATCAGTTTTTCTATCATTAAACAATGAAAAATGTTAAGGAATACATCTCAGGGGTTAAATCAATTCCGTGGATCTCCTTGGATGAATTAAACAATAAAATATTTTTTCAACAAACTTCAGTAAAAATTAAATCCAATAAGAGGATTTCTGAAATATTTGAACTAGATTTAGATTCTAAAAAAATTACTAAAATTACAATTGGATCTAATGACTCTATTCCGAAAATTTCTCCGGATGGAAAATTTCTTGCATTCATAAGATCTACAGAAATATCTAAAGGCAAGAAAAGAAATTTTATTTTCATCAAAGATTTTACAAAAGACAGAGAATTTCAGTTGACAGATGACTTTAAATCAGTCAATTCGTCATATGAGACTTCTGGGTTATTTAATTGGGACAATTCATCTTCAAGAATAGTCTATAGTTTTAGATCAATAGAACGAAATGATGATTTAAATCCCTTAGTGGTTAATCGAATAAGATATAGACATGATGCTCTAGGTTGGGTCGGGGATGTGTTTAATCAAATAGAAATTATTAATATTTTTGATAGTTCTGTAATCTCTATTCCGAATATTGAATGTGATCATATTAATCCTGTATTTTCAAATAATGATAAATTTATAGCATTTATTTCTGATGAAGGAGAAAAAAGAGATACCAATTGGATTCAAAGAGTAGAAATTTTTAATATTCATTTAAAGGAAATTTCAAAGATTAACCAAAGTTTTGGTGGTTTATTTTCTTTAATATGGACAGAAAATGATTCTCAAATAATAGCGTTTGGTTCTAATGAAAATAAATATGCTGATCAAAGAACCTCATCCCTTTTTTCTTTAAATATAAAAAATTCAGAAATGATCAATTTGAATACTAATGAATTTGCTTTTAACTCTCAGCCAAATTTAACGTGTTCCTCGACTATAACTGTTTCTTACACTTCTAGAGGAATATCTTTTATAACTGACTTTGATTTTGAAAAAAATGATTTTAAAGTTTTATTAGGAATGGATTCCAAAATTCTTCAAATAGCTAATGGAGAATTTAATAAAAATGTCATATTTGTTCAGAATTCTAGAGATTTCCATGAGAATATTTGTATATATAATAGAGATTCTCGAAGTATTAATTCTTTATATTCTCCCAATAAAGATTTTTTCCAAAAACACCCTGTTTCTAAGATGGAAAAATTTGAAATAAATAGATCAAATTATCAAATTGAGTCAAGACTATATTTTCCTAAGGAAATAGATTTTAGTAAAAAATATCCAGTGATAGTAGATATTCATGGAGGTCCTCATGGAAGATTTGAAGACCAAATATCTATAAGCCAAGAGATTTTTACATCAAATAATTTTATTGTTCTAGCTGTTAACCCTAGAGGTTCTTCCTCATATGGATTTAATTTTTTAAAAGAAGTTTTAAATGACTGGGGAGGGGAAGATTATCTAGATATTTTAGAGTCTATTGAAAGGCTTTCTAAATTTAATTTTATTGATTTCAGGAAAATAGGTCTTTATGGACATAGTTATGGTGGTTTTATGTCATCGTGGATAATTGGTCATTCAAAGAAATTTAAAGCTGCCGTAATTAGCGCACCATGTATAAATTTAAATTCTATGTCGGGAACATCAGATATAGGAATTAAGTTTGGAGAAGAACAATGGGGAGGAATAAGAACTTTTAATACTGAAAAACATCTTTTTCACTCTCCGCTTTCTTACGTAGAGAATGTTGAAACACCTGCTTTAATATTATGTGGTGATGCTGACTATAGATGCCCAATTGAGCAAGCTGAACAATACTATGTTGCATTAAAAAGATTGGATAAAAATGTCCAATTTGTACGATATCCTGAACAAAATCATCAAATGCTCAATATTGGAAATCCAAATTTTATTATAGATTATTGGAAAAGAACAATTAAGTTTTTCAACGAATATTTAAATTAAAATTACCTAGTAAATTTTATCTATACTAAAATTATTTCTCAAGAAAAAAATTCTAATTCTGGTATAAATATTGTGGTTTCTTCCATAGGATACATCGGTCTATTACAATTTTTGTGCCCTAATGACGGTAAGTTAGCACTTGTGGATCCAGGAGCATCAACATTAAAATTTTTTTCTACCCAATCATCATAGAATTCTGGTTCACAATGAGGAGATTTTATAATTACAGAATGAAAATCTTTAGGGTTAAGATTATTTTCAAGATATATAGATCTATCAACCTGCATTACCGGATTACTTGTGACTACTATAGTTAAGTTTCCTGATTTTAATACTGCTGATAATCCAGGGGTTTGCATAAATCCCCATTTTTCTAACATAAAAGGTTTTTCTGAAACTGAAACAACTTTACAGTTTAGTTTTAGAGGTTTAAATTTTTTATCGAATGCTCCTCCTACTGGTTCTTCAATGATAGATCCTTCACCGTTAATATGAGCTGCTTCAGCAGCTTTAGGATCTAGAACAGTTGCTAAGATCGAATGAGGATAATTTTGTCTTAACATTTCAGAAATTATTGCATTGCTGTCTCCCTGTGCTCCAGAACTAGGAGCATCAGCAGCATCTGTGTATGCTATAGTCCCATCCATGGTTGCACCTAGTTTCACAGCTTTTTTAATACTTATTAATTTGGCTTGCATTTTAGATCTGTTAGGCCAAAAATCATTAGCCATAGTTAAAGCTGATTGTGAAGCAAGTTTTTTGTCATTGTCAGTAAAAACATAGGATTGACTACAAAGTTCTGGAACATCAGTAAATGGGTTACCAATGAAAAATCCTGCAGATAATATTTTATCATTTGGAAGTAGAGATTTAGCATATTTTATCTGTTCTCCGAAAAGACCATTTTCGGTAATCAATTCTTCTCCTCTGACTAAAGCTGGTATTTTTACTCGCGCACATATTGGTTGTACGTTTTCAGTAATTATTTTTTTTAATATGTGAAATGCTCTTTTTCCCGTATCAGAAAAATCTATATGGGGATAAGTATGTAAAGAAGCTACACCATTACAATTTTTTAACATTTTTGATGTAAGTACTCCATGTAAATCTAAAGAAATCACTATGGGTATATTCTCTCCAAGAATTTTTCTAATTTCTTCTAAAATAAAACCCTCGGGATCTAATTCTTCAGTAGTACTCATGGAACCATGTAGTGATAAATATACTCCATCAACTTTCCCTTTTTGTTCTTCTATAGCTTTGAAAAGTTCATTAGATATTTTTAAAAAAGATGAGTGTTCTAGTGTTCCAGCAGCATGACCTTGAGCATCATAAGTGAAAACTGGTTGTATATATTGAGTTTTCTCTATTTCTTCAATTACTCCTCCAATATAGGTATTTAAACCTTTATTGAACTTATAAATTTCATTACCTGTAGATATATTGAAAAAATTGTTATCACATGTAACTGGATTGAAAGAGGATACTTCTTGAGAGCATCCTGCAATTAAAATTTTTTTCATTAAGTTATTTTACAAAAAGTTTTTCTAATTTTTCTTCATTTAGTTCAAAACCTAAGCCAGGCTTATTATTAAGATAAAAATGGCCATTCTTAATTTCATAAGGTTCTTTTAGATAATTATTGTGATCAGATATAAGAGATAATGAGTGTTCCAATCTGTAGAAATTTGGAATCGCACTTACAACATGGGCAGCAGATATAAGTTCTATTGGTCCCCCTGGAATAACGTGGGGAGAAACAGGCACATTATATGTTTCAGCCATGTTTGCTATCTTGATTGTTTCAGAAATTCCCCCGGTCCATACCGTATCAGGCATTATGTAATCAGCTAATCCATTTTCCAGAACAGGCAAAAAATCATACCTAGTATAAAGTCGCTCTCCTACACAGATAGGAGCATCAGTATTTTCTTTAACTTGTTTTAATCCCTTAATGCTCTCTGGAGGCAGAGGTTCTTCGAACCATCCTATTTTAAATCTTTCATAAAGATTATTTGCCAATCTGATGGCATTAGGTACATTGTAATGACCATGAGCGTCTATCAAAATTTCAAATTTTGGACCAACAACATCTCTGACAGCAGATACAATCTCATAGCCTTCTTCTTCTCCTTCCTGTGAGATGAATCCATCCTGATACATTGTGTGAAAAGGAACCATTTCCAAAAAAGGGTCAAGTTTACAAGCACTGTATCCTTTTTCTAACAGATTGGTTTTTGCAGCTTTTGCATAATCTTCAGGAGTATCACAACCATCAAACCACGAATTGCAATAAAGTCTTACCGGGTTTCTGAATCTGCCTCCCAGCAAATTGTAAATGGGCATATTACTGTATTTTCCTTTAACATCCCATAATGCAATATCGAAACCTGCAATTAAAGAAGTAGTAAATCCCTTGGAGCCTACGTAGGAAAATTTTCTAAAAAGCTTATGCCATAATCTTTCCGTGTCCATTGGATTTTCACCAATAAACAACTCTGTTACTTCATTAACTGCAGTACTCATTAGCTTTTCGCTAACCGAAGAACCTGTGCCAATTTCTCCCCAGCCATGAATTCCTTCATCTGTATCAATTTTAACAAATACCCATTTTTTAGGATGTGATAACGAAGATTTTGATTGAGATGTAAATTCTGCTGAGTATGGAGTTATATTAGTGATTTTCATTGATTCCTACACTTTAGGTTTAATTCATTTTTGTATATCTCATAATTTTAGATTGTCCCATCTTGTTGATTTCTCTGCAATATTAAATAATTTGAACTTACTTATAAGATTTTTTTTTTAATTTGATTGGTTTTTCGGGATTTGTATAAAATACAATTAATATGAAAATCTATTTTAAATATTTTGTTCTCCTCTTAGGTATATTTTTTATTATGCCTGTGATTGAAATTAAAGCTAATGAAATTGAAATTAAAGATGACCAAGTTAACTTTTTTGATTTACCTGCTTTAGAAGGAATAATGGTGTTTTCTGTCAAAACAAGAGACAAATCTAACCATGACCTTTGGATAATGAATGCCGATGGAGGTGATATACGTCGGATTACTAATACAAATTATAATGAAGTTGAACCTACAATATCTCCAGATGGACAATATGTTGCTTTTGCACATGATAGAGAAGGAGATTGGAGAATAGGAATAATGTCTCTAGATAACCCTAAACCTACAGATCCTTGGCCAATTACATTTTATAACGACCAAAGAAATCCAGACTGGGGAGTCAAGGATTTGATTGCTTTTCAGTCAAATCAAGAAGGTATGTGGAGCATATGGTCAAAAGATCCATTTATGAAAGGTGATCTTTACGGGCAAGACCTTAAAGAAGAGTCTAATATTTCAAAGTGGGGTGATGTGGAAATGGAGAATGATGTAAAACATCCCTCCTATAGTGAAGATGGTAGGTATTTAGCTTTTGCTACAAATAGAGATGGCCAAAATGCTGACAATAGAATAAATAGAATATGGGTATTGGACAGACAAACTCGTGAGTCGAAAGCAATTCCTCGTAGTATGGTGAAACAGGGTGATGATCCTGAATTTTATAAAGGAAGAAATTGGTATCCAGATGCTAATGGACTTCCTGTAATTGCTTATGTACAAATAAAGGACGGAAGTCCAACTATAAGATGGACAAATATAGATGGATCCGGAGGTGGAAAACTTACCGATAGAATGCCTGGCAATATTGTAGCGAAAAATCCTAGATTTGGTCCTGAAGGATCACAAGAAGTATTGGCTTTTCTTACAGAAAAAAATCCTGGTTCAGGATGGAAAATTGCAGTAATGGATATTCACAGAGGACAAAACATGCCTCCTGTTATTGTTACTCCACCATCAATGGGAGCATCTATAGATTCTTTTGATTGGGGAATTCATCCTCATTCTG
>CAYSUW010000002.1:0-165013 GCA_964434385.1 uncultured Dehalococcoidales bacterium | reverse complement strand
CAGGTCCACCTTCACCGCCAGGTCCACCTTCACCGCCAGGTCCACCTTCACCGCCAGGTCCGCCAGCAGTTCCACCTTCACTGCCAGGTCCGCCAGCAGATCCACCTGGTGGTGCATCTTGAGGGCCTTCAAATCTATCAGTAAATCCTTCTTCTTCTACTCTTTCTCCGACCTTTTCATCTAATATTTTAAATGTTTCAGCTCCAATAGGACCATCTGGACCACCTGGACCACCTGGGCCACCTGGGCCACCTGGGCCACCTGGGCCACCTGGGCCACCCGCCATTGGGCCAGGTCCGCCTCCTGGCATAATTTCTGCGTTAGGGTCTTGAGTTAATCCTGCATCTGCAAAAACTTCACTCACTATTTCTGATTTTGAATCTAAGTGATCACGGTGACTTTCTTTAAAATCACGCTCTTTACTTTCTTTTCTATCAAAAAATGCTTGACCTGGATCAACGTTATCTACATAGTCTCCTCCAAAAGCATCACCGAATGCTGCTTCTTGAGGACCTTGGAATTCTCCAGTTTTTTTACCGGTTTCAAATTCATATTCGTTATTACTCATTACTTCACCATCATGGTAAACTCCACCCATTTCAGGTTTTGATAATGATCCCATAGCATCATCTGCTCCTCCACCAGCTCCTCCAAACGACATAGTTGCACTTCCAATTCCTTCAGGACCACCAGGACCACCAGGGCCACCAGGGCCAGCAGGACCCATGTCATCAAATTTCATTACAATATCTTCTCCACCTTCATGAAGAGAAGAACCTCCTCTTCCAAAAACTTTGAATTCATTTGTTTCAGAAATATCCACTCCAAAACTATCATTTTCTAACCCGCCAGGACCGCTAGGACCACCAGGTCCACCAGGACCATCTTTTTTCCCGTGGAAAATTTGTGCTCCTTCATGAGCAAAAGATATTTCTCCTTCTCCACCTTCTCCACCTTCTCCATACATCATAACTGGAGGTGGAATGAAACCTGCCATTTTTCCATCCTCAGTAAATAAAGCTTTACCTTGAATATCTGCTATAACATTATTTCCATCTGCGTCCATAGTAAGTACTTGAATTTTCCCCTCAATCTTATCAAGCATTGAGTCGTCTTGAGATGCTTTTTGCCAGCAATCATCTGACATACAATGTACTTCTGTAATAGGTTTGAACCCTGAAATTTCTCCTGAATCATCCCTAAATACTTCTTTCATTCTAAATTCATGTTGTGTTTTCGCATGACCTTCCGAATCAAAGACAACATCTTGTTCTACAAAGAATTTATCTGTTTCTCCAGTTAAAGGGGCATCTCCAAACATATCTATTAAGTTAGGAGTGTCGCCTTCACGATCGAAAAATCCTTCTTCTTCAATATGCTTAGCATGTTCAACAAAATATTCTTTTCCAATCATTTTACCTGCTTCTAATCCAGAAAAACCTTCATCACCATAACTAATGGTGTGTCCTGCAGACATTCCCATTGGTTCACCATCCTCACCATATACGATTGGAGGGGGTATACTAAATTCAACCATTTTTCCCGTGCTGTCTTTACCAAGGAAAGGCATTTCATGCTGTTCCATAATTTCTCCTGATGCATCGTACTCTAGAGCAGGTATTTCAGGAGGCTCAGTTGATTCTCCTTTAGAATCTTTCATGGTATCTGGGTTTAGAGGAATAGTTCCTCTTGGTCTTCCTCTGGAATCATATTCAATTACAGATGGTACCAATTTCCCATTCTCGTCAAAGGTTACTAAGTTTAGAGCAGCTTTAGACTCATCTCCTGCATCTCCTGCAACAGGTGCTTTGGGTGCAAAAGCATTAAAAAATGTAGTTGCAACCAACTCGTCCTTACCTTCAGGGGCTACATAGAATACATCAGGTACTTCTCCTGATACTTCATTCCCTTCAACATCTGTAGCTACCATGTCTCCGATTTTCTTTCCTATAGGTTTTCCATCCTCATTGAAAACTACTTCATCAGGCTTTTTCACTCCTATTTGGTTTCCATTCTCATCAAACAGTGGATCAGGTTGAGGAGGTAAAAATTTCTTCTCAAATTTTGCTCTTGCACTATCCAAATCAGGTCTTTCTCCTGTAACTTCATCTATTTCAATAGTATTTTCTATTAAATTAATTCCTGGAAGAGCTGTAGTAGGTGCTTCGTCTGATCCTTCTGCAGCATCTGCTATTGCATTAGGGTCAGTATCTTCCTTTGAGAGAGCTATCACTTCTACGTTTTCTAGAAAATCTATTGCAGTTCCAGATCCTTCAAGTCCTTCATCTTCTCCTTGAGGCGCAACAAGATCAGATATATCTAAAGTTGCTCCTTCTGCAAATTGTTCTTGGGTAGCTTTGACTGCTTCAGCCACACTTCCAGTATCTTTTATCACTTCAACAACTTCTGGTCCACCCAAAGCAGCAGTTTGAAGAGCATTTTGAAGTCCTTTGAGGTCGTCTGGAGGTGTAACGTCTTGAAATTCTTCAGGAACTGGTAAATCCAATTCGACTGCTTTAGCAATATCAGCTGCTAATATAGGATCATCTGCTACATCTGCTAAATCTTTTGTCTCTGTCACTTCGAATGTTACACCTGGCTGAATAACGACAGCCTGTAAAGTTTGCTTATCCTCTTCATCTTGACCCATTCTCATCATTGTTGCAGTTCCTTCTAGAAGATCTGCAGAATAATCTACTTTCAGATCTCCTTCATGATCAATGTCTATAGTTCTAGCAAGACTTCCGCCAGTACCTTGAATTGTTACAGCTCCATCAGCAGTTAGGAATGCCCAAGTGCTAGGAGGAGATGGGGCAGAAGTAACATCAAAATCTATATCTCCATCAACAAGTCTTACTTGCGCATGTCTTTCACCTCCATCTTCAGGACCTCCATTGATTATCTGAAAAAGTTCAATGTTAACTTCAGTGTTTGGCTCTAGGAGTACCATGCTTCCATCAGGAAAGTTCAATACCGCTGATGAAACATTTAAAGTTCTTACACTCCAACCTTGTTCTATAGGTTGTGCATCAAAACCAGCAATCCATTCGGAGTCTTGGTTTACTTTAAATTCTGCAGCTCCTTCTAAAATTGCTAAAGTAAGAGGAGGTTGTTCTATTGATTCAATTCCTTTTTCTTCTAACAGGTCTTCTATTACTACTAATTCTTTCTTTTGAACCTTCTTTACTTTTTCAGCTTTTTTAACTGTTTCTTTCTTTACTTCTTCCTTGGGAGGTGAAGTTTTTTGGGTTTGTTCTTTAGATTTTTCAGGAACTTTTTCTATTTTATTTTTTACTTGTTTTACTATTTTATCTGGGACTGGAATTGCAGATTCAGCGTCTCCACCACATGCGATCACAATAGTAAAAATTAATATTGAGATAAAAAGAGATTGTTTTTTTAGTATAAATTTCATTTTGTTACCTCTAGAAGAATTATTTTGATTATTTTGATTATATAACTTTTTTTAATTTTCTTAATTTATTTAACAAAATTTACATGTAGAACATATAATATTTTATGATAGAATCCGAATGTTCTACTATTAATGTCCCTGTAGCTCAATGGATAGAGCGACGGCCTTCTAAGCCGTAGGTTGGGGGTTCGAGTCCCTTCAGGGACGCCATACTGGACTTTAAAACAAATAATCTTGCAGATGGAAATTCAGCATCATTGATTTATTCTATGACACTTGAGTATTTGAGAGAAGGCTTATAAGGTTTAATATTTTTTTGCCGACTCTATATAACCTTGAGAGTGGTAATAGACATTGTGGAAGAATTAAAAAACCTTTAGAGTCGGCAAACCCCTAAGTTATTATTCTTTAAATATCCAGAGTTAGCGGTCTAAATAGGGCATAGCATTCATTTTTTATAACTTTTTATAAAAATTCCGTTAAGTATATAGAAGCTCATAGAACTCGATTATTAATAAAAGTAGGTAAATATATAGTTTGCAAGAAAAGAGAGCTATTAGAGAATTTATTTAATTTTTCAAATAATTGATTTTTTTAGATTTCAAATTAAACAAAAAGTGAACATTGTACTTAATTAATATATTTTTTATTTAGTTAATGTTGAAAAATATATGAAAATATTTCTTGTTATTAAGTATAAAAATGAACAAAAACAGTAATAATTTTGTATTTATATAAAAAAAATATAAAAAAAATACTAAAAAACTATTGACCTAGTAATAATTAATTGGTAATTTGGTATCTACTAAATATATAAAAACAATTTTTAATATAAGAATTCTTTCTTTATGGCTAAGAAATCAAAAAAAATGCTTCAAGTTGAGAAGAAATTCAGGCAACCTTTAGAAGAATTATTGCCAAGACTAATTAATATTAATGGTTTAACTGATACAGCTAATGAGTTAGGCCTTAGTAAGGCTACATTAGGTTATTGGTTACTTAAACTACAAATTAGAGTGGTTAGAGTTGCGTTAAAACCTGATGAAGAAATTCGTGTTACTACTAAACGTGATTAGAGTTTTTCTTGTTATTTAGTGTTAATGCTGCCGTATAGCCCGCTCCAAAGCCATTATCAATACTTACTACTGATACTCCAGGAGAACAACTGTTAATCATAGTTAGTAATGCTGAAATACCTTCAAAAGAACTACCATATCCTGTACTTGTTGGTACTGCTATTACTGGAACTGAGACTAAGCCTGAAATAACTGTTGGTAAAGCGCCATCCATTCCAGCTACTACAACTAAAAATTTGGCTTTTCTAATCTTAGATAAATTATTTGTAATTCTTTGTAACCCTGCAACTCCTATATCACAAATTTTTTCCGTTTTGCATCCCATAGCCTCAGCTGTAAATACAACTTCTTCTGCTACAGGAATATCTGATGTGCCAGCAGACACAACAAGTAAGCCATTTATGGATTTTTGTTTCTTTTTCCTACTATCTATCAAAATCATTTTAGCTTTTTCGTTATATTTTGCTGTAGGAAATTTTGTTAGTAGTGTAGAAGTATGTTTTTCTGAAGCTCTTGTAATTAAAACAATTTCTGAAAATTGATCTATTGATTCTGCTATTTTTAATACTTGTTCAGGTGATTTTCCTTCTGCATATATTACTTCAGGGAATGTTCTTCTCATATGTCTATTATGATCTAATACCGCAAAGCCCAAATCTTCAGTGCTAGAAAGAGATAAAATTTTAAGACCTTCTTCAATAGAAATTTTTCCTTCTTCAATATTTGTTAATATTTTTCTTATCTTTTCCGTTGCTCTTTCCTTATATATAGTAATAAATTATTATAAAAGTAATTCTAACTTAGATTAACTTAAAGTCATAAGAATTTTTTGATATTATTTATTAAAAACTATTAAGCATTTGGAACAAAAAATGAAATTTTCATGTTTACAGGATAATTTAAGTAAAGGTTTAGCTATAGTAAGTAGGGCAGTAGCAACTAGAGCTCCTTTACCGATCACTCAAAATATTTTATTAGAAGTAGATGATTCTAAAATTAAAATTACTGCTACCAACTTGGAAATTGCTATTAGCACATGGGTTCCAGGCAAGACTGAAAGTGAAGGTTCTTTAACTGTACCTGCAAGAATGTTTACTGATTTTATAAATTCACTACCTTCTGGAGATCAAGTTGATATCTCTGCTACTGAAGATAATCATGGTATTGAAATAAATTGCGGAAAATTTAAGGGAAGAATCAGTGGGACAGCAGCAGATGAATTTCCTCCAATTCCAGTAGTAGATGATGATAATACTTTTACAGTCTTGGGCTTAGATTTGAAAAAGTCTTTAGAAAGAGTAGTGGTTGCTGCAGCTACAGAAGATTCCCGGCCGGTTTTAACTGGTGTAAAAATGGATATTTCTGATGAAGAAATAACTTTAGCAACTGCTGATGGTTTCAGGTTAGCTGTAGATAAAGTTAAAATTAAAAATAATGGTAATGTATTGCCCAGTGATGTGATTATTCCTGCTAGAACAATGCAGGAACTTCAAAGACTTATTCCTGAGATAGAATCAGAAATAAAATTTTCTATTACTGAATCTTCTAATCAAGTTCTATTTTCTTTCGATACAATTCAGATTGTTTCACAGTTAGTACAAGGTCAATTTCCAGATTATTCTAAATTAATACCTGATTCTCATACTACTCAAACAATTATTAATAGAGAAGAATTTTTGCAAGCTGCCAGAGCAGCAAGTATTTTTGCTAGAGATGGAAGTGGGATTATTAAGCTAATTTTTGTTCCTTCAGGTTCAGGAGTTGTGAATATTTTTTCAAGTGCAGAAGAAATAGGTGATTTAGAGAATCAAATCCAGGCTAAAATAGAAGGAGAAGAAGCACGAATTGCTTTCAATAGTAAATTTTTGATAGATGTTTTAAATGTTATTAAGAGTTCTGACATAGTCTTTGAATGTTCTTCGCCTTCAAGCCCTGGTGTTTTTCAAGAGCATTCTGATAATTCAGATGATAATAATTCTTATACTCACGTAGTAATGCCTATGTTTGTTCAGTGGTAATAAATTTATATTGTTCTAAGTTGATTGAATACTGATTTAAGTTTATTTAACCCTAACTCTAAACCATTGCTTACATTCATGAATTTATAGTTTTCTTTTATCCATTTTTCACAGTATTTATAATCAGCAAATGTAGTTCCAACGAATTTACCTTTTTTAAGAGCTTTTTCACATACTTCCTTCATTATTTCTTCAATTTTTGGATGATGTATTTCTCCTGGTATACCTAGTGACACTGATAGGTCAAGTGGACCTACAAGTATTACATCATATCCATCTACTTCAAGTATTTCATCTAAGTTATTTAAAGCTTTTTGGCTTTCCATTTGAAGAATTAGGAGATTTTCATTATTAGAATTTTTGAGTATTTCATCTAATTGTAAACCTAGTTGAGTAGCAAACCAGGGTCCGACACCACGTTCACCTAGAGGAGAATATCTTGAATACTTTACTGCAGCTTCAGCTTCTTCTGCTGAATCTATTTGTGGGATCATCACTCCACCAGCACCTATATCAAAAGCATTTTTAATAAGAGATGGATCATTCCATCCTACTCTTATAATAGGGCAAACATTTTTCTTATGAGCTAATATTGTGATTGGCATTATTGAATCGAATGACCAAGGAGTATGCTCAAGGTCTATCCAAACCCAGTCAGGTTTACAATCATATATTTGAGTAGCAATATTAGTTTCTGCAGAGAACATACTTGCTCCAAGAACTGTTTCTCCATTTTTTAACATTTGTTTTACATTGTTTGAGAAGTACATAATTAGCCTTACTTGTTTCTTTCAAACTCTATAAAAATTAATTTTTATTTTCAATATTCAAGTTATATATATTCAGTTGAAATTAAGTTCAAATATAACGCTGAATAACATACTAATTTATACATAAAAAACGCTGTACAATAATTTTATATATTTCATATTATTTTTAGAATTCGGAGTAATTTTGATGCAAAATATATTGAATATTATTCATATTTTCTATCAAGATATATATATTAAAATAATTTGAATTATTCAAAAATCAATACAAAATTATAAGTATTACGCAAATTAACCTTCAGAAATATATTGTATATAAATAAAAAACCTATATAATAACAGCAGTTACGGCACATGTATCAGCAAAACGCCGTATTAAACGCTATTATAGGAGCAAAACGCTATGAATGCTATTGGAAGTTATAAATATCCATCAATTCATTTGAATAGAGCTATAGAAATTGTAAAAGTGATTGCATATGACTTCGGAGGGTCTGTAAATCGCTCTACATTAGCTTCTAAACTTAATTTAAGTCCAACTGGTGGGCAATTTTCTAAAGTTGTGAATGGTTGTAAGGAATGGAATCTAATCCATGGTAGAACTCATATTTCACTTACTGAATATGGTTTGATTGTTTCAAATCCCCAAAATATTGATGAAAATCATTCTATAAAACTTAAAATAATAAGATCCATTAATATTTTCAATGATTTTATTAATAATTTTCCTGAAATTGATATTCGTGATCCCAATTTCCATATCTACCTTCAGCAAATTACTGGTGTATCTCGTTTAGAAATTGATTCTTCCTTCAAATTTTTGAAATCTTTATTTTCTGAAGTTATTAATATTCTGAATGAAAATAAATCTTATTTTAATACTGACAATATCAATCAAAATCAATCTTTATTATCTGATGTAAAAAATGACCAACAAAATATTGCTTCAAATGATATACAGATCATATTTAGAGACGTAAATGTTAAGATGCCAGATACTAATGAATCTATTGAGGCTATTATTGCTCTATTAAGAGCACATAAAAGTGGTTAGCATTAAAAGTATTCTTTTATCCTTAAAGCAACCTGTTTAGGTAATCCAGGGGTTAATTGAATAGATTTCAAGTCTGCTTCTTTGATGGCATTAATAGAACCAAACCTATTTATTAAAGCTTTTTTCCTTTTTGGGCCTAATCCTTCTATATCATCTAATTCTGATTTTAGAGATTTATCAGATCTTTTTGTTCTATGAAAATTTACAGCGAATCTATGTGCCTCATCTCTTATCTGTTGAATTAAAAATAATTGTGGAGAGTTATCTTCTAATTTTATTGGTTCGAAAATTCCTGGTAAGAATATGAGTTCATTTTTTTTTGCGATACTAGCTATATTTAGTTTATTAAATCCAGAGTATAATAATTCTTCTTGTACTGAGTTCAATTGACCTTTTCCACCATCAATTAATATTAAATCGGGAGTGTATTTTAATGGATTTAACTTATCTTGATTTATATGTTTTATTCTTCTCTTTATGACCTCTTTTAGTGCTGCATAATCATCATTTCCTTGAAAAGATTTTATATTAAACTTCCTATACAAAGATTTTTTGGGTTTACCATTTTCGAACACTACTAGACTTCCTACAACATTTGATCCTTGAATATGTGATATATCATAACATTCAATTATCTTTGGTAATTTAGGAAGATTAAATGATTCCTTTAATCCTGATAAACCCATTGAAATAAATGTTTTTTTTACTTCATTTTTTATTTTTTGTTGTTTTGCCCATTCTTCTTCATTATATAAAGCCATCTCAAGTAATTTCTTTTTTGATCCTTTTTGAGGATTGGAAATTATTACTTTTTTTTGATTTTTTGAAGATAACCACCTTGAAATCTTTTTGTGTGAATTTATCGGATTCAAAGTAATTATTTCATCGGGAATATATGGAGAATAAAGGTAATATTGTTCTATGAATCTACTTATTAACTCGGGTGTAGAGTTGTTTAAAGAATCAATTTTTTCTAAAAGGAAATGATCTCTTCCTATTAAATTCCCTTTTCTTATATGGAATATTCCTATCCAATTTTCTGTTTGAATATTAGTTAAAGTTATAATGTCAGTATTGTGATTTTTTTCAGAAACAACTTTTTGTTTTTGATATATATTCTTGATTGAATTAATTTTTTCTCTAAGTATTGTAGCTTTTTCAAAATCGAGATTATTTGATGAGTTCCACATTAATACATTTAAGTTTTTTACTACTTCATTAAAATCTCCTTCAAGAAATTTAATTACTTGTTGAATTATGTTTTGATATTCTTCCTTATTACTTTCACCACTACATGGAGCTATACATCTTTTAATGTAAAATTCAAGACAAGGACGAGGATCTTTTCCTGTGATTTCTTTAGTACAGCTTCTGTATGGAAATAACTTATTAATAATATTTAAAGTTTTCCTGACTGAATTCACATTAGCGTATGGTCCAAAGTATCTTGATCCATCTCTAACAATGTTTCTTGTTAAATAAACTTTTGGGAAATTTTCTTGAGTATTAATTTTAATGTAAGGATAAGACTTGTCATCTTTCAATCTAATATTAAACATGGGTTTATATTCTTTGATTAAAGTATTTTCAAGTAAAAGAGCTTCTTGTTCTGTTTCTGTGACTAAATATTCGAAGTCATCAATATATTTATTTAAGTTTTTTTCTTTTTGGTGTTTAAATTTTTTTTGGAGAAAGTAAGTTTTTAAACGATCTCTTAATCTAGTTGATTTTCCAATATAAATGATTTTTTGTTTAGATTTGAGAATATAAACACCAGGTTTTTTGGGTACATTTTCAATTCGTGAAGATATTAATTGAGGGCTTTTTGTGTTCATTCAATAAGAAATTTATCACAATATGAAACTAAGAATTATTAGAACTCCTATAAGAGTTGAAGTAATGATAGAAAATTTTACTGTTTCAGATTTCAAGTTTTTCCCTA
Organism: uncultured Dehalococcoidales bacterium; assembly: GCA_964434385.1. Lineage (GTDB taxonomy): Bacteria > Chloroflexota > Dehalococcoidia > Lucifugimonadales > Lucifugimonadaceae. The sequence continues at coordinate 154,738 of CAYSUW010000002.1, read as the reverse complement.
TATTGTTTCCAAAAATTTCTATATCTTGATTTTCAATATTAGATTGTAATACAGAGGTACTTAATATTTCGTCCGGATTAATTACTTTTGGGCCAGTTGAATCGGAAACAATACTATTTACAATATTGGGTTTTCTAGTTTTTTTATTTTTTTTTGTAGATTTGCTTTGATTTTGGGCAAATCTTTTTGATCCTTTTTTAGCCATATTATTTCTTATTTAATTCCTTAATCATGTCTACCACGATATCTGTTGATTTTTCAATGTTTATTTTAGAAGAATTTATTACACAATGATAGCTTGAAGGATCTAAAGGGGTTTTTTGAAAAGCATCATTAAAATATTTTAATTGAGCTTTATCTGCATGTTCGATTATTTCTTCAGCTGACTCTTTATTAACTTTTTCCTGTTCCATTGTATTTTTTATTCTGTCTTCTATATCAGCCACTACAAGAATTTTTAATGCATTGGGGTTATCTTTTAGAATTAAAGCTCCGCCTCTACTAATTATGACTACTTTTCCTAATTCTCCTAGATCTTTTATCACTTCATGAGTTGTATCTATAAATCTTTGATAATCAATTTTAGATCCTGCTGTGGTTAAATCATTATCCATAGAACTATAAGGTTTAGATAAAATATAATCTATGCCAGGGCCAAAATAAGGATCTCCTCCCATGCCTACAGCAACTGATTTTTCTAACATACTATTTATAGAATCTGCAAATTTAGTAGTTAAAGTTGGAATTTTCTTTTCTACTTGATTGAGGGCTTCTACAGTAGAACCTACTTTTTTTGCAATATTTGCTAAAATTAAACGATCTATAAAATCAAAATCTAATTTCTTTGCAACGGATCTACCTAAAATCTTTACTCCTGATCCTTGTCTTCCTTCTATAGTAACTATGTTCATTTTTACAATTATTTATTTTTTATGCTCTTGGATGAGCTCTATTATACTCTTTTTTCATCCAAGTTTTATCTATGTGTGTATAAATTTGTGTTGTGGCTATACTTGAATGTCCAAGCATTTCTTGAACATGTCTGATACTCGCTCCACCTTGTAAAATATGTGTAGCAAAAGTATGCCTAAATGTATGTGGAGTGTAATTATAATTCATTTTATTCTTTTGGAATATTATTTTTACAATCTGCCAAATGGTTTGCCTACTTATTCTTGAGCCTCTATTGTTTAAAAATAATGCTTGGTTTTGTTTTTTCTTTATATTAGATCTTTCTATGTTTATATAGTTATTTATAGAAGTTAAGGCTGAATAATTAATAGGTATTAACCTTTCTTTTTGTCCTTTTCCTATACATCGAATTATAGACTCAGCATTATCAATATCTGAAGTATTTAAGTTTACTAATTCTGAAATTCTTATACCACAACCATATAGTATTTCAATAATTGCAATATCTCTTTTTGCTGTAGGATGATTTTGTTTATTAAGGTAATCAAAAATAATATTTATTTCTTCAATTGATATAGTTTCAGGTAATTTGTTTTCACGTCCTTTGATTCTGATGTTTTTTGCTATATTGGTTTTTAGTTGTTCTTCCAAATAAAGATATTTGAAAAGTGATCTTATAGAAGCAATTTTTCTAGATATTGTAGATAAGGAATATTCTTTGTCTTTGCAGGTAGCTATATAATCGCTAATGGTTTCTTTATCTATACTGTTTATTGAGGTTATTTTCTTATTTATAGAAGAAAAAAATTGATTTAGATCATTTCGATATGCTTCTATAGTTTTTTCAGAATACCCTTTTTCAACTTTTAGATATCCAAGGAATTCATTTGTTGTAATAAGAAAATTATTTTTCATTAATATAATTTTTGTTGACTCAAAAAAATTAAATTACTAGAATCACTAATGAATTTATATGATAATTTTATATTACAGGTATTATGATTTCTATTCCTTTTAACCCAATAATGATTGAGATTGGCAATTTTGTTTTGAGTTGGCATGGATTTTGGAGTTTTGTTGGTGTTTTAGTAGCCATTTATCTAGTTGCAAAGTGGGCTAAAAAGGATGGGCTGAATCCTGATTTAGTCTATAACACTGCAGTATGGGGAGTTCTTGGAGGTATCTTAGGTGCTAGAATTGTTCACGTATTAGACCACCTTCCTTACTATATCGATAATCCTGGGAAAATATTGGCCGTATGGACAGGAGGTATAGGTTTATGGGGAGGAATAATTGGAGGAGTGTTAGGAGGTGCAATTTATGCTTATATTCAAAAATATCCTGTAGGGAAATTAATGGATTTAACAGCTCCAGCAATGTTGATAGCTCAGGCTATAGGTAGATTAGGGGATGTTTTCAATGGAGAGCACCTTAGTAGGGCTACAGATTTACCATGGGGATGGATATTTACTCATCCCGATAGTCCTGGAAGGAGGGGAGCTTTAGAACTTTTTGGAAATCCTGTTCAACCAGTCCATCCTTCAGTTGTTTATGAAATAATTTGGGATTTATCTGTTTGTTGGTTTATCTGGAGATATAGAAAAAGTTTGAAGCCAGATGGTAGCCTTTGGATGCTTTACATGGCTTTATACTCAGTAGGTAGATTTTTAATTCAATTTACAAGAATGGATTCAGTAAAATTTTGGGCTTTACAAGAAGCACATATAATAAGTTTGATTATTTTCACTATTTCTATTGTTTTTTTGACAATTTATACAAGACCTGTAAATTGGGTGAAAAAAAAGGATTTATCACAGGATCCTAAAAGTAAAGTAACTAGTAAAAGAAAAAGAAGAGTTTTAAGAGATTCTTAAGATGAAAATTTTCTGAATATTAGAGAACTATTATGCCCTCCAAAACCTAGCGAATTACTCATAACAGTATTTGTATCTGTTTTGATACTTTTATTGGGAACATAGTTTAAATCACATTCAGGATCTGATGTTTCAAAGTTAGATGTTGGAGGGATTTCTCCATTTATTAGTACCATTATAGAAAAAGCTGCCTCTAAAGATCCTGCTGCACCCAATAAATGACCTGTAGTGGATTTTGTTGAACTAATTGGAATGTTATAAGCATGATCTTCAAAAACTGATTTCATTGACATTGTTTCAAATTTGTCATTCATTGGAGTAGATGTACCATGAGCATTTATATAACCTATCTCTTCGGGTTTAATTTCTGCTTCTTCAATAGCTATTTTCATTGCCCTTGCTGCACCTTCTCCGCCCGGGGATGGCTGTGTTATATGAAAAGCGTCGCTAGTTGCACCATATCCAATGATTTCAGCAAGAATATTAGCTCCTCTTTTTTTTGCATGTTCTAAATCTTCTATTAACAGTACTCCAGCACCTTCTCCTAATACGAATCCGTCTCTGTTTAAATCAAATGGTCGAGATCCTCGGATAGGATCTTCATTATTCATAGAAAGAGCTTTACATGAGGCAAAACCTGATAATGCAATAGGGCATATAGCTGCCTCAGATCCTCCAGCTATTGCTAAATCCACTACACCTCTTTTAATCATTTCCGTAGCCTCTCCAATAGCATCAGCTCCTGTAGCACATGCGGAAACAGGGGAGAGATTTGGACCCTTAGCACCTAAATCCATTGAAACTCTTCCAGAAGCCATGTCTGGAAGCATCATAGGTATAAGGAATGGAGATACTCTATTAGGACCTTGATTCCTCATGACATCAAATTGCTCAGATAATGTCATAATCCCGCCAACTCCACTACCTAAGATTACGGCGAATTTTTCAGTATTAATAGAATCTATATCTAGATTCCCATGTTTTACAGCTTGCCTAGCAGCTACACATGCAAACTGGGAAAATCTATCAAATCTTTTTGATTCTTTTCTGCCTAGTAATTCTACTGGATCAAAACCTTTAACTTCAGCTGCAATTCTAACTGGTAGGTCTGTAGCATCAAATGATTCAATTACTGATATACCAGACTTTCCATTTAATGCAGAATCGAATGATTCTTCAATATTTAAACCAATAGGTGATATTGCACCTAAACCTGTTATTACGACTCGCTTTTCCATATATATATAAAATTTTTTGTATGTTAAAAGTATATGAAATATTACATATAATAGAAGATAAAAGATATATTACAAAATAATTTAATTTTATAAATAAAAATTTTTATGGAAAATTCAATAATCAAAACCACAGATTCTCTTAAAAATCCAAAAGTTTTTATAGAAACTCATGGATGCAAATTGAATATGGCTGACAGTCAAATGTTGGCAAAAAAATTTGTGGAACAAGGTTATTCTGTAGTTTCTAGTGATGATGTAGTACCTAATGTTTTTGTTCTGAACAGTTGTACCGTAACTCATGTAGCTGATAGAAAAGCTAGAAATGCTTTAAGGAAAGCTAGGAAAAAATTTCCGGAAGCTTTAATTGTAGCTGCGGGATGTTATGTTGAAAGAGATGAAAATAGTGTAAATAATTTAGATGCAGTAGATATTTCTATAGGGAATACTTCTAAAGATTCAATTGTTGACAGAGTTAACGAATATCTCAAAATAGAAGTTTCTTGGGATGATCAAGTTGATTCATTCGAAAACTTAGACCTTTTAGGAAGATCTAGAGCATCTCTAAAAATCCAGGAAGGATGTAATCAGGTATGTTCTTATTGCATTATTCCAAAAGTTCGAGGTAGAGAAAAAAGTATACCAGTAGCTAATTTAATAGATTCAGCAAATGAACTTTATAATAGGGGAGTATCCGAGATAATTTTAACGGGAACTCAATTAGGAAATTATGGTTTTGATTTACATAATTTTTCCTTAACAAAAATGTTAGACGATTTCTTAAACAATACTTCTATACCGAGAATAAGGGTTAGCTCTTTGCAACCTCTGGAGATAAATGAAGATTTAATGAAAATTTGGGAGGAATCAAAAGGTAGATTATGTCCACATTTCCATTTGCCTCTTCAAAGTGGCAGTACAAGGATATTAAAAGAAATGAGAAGAAAGTATTCTAAAGATGATTTTCTTGATGTAGTTAAATTAATCAGATCTTCAAAAATTAAAACGAATATAACTACTGATGTAATAGTTGGTTTTCCTGGAGAGACACAAAATGATCATTTAGAAACTCTTGATGTGATGAAAGAGGTAGAATTTTTAGATGTTCATGTTTTTCCATTCTCCAAGAGACCTGGAACTTCAGCTTGGTATTTAAATGATCATGTAAACCCTTCTGTTAAAAAGAATAGAACTATTCAACTAAATTCTTATGCTTCTAAAATTAAGTATAAAGTCATGAAATCTTCTATAGGATCTGTTAGACCAGTGCTTTGGGAAGGAGAAGAAAGAAAAGTTGGTTTTACTGATAATTATTTAAGAGTTCGTAACTATCAAGGCTCAAATAACAAATTAGATTTTAGAATTAATAATACCAATGAAATTGAAAATTCTAGAGTAATAAAATTTGTAGATGGAGAGTTATATGTACAAAAAGAAAAAAAGTAACTAATTAGTAATAGCTACTTTTTTTCTTGAGTATATTATTTAACTAAACTAATAGGGTTCAACTCAACTGATCCTTTTCTTCTTTCCAAATAACCCGCAGTATGTTCGTAGCCTCTAGAGAATACTATTAAAGAACCTTCTTGTTCACATTTTTCCAAGAGTTCTTTTTTTTGATTTAAAGTTACTTCTGGAGATCTATCAAAAGCTGTAATAAATGGTAACGGAAGATGATTGTGAGTAGGAACTATATCACCCAAGAACACGACTCTTTCTCCACCAGCTTTTACTGTTACAATCATATGACCAATACTAGGACCATCTAAAACATGTCCATTGACTCCAGGGACTATTTCTACATCTCCATCTAAAAGTGTTAATTGTTCTCTTTCTTTCAATACTTCTAGATGCTTTACTCCTCCATTTCCAAATGAAGGTCTTACTCTTTCATTTGGTGAGAATGCTTGATCCCATGCTTTTCTCTGGACTAAGTATTGTGCTTTTGGAAAAGTTGGAATGATATTTCCTTCACGATCTAACTTAGTAGATCCTCCACACTTTTCAAAATGAAGATGAGTTAAAACCACATAGTCTATATCTTTGGGACTTAAGCTGTTTTTTCTTAAATTTCTTTGCAGTCTGCTAGTTGTATAACCATAAAATTCTCTGCTGATTTCTGGTTCTTTTGTTCCGATTCCAGTATCAACTAATATGTTTGCGTGAAGTGTTTTAATTAGCATACAGTTTAGACCTAAACGAACTCTGTTTTTTCTATCTGGTTTTGCATTTCTTTCCCATAACATTTTTGGAACTAAACCAAATACCGCTCCACCATCCAAAAGGAATGATCCATCACTGACTACACCAATTCCTACTTTATCGTTTTTCATAAGTACCCCCGATAAATAATAAATTAATTAAATAAAAATCAATAAAATACATTTACAAAATTTATATAAATTTTATACTTTTACAAGATTATGTCAACTTTGAACTAAAAAATTAACAATTACTCAATGAAATGATCTTGTATAATTAATAAAAATCGATTATTTATTTTTGGAGGATAAATGAAAATAGAAACGATCTTAGGTTCAATAAATGATCAAAAATTACCTCTCTTGGTAGTTAATTTGTTTAAGGGAGTTAAAAATCCAAGTGGTGCTACAGGACTTATTGATGATTCCACAGACGGGTTAATATCTAAATTGATTGACGAAGGGGAAATTACTGGGGGAAAAAATGAAATTACTCTTATTCACACTTTAGGAGATCAATTCAAAAATTTTCTTCCTAACAGAGTATTGGTCTTAGGTTTGGGAGCTAGGGATGATTTTGATTACAACGTGGTTAGAGAAATTTCAGCTACATTAGCAAGGAAAATAAAATCATTAAAAATTAAGAAATTTGGAACTATTATCCATGGAACAGGTATTGGAGAGTTGAATGTTTCTTCTAGTTGCGAAGCTATGATTGAAGGAACACTTTTAGGTTTATATAAGTTTGATAAATATAAATCTGATGTGAAGGATGGAAAAAATAATGATCTATTAGAAATGCAGATTATAGAAATAGACAATGAAAAAGTTAAAGTTGCAAAAGAATCTATAACTAATGCTAGGATTTTTGCTGAAGCTACTATAGGAACTAGGAATCTAGTAAATGAACCTCCTAATATTATGACTCCAAAGAAATTGGCAGATTTTGCTTTTGAATTATCTGAAAATAATAATGATTTAAGTTGTGAAATTTTCGAAAAATCAGATTTGGAAAAGATGAAAATGGGAGCTTTTCTTGGTGTAGCACAAGGTAGTAATAATGATCCATATGGTATTTATATGGTTTATGAAGGAAACAAGTCTGATGCTGCTGATAATATTTGGTTAATAGGTAAAGGGATCACATTTGATTCAGGAGGTTTATCATTAAAACCTTCTTTTGGTATGGAGACAATGAAAAGTGATATGTCAGGTGGTGCAGCTGTAATAAATGCTATAAATGCAATTTCAAAATTCAAGCCTAATATCAATGTTCATGCATTATGTCTTGCAACTGAAAATATGCCAGGAGGAAAAGCACAGAGGGTCGGTGATGTGGTGACAACAATGAGTGGAAAAACTGTAGAAATTATGAATACTGATGCAGAAGGAAGATTAACTCTTGCTGATGCTGTTGAATTCGCTAAACAAAACGGAGCAAAAAGAATTATTGATGTTGCAACTTTGACTGGTGCGATTGTAATATCTTTAGGTCATGGGAACATGGGTGCATTTAGTAATAATGAAAAATTAGTAAAAGGATTAATTAAGGCAGGTTTAAAAAGGGGAGAACCAATATGGCAGCTCCCGTTAGACGATCTTTCTAAGAAACAAAATAGATCTAACATTGCAGACATAAAGAATACAGGGGGAAGAGCTGCTGGTTCTATTACTGCAGCACATTTTATAAAAGAATTTGTAGGTGAAGTTCCTTGGGTTCATTTAGATATTGCGGGTACGGCAATGAAAAATTCTACTAATGGATGGATAATAGAAGGAGCAACTGGTTTACCAACAAGAACACTAATTCAGTTTGTATTGGATATTTCCAATAAAAGTTAAAATTTGTAATATTTTTGTCATACCTAGAATTAATTAATAAACTTATCTTTTAAGTTTGGTGTTTTTCTAACTTATGGTGGGCGTAGTGTAGTGGTTAACACGTCAGGTTGTGGCCCTGAAGATCGAGGGTTCAAATCCCTTCGCTCACCCCATTTCTTTAGATGCGCCCGTAGCTCAGTGGATAGAGCATCTGGCTTCGAACCAGAGGGTCGGGAGTTCGAATCTCTCCGGGCGTGCCATAATTGTGTATATTAAACCTCTAAATTAAAATATGTATTATTTATAATAATTTTGAAATTGGGAGTTAAAAAATGAAAAAAGTTCATAAAGTGATTGCGGATAAATATTATAGAACTTTTTCAAAAGACTTTCCTATCCTAAAAACTATTAACTCTGGTGATATTGTAATTACTCGAACTATTGATTCAGGTGGTCAGGATATTGATGGAAAACACCTCTCTGAGCCAGGAAATCCTCTTACCGGACCTTTTTATGTTGAAGGTTCTAGTCCGGGAGATACATTGCAAGTCGATTTATCAAAGATAAAAATGAACAGAAATTGGGGCTACACCTCATATCGATTGGGACTTTTTTCAATTACACCTGATTCTATAGAAAACACATATTCAAAAAATTATAAACAGGATGCTATCAGGAAAGGTAGAAATGATTTGATTTCTTGGGATATTGATTTAAAAACAAAAAAAGTACGATTTCAAGATAAAAATCCTGGTAATCACAACATGGAATTTCTTGCTGAACCTATGCTAGGTTGTATAGGAGTTGCTCCTCAAGGAAATTTCAATCCAACATCTGGTCCTTCTGGAGAATGGGGAGGCAATATTGACTATAATCAAATTGTTGAAGGATCGACTGTATATTTGCCTGTTTTTCAGGAAGGAGCATACCTTTATTTAGGAGATGGGCATGCTTTACAAGGAGATGGTGAACCTCTAGGCACAGGAATTGAAACATCTATGGATTTAGAATTTTCTGTGGAAGTTATTAAGAATAAAAAAATTAATATGCCTCGGCTAGAGACTTCAGATTTTATTAGTAGTATAGGATCACAGCCTGAATTTTCTAGTGACTTAAATCGAGGTTTACAGATTGCTACTTCTGAGATGATTACATGGTTGATTGAAGATTATAAGATGAAACCTTCGGCTGCACATCTTTTAATTGGGATGGTAGCTAAATATGAAGTTATTACAGTTGCTGGTTCAGTTGGGTTGAAAATCATGAAAAAATATTTACCTAAATAGAAATATTACTTAGATAATTGTGAGTATTTTCTGAGGGTTATTTGCAATCATGTTTTCAATATCTTGAGTTGAAATGCCATACTTCTTCATCCTTGGAACAATATTAATTAATATATGATCCCAGCCATGTCCTCCGAAAGCTTTTAATCTATGTTTTGTGCAAATATCATGACCTAAGAGAATTTTCTCTGAGTATCCAGAATCTACAAGTAGGCCAACTTGTTCAATTCTTTGATGATCATTAGGCATATAATAATATTTTTCAGCTACATCAGTTAGAGGATAATGAGAGGATTCATTACCGAATATATCAAAATTCATGTATACACCAGTGGAAGCTAATTCTAGTAAAATTTTAGGATCAAAAATTGTTCTTTCTATATGTCCGATAATAGTTCTGGATAAATCTCCATTATTTTTTTCTATGAAGTTAACTATTTCAGAGGGTGATGATTCTCTTCTACCTGGATGTATAAGTAGTGGTGCACCAGTTTCTTGTTGAGCAATTATACTTGCTAGTAACACTTTTTTTTCTGATTCATGCCATGGAAATGTACATCCTACTTCCCCTATAATGCCACTTTTTATTCCAGTATCTTCTACTCCTTCTTCTATATCATGAATGATTCTTTTTGATAATTGTTCAGGATTTTCTGTCAATATATAATCTGGGTGAGAAGGTTGTACGTAAAAACTACTTCCCATAATCACATTCACTCCAGATTTAATGCTAATGTTTTTTATTAATTCTGGTTGCCTGTTTATACCTATAGGCGTCACATCCACAATTGTGTTACCACCCGCTTCCTTTAATAATTTTATCTCTTCAATTGCTAGGTCAGGATCATCTAAAATCAGATTATCTTTATTATTATTCCAATTGTATGAAACCCAACCTACATTTTCTAAAGAAATTTTTTCGTTTCCGTTATAATCTTCAAGATTTGAAGGAGCAGAGTATACTAAACTAACATCTACAATAAGGTGTTCATGCGTGATAATTGTACCTGCTTGTTCTGGCGTAATATCTCCAGTAACAGTAGTTATTTTCCCTTTCATTTTTCTCTCTCAGTCTAGTAAAATTCTATCAATCCTAAATCAATATTAGCATCATAGTCTTTTCCATATGCAACTATTGCAAGAGTTCTTATATCTTTTGATTTAAATGAACCAGGTTGATAGAAGTTAGATTTAGAAAATTGATTAAAAGGAATTTCAACAATTTCCCACTTTTCATTCACTTTAAATTTAGTTTGATAATATTGCCAGGGTAATGGGGTCAAGTTTGTTCTTATATGAATGTAGTACTCTTGATTATTTCCTCGCACCATGATTCGAATTCCATTAAAATCAATACCTGGTAGATCTTTAATATTTGTTCTGAACTGAATGAATCCACCATTGTTTGCAGTACTTACATTTCCTTGCATTTTATAGAAATTCTGTTCTTTATCGAGGTTATATGTTAAATCTCCTCTTGATACTCCCCCCATTACTCTATCTGTAAAGAAAACTCATTGATTGTTTTGAGGGTTACTTAGGTCATCTATAATCATTTTTTCATTATCTTCTGATTTATCTAACAAAAAAAACATTGATATCAAACCAATGGTTAAAATGGATATGGTTAGTAAAAATATTTTTTTCATATTATTTACCAACAATTTTATCAAAGGATATATTTATAAAGTTACTTTTTAGTTAATTATTAAATTAGTTAATATCAATTTTCATACAATAGATTTTTCATTTTTAATTAAGTATGATTTATATCTGAGCAAAAAATTCTGAATGTTAGTAAAAAATGAATAATACTGAAAATAGTTCACAAAATTTACAGATTGCAATGCTTCTAGGCATGATTGGTTTAAGTTCATTTTTATTCGCTCTAATCACCGGAATTGGAGCATTTTTTGTATTAAGGGCAATATATATATATGAATTAGGTGATAATTCATTTACTGACTATATAGATACATGTAGTTTTGAAAATGTTTTTATAGTTGGTAAATATATTTGTTCGTTTTTAGGAATTTTTTAAAAAGGAAATTCAGTTTCTGGGTTTTCGATTGCATATTTTGCCAATGATATCCCTAAATTTTCTTGAATTTGTATTGTTAACCCACCGTCTACTACAAGAGAATGACCTGTAATAAAAGAAGCATCTTCTGAACATAAGAAACTTACTGCATTTGCTATATCTTCAGGAGTTCCAGTTCTTCTTACAGGGTACTGTTGGTCAAAGAATTTTAGACCAGAAGGATTCTCATTCCATTGTTCCTGAATATTTTCAGTGACGATATGTCCGGGGCAGATACAGTTTACTCGTACTCCTTCAGGACCAAAGTCACAAGCCATTTGTCTAGTCATTCCAATTACTGCTGATTTCCCAGCTTCATATACTAATGATTTTGGGGCAACCATAAAACCATGAACAGAGGAAATATTGATTATGGAACCTTTTGTTTCTATTAGGTGTTTGCCTGCAAATTTTGCACCAAGAAATAATGCTTTTGTTAATACGGAAATTCCTGAATCCCATGCTTTTTCAGTTACTTCCATAGCTGAACCTCCAGTAGAATCATCAGAAACACCAAATGCATTTTGGATTAAAAAATCAATTCTTCCCCATTCACTTATAGTGGTATTAACCATGTTTTCAATGTCTTTAGATTTTGAAACATCAGTATGAACTGTTTGAGCTATTCCGCCTAGAGATTCAATTGTATTTTTATTTTGTTTTGCTACTGAGTCATTGATATCAGCAATCATAACTTTGGATCCTTGTTGAGCAAATTTTCTAGCGATTCCTCCTCCAATTCCTTGTCCTCCACCAGTAACAATACATACTTTTCCTTCAAATTTTTTTATCACATTTTCTCCTATTTTTTGTAAATAGATTTCTTTTTTTTATCTTGTAGTTCAAAAATTGATCCGACTCCTTCAGGTCTTGGTTCTGGCCAGTAGAGTTGTATCTTTTCCATTCTAGGTTTGTTAGTACTTGATCCTCTAATCATGCTGTCTTCCCATTTCACCCAATCTACAGGAGTGCCTATAGGAAATGCATCAGCTGCAGAATAATTTTGTAATAATAATCTTCTAGGACGATTAGAAACATTGGGAGCAGACCCATGTAGAGCACGAACATGATGTAATGAGATAGATCCAGATTTTAATATGAAAGGTTCAGCATCTTCAATATTAAAAGAGTCATCTGAGACTGCACCTATGAAAAGTCCATTTTCATGATGACTTATTTCATTCCATTTATGAGATCCTGGTATAGCATGTAGGCAACCATTTTCAATTTCCATATCATCTAATGGAATCCCAACTTCTAAAATATCATCATTGGTATGTGGATAAAATCCCCAATCTGTGTGCCATTCTACTGAAGAACCTCCTCCTGGAGCTTTCATGTTTAATTTACTTCCATGACTTCGAATGTTTGGTCCAATTAAATCTTCAACGATATCCAAAATATTTTTATTCGTAAGTGCGTTCTCATAAACTTTATGTTGATGTTCTGGGCTCTTCAGTCTTCTTAATTTTGGATTTTCTGCTGTATGTTCTGGTTCAAGAACAAAATCTTCATTATTTTCAGTAACAGATCTTGATTTTTCTACAAAAGTGTCAGTGACATCACTCAATTCCTTTATTTCTTCTTTTGAAAGAACATTATCAACAAGTATGTATCCTTTTTCATTATAGAAATTAACTTGTGATTGAGTTAAAACTTTCATATTTTCTCCTTATCAAAAATATTTTAAGATAATGATAAATTAAAAATAAATTTCCTACCATAAGTAATGCCAAAAAGATTTAGAGGAAAAATAACAGAGACTGAAAGAACCATTATCACTTGGATTTTAAGATATTTGAAATCTGTAGAAAACGAATCTTCTACAGGAATGTTTGGTCAGAATTGGGAACAAATGTTGATTCCATGGCTTCCAAGAGAGATATTTGGAATCAATGAAAAGAAAGAATTACAAAAATTCTCTAGAACTTTAAAATCTTTAGAAGATAAAGGATATATTGTAAGAAAAAGAGAAAGAAAAAGATCTCCCACTTCATATATTACTGTTACTAATGATGGATTATTGATAGCAAAAACTTGGGCTAGAATTTCTGATACAGGCGAAGATAGTGAATTCAAGTTTTATGAAGACTTAGAGTATGGTGTTGAGAGACAAGATACTGATATGAATGATCTTTGGGAACGTGAAGAAGATTCTAATTAATTATTTTTCTTCCTTCAATAAATCTAGAGTGTGCAAAATAGAGTTGATAATTGAAGGTAAAGTTTCCTCAATACTTTTGGGATTCCCTGGAAAATTAATTATTAGACAGTTGTTTCTTATTCCAGCAGTTTGTCTAGAAACAATAGATGTTTCAATTATTTCATAAGAAATTCGCCTTAATAATTCTCCAAATCCTGGGAGAATCTTATTGCAAACATTAGCTGTGGCTTCTGGAGTAACATCCCTATGTGAAGGTCCGGTACCACCAGTAGTTAAAATTAAATCACATGATAATTTGTCAGAAAATTTAATAATTGTATCTTCAATCAACTGTTGCTCATCAGGAATTATTTCTTCTTGAAACTTAACAGTTTTTTTTAGAAACTGAGTTAAAACATTTTTTATTGTTGGGATGCCTTTATCTGGATAGATACCTTTAGAAGCTCTATCTGAAATACTTATTATTCCTATCTTTATAAGTTTTTCTTTGTTATTCATAAATATTAATATTGTTTATGATAATTTTATTTAATTCTACAAACTCTTTTTTAGATAAACAAAATTCTTAGGAGGATAAATGAGTAAAGTTGATATAGAAACTGTGAAAAGGTTTCAAAAATATGATTCTGCTACTATTCAGAATGCAGCAATAAGAGTTAGAGGTTATGTAGATGAGAGTGAAGATTACACAGATCCTGAACTGAAATGTTTTAATGATGGAGGGGCAACTGTGATAGGTTATGCAGTTACTGCAGAAGTACAACCCTTAAATATTCCAGGAAAAATTTTAGATTGGAATGAATATTATGATGAATTAGCAAATTCTGATTTCCCTTTAATTAGTATTTTAAAAGATATAGATAATCCTTCAGGCAGAGGAGCAAGTTTTGGAGATGTTATGGCTTATCGTCATGTTGCATTAGGAGTATCGGGTGTTGTGATAGATGGTTCCCTAAGAGATTTAGAGGGTATTAAGGAAGCAAAGTGTCCGATTTGGGCTAAAGGAAGAGTTCCTGGACATGGTCCATTTAACTTAGTTAGTTTAGGAAAAACTATCGAAGTTTCTGGACTGAAAATTTCTCATGGAGATTTGTTAGTTTGTGATCAAGATGGGATAACTAATATTCCTTTAAATGATGCTGAAAAAATTAGCAGAGTTTGTGAAGATGTGAGAAAAGATGAATCTAATTCTAAGGATGTGTTCTCTTCAAAAGATTTTGACTATGAATCTTGGAGAAATAAAGATAAAGAATATTAGTTTAATTTTCTAAATTATTATTCATTTTTAAAATAATATGTTAAAAAACTCGAATAACTGAATCTTTTTCCTTTTTGATTCTTTCTCTAATTTTTTCCTGAGAAATATTATTTGATGGCCATGATTCAGTTTTTGTAATCGAAAGCCTGAATAATATTCTGCTTAAATTAGCTATATAATTTTTTAATTCAGGTATATTAACTTTGTCTGATGTATCTCCAGATTCATGATGAAATTCTGAAGAAGCATGTCTTTTATCAAACCTCCATCTCCAAAGATGACTAGCATCTATGCCTTGGGCTAGAAAAGGATAATGATCTGAAGTTGGGTCTAACTGAGACATTACATGTACTTTTAAATTTTCACTTAATTCATCAATTTTATTTTGAAGAAAATCTCTAAGATGAGGAAATCCCAATACTAATCCTTTTAATGGTCCAGTTGATAATTCATCTAAATTGATTACAAGTTTTGGCTTAACTTGGTCTTTATTATATTTTGTTTTTGCAAAATGATGAGAACCTTGCAGTCCTTGTTCCTCTGCTGAAAGAGTTAAAAAATATATAGTTAAATTTGGTTTAATATCAAAGAAATTGAACATCTTTGAAAGTACTCTAGCTGTTTCTATCACTCCTATAGTTCCAGAAGCATTATCATTTCCTCCTGGAGATCCATATACTGTATCATGGTGACCACAGAGAATTAGATGTTCTCCTTGATTATTTCTTCCTTTGATTTTTCCTAAAATATTTGAAGTTGATGCGTTATAAATTTCAGATTCAACCGAAAGTGAAACTAAGGATTCATTTTTAGCTGCTTTTTTTAACAAAACACTATGTTCTCTTGATGTAGTTACAACAGGTACAGAATGTTTTTGAGGGTTTAAATCACGAAAATCACTTACACTATGGTATTCCATTCGACGACCAATTTTTTTATCTATGATTATGATAGCTTTTACGCCTTTTTTCGCTAGCATTTTTATTCTTGTAGAATGATGAATAGGTTTAGAAAATGGTTCGAATCCATGATCCATTATTGCTATATTGTCATTCAGATTTGTAGAGTGATAATTTATTTCCCTTTCTGTACCGAATCCCACATCTATAATTTTTGATTTAACCTTAATTGAAGGGCATCGGTTAAATGGTTTTATGTCCAATGATGATCCATTTATTTCTAATGTGAAATTTTGAGGGTTCCAAGATTCAATTTCGAAATTATCATGTTCAACTTCAAGACCATATTCATCGAGTTTTTTAGATAAATAATTCCTAGCATATTTTTCTTCTTTTGAAGTAGCCCAACGGGGTCCTATTTCATCGCAGAGTTTATTTAAATGATCATGGATTTCTGAGTTAATCCATGATTCACCAACAATCCACCGGTCTATTTCTTTGATATTTGAAAAATCCATAAAGAATTATTCAAGTTCAAACTGAGTCATGTTTGCTCTTAGCCTTAACCACCTGAAATTAAGCCAAGACTTAAGTAATCTAGAAATTCCATAAAAGATTACTGCTAAACATTGTATTCCTACTAATAAAGTCATTATGAATAATGGTTGTGGAATTCCCATTATTAGCGAAGGTCCACCTGGTCCACCTGGAGGTCTTCCTGGAGGTCCAAATGTTGCATGATCTGGGAATCTTAACCAAGCTATCGCCCATATTAAAACGTATAGAGCTACAGCACCAATTAAAACACTTATTATCCCCCAAATTAGATTAGATATCGCTTCACTCTTAGATTTCTGTAAAGCATATTTTACTCCGTCTGAGAATATAGAAGTGGCTTCCTTTTCTGAAGCACCTCTTTTCTGAATTTCTTGAATTACTGCAGAATCAGGTGTATTTTGCTGCAACCTATCAGCAACATGATAAACAAGTAAGTCATTATTATTCAAAGGGTTTGTAGAACTCATTATTCACCTCAGTATATTTTAATTTTTCCATTTTATTGTACATCCTACTGGCTCAGTAAAAGAAGGACTTGGATTTTCTCCGTTAATTATATTTTTTATAGCTTCTTTAAGAAAGGATTTTTCTACTTCTGATTCATTTTCATAATTATCATCAATTGTTCCGTGATATTTTAGTGTTCCTAAAGCATCAAATACGAATGCTTCAGGGGTTCTTTCTGCTCCATAAAGAATAGCTATTTCTTGTGATTCATCATATAAGTAAGGGAAGTTAAATTTCTTTTCTTTTGAACGTTTTGCCATTTCTTTGAAGCTATCATCTGGAAATTGTTCTGCATCATTTGAACTGATCATCATTACTTGTATTTCTTTTGAAAATTCAGATTGCAGATTGACTATTCTATCTTCCCATGCTTGAGCATATGGACAGTGGTTACAACTGAATATTACAACTTTGATTTTCTGGATATTTTCAATGTTATGTTTAATACCATCGACTCCTGGAAGTTCAAAATTTAACTGAGTATCTCCTATTTTTATTTTTGCCATTTTTCCTCCTATATTTGTAAGTTATTTTTGTTGAATTACTAATTTTCTAATCATGTCTATTGGTGGAATAGGTGAAATTTTGCCATTTTGCTTTTTGAATGCTCTGCAATTAAGTGCGAAATATGAGTTCTTATCAGGAGGATCTATGTCAATTCCATTAATAAGAATAGTAGGGGATCCAGTGAATTTTAATTTAGTTGCTTCTTCTTTTGATTCTACTTTTTTTAACAATATTTCTTCTTCAATTTCTTCTTCGATTAATACTTTTTTGAGCCTATCCAAGGAAGGATTAAGAGAAGGGCAGTCATCACAGTAAAGTACAGTAATATTCATCTTTATCCTTGCATTATTCCTGCTCTAGCTGAGTCCTTTTTGTCTACATCTTGAAAAATTATTTCTACTGCTTCAGGTTTACATTCTACTATTTCTACTAAGGAATTAGTAATTGCTTTTGCAACTTTTTGTTTTTGTTCATAAGTTCTACCTTTGTACCAGGTTATATTAATTTTTGGCATTTTATCTCCTCTGATATTTGATTAAAATTATAAAAATTTTCCTTTTCCCATTTTTAGATCTGAAGCTGTTGGGCCTCTATGTTGATGAATATGAGAATGATTTCCCTTTAATCTTTTTGCCACTACATTAGGATCAACAGGCCAAGGCAAAACATTACTCATTTGGGCCCAACTTTCCCATTCTTTACTCATTTCTTTTACAAGATCTTTTTTCTTTGATGACAAATCTTTTAATTCTGTTCTATCCTCGATGATGTTATATAGTTCCCATTCTTTCCCATATTCCCTAACTAGTTTCCATTCTCCTTTTCTAATGCCTTGATTGCCTTCATGTTCCCAATACATGGGCTTTTCTCTTTTCCATTGACTTGTTTTTAGCAATTTTAAGAAACTTTCACCTTCTAATGGTTTTATGATGTTGCCATCAAATTCTGTAGGGTATTGTGCTTCTGCAGCATCAATACAAGTTGCAGGAATATCCATGATATGGACAGGTTGAGATTCTATTTTTGGATCTTTTATTTTGGAGGGCCAATGTGCTATCAATGGAGCACTAATTCCACCTTCATGTATCCATCTTTTGAACAGTCTGAATGGACTGTTGCTAACGTTTGTCCAAGGTGTTTCATAACTCATGAATGTAGTACCAGGACCAGGTTTTAAGCTAGGAATATTTCCCACTCTAACTTTTTCTCCGTTGATAGTGTTGGTCTCCCATTGGGATGTATAACTCCAATCTCCATCCTCACGCATTAACTCAGCGCATCCACCATTATCAGACATAAAAAATATTAACGTATCCTCTAGTTGATTATTTGTTTTTAGTGTATCAATTACTTTTCCAATTCCTTGATCCATACTGTCAATTTGAGCTGCGTATACTGCCATTTTAGAATCTTCCCAATCCTTATTTTTTGAATCTTTCCAGTCTCCTACATCTGAATCTCTAGGAGAAATATCCCACTTACTATCTACCAATCCTAGTCCTTTCATTTCTTCATGTCTTGCAGTTCTAAAATAGTCCCATCCCTTTAAGTATTTCCTTTCATATTTTGCTATATCATTTGGTTTTGCATGCAGAGGCCAATGAGGTGCTGTATATGAAAGATAGAGGAAAAATGGTGTTTCTTGATTCATTGATCCTTGAATCATTGAACACGCTTTTTCTGATATTGCATCTGTAAAATAATAATTTGGATCATCTATATCTATAAAATCATATCCATCCATTAAACTTTCTGGCCTAAAGAAACTAGATGCTGCATCCATTATTCCATAGAAATTGTCGAAACCTCTTTGCATAGGGTGGGGGTGTTTGTCGTCCCCCGAGGCCCAGAGATGTTTTTCTCTTGGGTCATAACTTCCAGCCAGATGCCATTTACCTGCTAGATATGTTTGATATCCTTTTTGCTTTAAGACTTCTGCTACTGTCACACAATTTTTATTTATATATCCTCTATATCCATCAGCGCCTAAATCTCCAGACAGTTGTCCTACTCCTGCTTGATGTCCAGTCAGTCCTGTCATTAATGATGCTCTTGAAGGGCTACATCTAGCTTGATTATAAAACTGAGTAAATTTTATTCCCTTAGATCCAAGACTATCGATATTAGGAGTTTTTATTTCAGAGCCATAACATCCAAGATCTGAATATCCTAAGTCATCAGCAAGAATAATAATGATATTTGGTTGATTAGCAATCGCCATTATATTTAAGAGTTAATTTATAGTGTTTCTTTTTTCCACGATCCGACAACATCTTTTGTGAATTGATTTAAGGCATTTGCTATATCAGCAAAAGTAATTATTCCTATTAATTCGTTCCCATCCATAATTGGCAATCTAGTGATTTTTCTTTCCGCCATTATTCTTGCAGCCTCTACAACATCCATTTTAGCCGTTCCAGTATGAATTGGACTTGTCATGTAATCAAAAACTAATGATTCTGCAGGATTTGAGCCTACAGCAATACATTTTGATGTTATGTCCCATGTGGTAATTATTCCTTCAACTTCATATTTCGTAACAACTACCAAAGATCCTACATTTAATTCTCTCATTCTAGCAGCAGCATTGATAATATTTTCTTTAGTTGAGATAGTAGCTACTTCTCGGGTCATCAGTTTGGAAATGTTCAATAAATTTTCCTTATAGATTATTAAAGTTCATTATCTATTCTCTGTAATTAACTGAATATTTTCAATGAATTTTTTTTAATGTATTTTAGATAGGTACATAAAAATTTTTCAATGGAGTATATTGAACAATTATTAATAATTAATGGAGTCTTATGAATATATTAATTACAGGCATTACAGGTAGAATTGGAGCTAATATTGCAAAATTTTTTCTTGATAAGGGTCATAATGTGACAGGTTTTGTTTGGGTTAAGGACAAGCAATCAGAAAAAATGAGCTTAATAGGAGCTAAAATAATCGAAGGAGATTTGTCTAATTTTGAAGACGTAGTTTCAGCTTTTAAAGATCAGGAAATCATTTTTCATCTTGGTGCAGCTTTCCAATCAGGAGGTCCATTTAGTCCAAATCAATATTTTGATATTAATGTGAAAGGAACATTTAATATCTTAGAATCAGCTTTAAGGTATAAAAATGAGATAAAACATTTGATAATTACTAGTTCTGATGCAACTGTTTTTAAGTATCCACCGAATGGAATTGAAAACCCTATTAAAGAAGACTCTCTTCCCCAAAATATTTCTGATTGGTATGGATATTCCAAAATTCTTACTGAGAATATTTCTAATAGGTTTTTCTCTGCTGAAAAGTTACCTATAACTATTATTAGGTTTGCTATGGTTTGGGGAGCCGGAGAAATTCTGAATTTTAATCAATTTTATACAAGTCATTTCATGGATCAATTTTCACAATATAAAGATTTGAAAAGTAAATCTATTTTTAGAAAATTGAATAATTTATTAAGAGAAAGTAAGGAATTAATTATAGTTTGTGATAAAAATGGAAGACCTTGGAAAAAACATGTAATGGATATAAGAGATATCATACAAGCTTTTGAAAAAATTATTGGTGTGAAAAAGACATTTGGAGAAACTTATCAAATCGCAGGTAAATCTCCTTTTACTTGGGATGAAGTTATTCCTTACATAGGTTTAAAAATTAACAAAAACCACTGTAGAGTTGAATTGCCAATTAATCCTACATTTTATGAGTTCGATTTATCTAAGGCTTTCAATGACTTTAATTATTTGCCAGAATGGGATGCGAAAATGATGATAAATGATGCAGTAAGATTTTCTGAGACTGAGAAAGGATCAATAATTCCTACAGTTTATGAAACTAATTGATTACTCTTTTTTTTAGAGTGTTTTTTGTAAATAGAATCACAATTAACAAAATTCCTATAATGCTAGGAAAAATCAGCATGTTTAATAGTGCAGTGTACACAAAGAAAATTGGTAAACTAAAACTAATTATCAAGCTAAATTTGTTAGTTTCATAATTTTTCCATGGCAAGCATCCTATTAGGGCACTCACTATTATCCATCCTAGGAAATTACTTACAGGTATTCCGAAATAATATCCATGATTGTTCCATTCCCAATAATTTAATGGACCTGACATTAAAGGATCTATAAGTAAATCATATGTGGTAGATATAATTGAAAACAGAATTGGGAAAAAGAATTTATTTAAATGAAGAGAATTTAAAATATCTAAAGAAAAAGTTGTAATTATTATCCATGATGAAATAAGTACTATTGGTACATCAAAAATTTTTATTCCTAGTGTTTCTGTATAAAAATATTCCCCATAAGGGAATCCTGTTTTAACTCCAATTATTTCTGAAATGAATCCTAAAATTCCTGCTAGTAGAAGAAAAATAATAGTTTTTGGATTTTTATTCAATAAACAAATTAATGAAGCAACTAATATGAAAACAGGTGGCGTCCATGAAGTGTTTTTAAATAGCTCAGGATTTAATATTTGGCTCAGCAAACCTCCGCCAAAAAGAATGAAAAATATTAGAGTTAGTAATGAATAAATTATTTTAAGGATCATTTCTTATTAATTCAGAAGTTATTTTTGCAGATTTTAATACAGTCGGTGTACCTCCTCCTGGGTGAACCGTGCCTCCAACAAAATAGAGGCCAGAAAATTGATTACTTTTATTTCTAGGTTTTATTAAGGCATTTTTATAACCATGAGAGTTTATTCCGTAAAGAGATCCGCCTAATGAGTTGTGATTTATTTCAAAATATTTTGGACTCAAAATTTTTTCCACAATTAGATTATTCTTATTAATAATTATTTTATGTTTTTTTAATTGGTTATATATTTTTGACTTAGCAATTTCAATTTCTTGATTATTCCATTCAATAAGACCTGCTGGAGCATTAGCCATTATGAATAAATTAGAACAATTCTTAGGTGCTACGGAATTATCGGAAACATGTGGAGCAGAAATATATATTGTTGGTTCTTCAGGAAACACTTTTTCTTTGAAGAGTTGATGAAATTCATACTTATAATTTTCTGAAAAGAAAATATTATG
Source organism: uncultured Dehalococcoidales bacterium (assembly GCA_964434385.1). Lineage (GTDB taxonomy): Bacteria > Chloroflexota > Dehalococcoidia > Lucifugimonadales > Lucifugimonadaceae. The sequence continues at coordinate 132,392 of CAYSUW010000002.1, read as the reverse complement.
ATGTGATAATTCATGATTTTGGTTATTTAAGCCAGCTAGTATAACAAATCCAGATAATGATAAATCATTTTTTTCATTTTTTTCATTATTGTCTAATAAATTTCTGGTTTGATTAACATCTCCATTAAAAACTACAATTTCGGCAAAAATATTTTTTTCTTTTGTTTCAACTCCAACTATCTTCTTGTTTTTATGGATAATTTTTATTATTTCGGTATTTTTCATAATGGTAATTTTTCTTTCCAACATTATTTTTTCTAGCTTTGATACAAGATTGTATATTCCGCCTTTTATATACCACCCACCAAATGCGAATTCTAAATAAGGAATTATTGAGAATATTCCAGGAGTTGAAAATGGAGATGAACCTACATAAGTTGGATACCGGTAGTAAATTTGTCTTAATTTGGCATCCTTAAAATAACGATCAATTACCTTATTATAAAATTTCAAAGATTTTATCAGTGGAATGGTTAAAAAATCTCCAAAAGAAATTTTAGGGAATTTTGAAAGTGGATAATTCAAGAAAGTTTTTTCAGAAATTGAGAAAATTTTTGATCCTAAATCAATAAATTTAAAAAACTTCTCTGGATCATCTTGACATTTTTTTTCGATTTCATCTGTCATTTTTGATAGTGAAGAGCTATATTCAAAGTTTGTACCATCTGGAAATTTATAATTACATATTGGGTCTAATTTTTTTAATGTTAAGTATTCATGAATATTTAACCCTATATCATGAAATAACTCCTTGAAGAACTGAGGTAAAGTAATTAGAGAAGGACCTAAATCAAAAATGAACCCTTTTTCTTCATGAATACCAATTTTCCCACCAAGTATTGAGTTTTTTTCACAAATAGTAACTTCATACCCAGCATAAGATAGTCTTAGTGCTGTAGCTATTCCTCCTAGGCCAGATCCAATAATTATTACTTTTTTCTTTTGATTATTACTCATTTGATTTCTTATAAGTTCTGTTTTTCCAAGTTATACCATTCCCAAATGAAAATTTTATCCAAGCTGAAAAACTTAATAATGTAAAGAATGTTTCTGGAATTGGATGAAGAAATATTGACCAAATAGGGTGTTTAAACTTTATCGATAAAAGTAATCTTATCAATAAAATTATTATACCTGAAATAAGAGTCAAGAATAATTTTTCATATAGAAATAGAGTAAGTGGAATTAATATCACAGGTAAATTGAAGATAAAAATATGTAAAATTTGAAAAAGGAAAAAATTTAGAGGATTTTTAAATGCTAAAAATGCATTTTTTTCAAATCCTTTCCATATTTCACTCAAAGACTCGTACATCCTTACTTGAATGATGTTCATTCCATTGATACATATTGATCCATATCCTGATTCTCTCCATTTTCTTGCAAGTAGTGTGTCTTCAAATATTTCCTCTTTTACTAATGAATGTCCTCCTATTTCGTTATAAATATCTTTATTTACTAAAATACATGCTCCATGGGCTAATCCTAAAGAACTTTTATTAGAAAATTTGTTAATTAATGTAGGATAAAAAGTGAACACAACAAAATTCAATAAAGGCATCATCAGTTTTTCAGAGAATGATTTCATTTGGATTTTGGGCCATGCTGAAATAAAAGTAAATCCATCTTGAGTTTTTTCCATTAAAGAAGGGATGGAATTAGGTAGCAATTCAGTATCAGCGTCAATAAACAATAACCATTTTGATTTTGCTAGTTTTGAAAGTTCATAACATGCATGATTTTTCCCGCTCCATCCTTGAGGTAAAATTTTTCCTCTAATTACTTTGATAATTGGATTTGAGTTGAATAATTCTTTTACAACATTAAATGTATTGTCTTCTGAATTGTCATCGTAAACTATTATTTCTTTTATTCTCTCTGATTGATTTAAACATTTTGAGATACATTTGATGATTTTAGATTCTTCATTCCTTGCAGGTATTAAGATAGAAATTTTTTCATCGCTATAGTTGGTTTCTGATTTAACAATATTCCAAGTCAAAAAGACTATAAAACAATTTACAAAGCTTATAGAACTAATAACAAGGATGAGAATTTGTATATAATCTATGACCATGTTAATTTTGCTTTGAGTTGAAAATAATTTTACTAATTTCACTTGGAGCTTCTTCTATAGGAAGATGCCCAACTTTTTTTAGTTCAATTATTGTGGGTTTTTCCCAAATTCTTTGATAATAAATTAGGCTTTTGAATACAGATTTAAATGTTTTATCTCCATGAATAATTGTTATGGGACAATTAATGTTTTCAAGAGCATTAGTATTCTCTAATCCTACAAGCATCTTAAGATAATTTAGAGAAACATCTGGATCAATATTTTTAAAAGATGAAGTTAAATTTGTCTCTTTTTGTTTTTTACTTGATAAAGACAAATTAGTAATTACTCTTCCAAGAGGGTTTTTAAATGTAGTTTTGTATGCATATTCTCCAAAAAATTTATTTGTGAAGATTTTAAAGTACCAAGGCGCATAAGAAAAAGGATCAATTAAATACATATGGGATACGTTAATTTTAGTGGATTTGGAAATTAATGCAGCCAGAAGAGCTCCACTACAATTACCTAAAATTTTCACAGGTTTATTTTCGGAAACTTTTAAGATTTTCTCTGTGATATGTTCAATTAGGTTTGGAAGATTCCATTCAGATAAAACAGATGATTTTCCGTAACCAGGGAGATCTAAATTAATCATTGAGTAATCTTTATGTACTAGATTTTTTAGAGGAAGAAATGTTTGATTAGAACCTCCCCATCCATGAATTCCAATTAGTATTTCCTTACCATTTCCATATTTTTCAACGTAAATCATTTTCTATCCTATCTGCAGTTAATTTTCCACTTATCGTAACCATTGGTAGTCCTGTTCCGGGACTCGTACTTGCTCCAGTAAAATATAGATTTGAAATTTTTGATTTATTTTTTTTTCTGAAAAGGCCAATGTTACTTAAGTTATGTGACAAACCAAAGGCGGAACCTTTAAATAAACCAAATTGAGATTTCCAATCTTGAGGAGTTAAAATTTTCTCATAACAGATATCCTCTAGGTCAAAATTTATGTTATGATTTCTAAATTTTTCTATTACTAAATTTTTAATTTCAGGTACTGATTTTTCCAGAGTAATATTTGAAGAATGATTTCCTACAATTGGTAAAGGAATTAATACAAATAGTGTTGAATGGTTTTTGGGAGCCAAATCAGGATCTGTAGTAGTTGAAGAACTGGTATAAAAAGGTAACCCTGGGGGAATAATTTTTTTGTAAAATAAATCATCAAAAGTTTTTTTATACTCTGTAGGAAGAAAAATCATATGGTGAGGAAAATTTATCTTCTTTTTTACTCCCCAATAAAAAGTTAGTACAGATGGAGTCATTGGCAATTTTTCATAACTTTGTTTTTGAGTGTTTTCTGGATTTGATATTAATTCTGTCATAGTAGTAGGCAAATCTAGATTAGAAACAATAAGATCAAAATTTAACTCTTTTCCTTCAGATGTTTTAATGCCTACAGCTTTTTTGTTATTTATAATGATTTCTGAAATATTTGTGTTCTTGAAGACTTGTACCCCTAATTTATTCAATATTTTTTCCAATGATTCTATGAGAGAATACATACCTCCTTTAGGCATCCACAATCCATACATAATTTCTCCATAAGGCAAGATAGAAAAGAATCCTGGAATATCATAAGGAGAACCACCTAAATACATAGAATAAGAACCGAATGCTTCAATTACATGATTGTTTGAAAAATATTTCGATAAGTCTTTATGCATGGAAGTTATTATACTTCCAGTTAAAATTTCTCTAATTCCTAAATTTCTGGCCCAGGATAGTGGGTTATCAAGGTTTTTATTAAGTAATTTTTTAAAAGCTATATCATATCTAGATTTATTTTTATTAAGAAATTTTTGAAGATTTCTATTATTTGTGCCTTCTAACCTTTGAATTTCATGATTTAAATCTGCATAATCACCTGAAATATTAAAATGTTCACCATTATCCCAAAGGAATTTAACTCCTGATTTTACTTCTAATAATTCAATATGATTTTCAAAATTTTCTCCTGCAGTTTTGAATAATTCTTTAAAAACCCAGGGATAATTTAATAAGGAAGGACCTAAGTCAAATTTGAAGCCTTCTTCTTCAATCACATTACATCTTCCTCCCAAAGAATTATTCTTCTCAAATATAGTTACTTCAAAACCTCTAGATGCTAAATGAATAGAAGCTGATAATCCTCCCATTCCTGCGCCAATAATTGCTATTTTTTTTTGAGACTTTAATTTATTTTTCATTTCTTCAAATAAGACATGGGTAATTTCCAATATTTACTAAATGGTAAAGCTGTAAGTTTTTCTATGACTGAAAGACTTTCCCTATGAGAAATTGATTTATTTGATATGAAAATTCTTTGATTTAATTTTCTGTATAAGTAAGTACATGATCTTATCGCTACATGACTGTCTTTTGAAAAATATTTCAAACCTGTCAAAGATTTTTCATAGTATTCATCTGCTATTTTTGCCATGATTCTTCTGGCTTCAATAATTTTTTCTTCATCTTTATAGGAGAAAAAATCCTCATAATTTAATCCAACTTTATTAAGAATGTCTGTAGGTATATAGCATCTACCTCTGCTTCGATCTTCATCTATATCTCTAATAAAATTTGTTAATTGAAGTGCTATCCCTAGGTTTCTAGAAGATTCAATTGCTAGAGGAAATGAATCTTTGTTTATAGAACCATAAACATAAGCTAGAAAATATCCTACAACTATAGCACTACCGTAAATATAATTATCTATAAGATCTTCGATATTTGAAAAAGATCGAGGGTTTGAGTCTCTAATCATGGCATCTATGAAAGATCTATAATAATCACTAGGTATGTTGTAATTTTTAATAAGTTGTGTAAATCCACAAATAGGGAATGGAACATGGTTTTCGACTGATTGCTTAATAGAATTTGAATTTAATCCTATTTCATATTTTTTAGACCAATCATCTAATAAAAGTTTCTTTTTTTGTTCATTTATATTAAATGAATCAACTATTTCATCTGGATACCTAACAGCACAATATATTAACTCAACATTGTCTCTTTTAGGTTTTGGTAATAATCTTGTAACAATAAAAAAACTAGTGCTGTGTGCTCTTAGAACTAATCTAGCTAAATTAACTAAATGTTCTTTCATCTTTAACTCATTTTCCATTTTTTTTAAATGAGATTTAGATTTATTTTCCATTTGTTCCCAGTCTTCGAAATTCCAGACTAAAGAAATATCTTTTGAATTTTTCATTTATTTTTTTTCTAAAATTATTTAATAATAATTGCTACTTTGATTTTATAAGTATTTTTATCTTTGAAAAACATATACTTAATAATAAACTATTAAATTATGAAAGTTGTTACATGGTTAGGTGAGTATGATTTTTCTTTGGATGAAATCCCTGATCCTGTTCCAAGAAAAGATGAAGTTGTAGTAAAAATAGATACTGCTGGGATTTGTGGTACCGAATTACATCTTATTCAAGGTCTATTTCCTGGAAGTCCTCCAAAAATATTGGGCCATGAATATAGTGGTCAAGTAATACAAGTGGGTGATCCATCTTTTGATTATTTATTAGGAAAAAATGTTGCTTGTCAGGCATTTTTAAAGTGTAAAAAATGTAGGGCTTGTAAAAATTCTGGTTCTTGTACGGGTAGAAAAAGTTTTGGGGGCTTTTCTCAAAAAATTGCTATGCCTTCTCAGTTAGTTCATATTTTACCTAAAGGTTTAAGTCTAGAAAATGCTTCATTAACTGAACCCGCTGCATGTTCACTTTCTGGTCTTAGAAAAGTTGGTATATCTCCAGGTAAGACTATTTTAATTATTGGAGCAGGAGTTATCGGTTTACTGACTGCAGGAATTTCTAAATTAATGGGAGCTGAAAAAATTATAGTTTCAGATCCTATAAAAATGAGGCGTGAAAAAGCTAAGCAAGTTGGAGCTGATTTCACACTTGATCCCAATAAAGATAATTTAAGCGAATTCATTAATGACCTAACTGATGGTTTGGGAGTTGATATTGCCTGTGAAGCTACAGGAATACCTAAGTTAGTAGAAGACATTTTCTACTTAATTAAAGAAAAAGGAGTGCTACAATTGGCAGGAGTAGGACCTGAAGGAACTAATGTGCCTATAGATTTGTTTAAGTTGCACAATAGAGAGATCTCAATCCAAGGGGCATTTGGAATGGGGGATTGTTTTATCGATGCTCTTGAAATTCTTAATAATTTGAATTTGGATGGATTTGTTAATAATTTTTTTTCGTTGTCAGAAGTAGAGAAAGCTTTTAAAAAAGCTGAAAAATACCAATCTATAAAAACATCAATAAAACCTAATATGTAATAACTGGAGAAAAAAATGTTAGAAAGATTTCACGTAGATAAAAAAATTGCTATTTCTGTTTCAAAACAAAAAATGGAAACTACAGTAGAACAAATTTTTTTAAAAATAGGCTTTAATAAAATTGATGCAAAACAAGCTGCAGATGTATTGGTCTATTCAGATATAAGGGGCATAGAAAGTCATGGAGTTAGCAATATGTTGAGGGCATATGTACAAAGTGCTAATGAAGGAGGGATAAATACTAATCCAAAATGGAAGATAACAAAAGACTTTAATGCAGTGTGCTCTATAGATAGTGATCGGGGTTTAGGTTTAGTAGTCGGTCCTCATGGTATGAAGGAGGCTATTAAAAGAGCTAAAAAATTTGGTATTGGTGCGGTAAATGTTTATAACAGCGGACATTTTGGTCCTGCTGCTTATTATGCTCATATGGCTGTAAAAGAAAATTTGGTAGGTTTGGCTACTACAACAGGCGGGATAGGTGTTGTGCCTACTTTCGGAACAACACAAATGATAGGACTGAACCCTTTAGGTTTTGGTGCTCCTACAGCAAAAAACCCACCTTTTATTTTTGATGCCTCAACTAGTTCAGTGGCTGGAAATAAAATTACATTAGCTAAACGTCTAAATGTAAAAGCTATGGGAGGCTGGATATCAGATTCAAATGGAGTGCCTATAATGGATGAAACTGAGATACCAGATGAATATAATATTTTGCCTTTAGGAGGAACTAGGGAAATTGGTTCTCATAAAGGATATGGATTAGCAGTAATGCTAGAGATAATGACCTCTATTTTATCAGCTACAGGGGGAGGTTTAAGACGGAGAAATGGTTCTACTCATCATTTTATAGCATATAATATTGATGCTTTTTCAAATCTTAAAGATTTTACAAAAGATTTAGATGATTATCTTGATGATCTAAAGCAAAATCCACCTGTTTCTGGACAAGAAAGAGTAGTGTATGCTGGTCAACTTGAACATGAAACTGAAATAGAGAGAGAACAAAATGGAATTCCTTATCATCCTGAAGTTATAGATTGGTTTAAGAGTATTACTAGCGAACTTAAAATTGATTGGTAATAGATAATAGGAGAAAAATGAAAGTATTTGTAACGGGTGGATCAGGAATTGTTGGTCACTATGTAATTGATGAACTTATTAGGAACAAACATGAAGTAGTTAATGCTGACAAAATAAGAATGGGAACTCTTTATCATAGTGGAACTACTGCTACAGCAAATGCGTATACAGCTATTAAGATGAGAGAGTCTTGGAAGAAAATCCCTACTTTTTTTGAAGTTGATGTTACGAATTACGGTCAAGTAATTTCTGCTATGGATGGATGTCAGGCAGTAATACACCTTGCAGCATGTCCTAGCGCAGAACACTACACAGAAGAATTTGTCTTCTTTACCAATACCACATCAATTTGGAATATTTGTAGAGCATCTGAGCAACTTGGAATCAAGAAGGTTGTTTTAGGTTCTTCTTATAATTCAATTGGAGCAATGGGGACAGCAGCTAGATGGAAGTCAAAAGAAGTTAAACCTCCAGATTACTTTCCAATAGATCAATATCAGGGAACAAGGAGTGAAGATCCTTATTCTGTTGCTAAATGGATAGGCGAGCAAGTAGGGGATGCATTTGAAAGAAGAAATCCCAAAATGAGTATAGCTAGTATGAGATTCAATGGAATGTGGGATGACACCACTTTTAAAAATCTCCATAGTAATCCTATTTCAGATCCTTGGGAGAGATGTCAGGGGTTCTGGACATATCTACACATTAAGGATGCTGCAACAGCATGCAGGATGGCTATAGAAAATAAGGGATGGATAGGACATGAGAAATTTTTTCTAAATGCTAAAGACACAATGATTACTTTAGATACAATGGAAGCTATTAAAACTGTATATCCTAATGTTCAAATTCGTGAAAAACTTCAAGGTCATGATGCTCCTATAAAAATAGATCTTGCTAAAGAAAAATTTGGGTGGACGCCAAAATATTCTTGGAGAGATAAAATTTTTAGTTAAATTAACTTAAATTGCAATTAATATTGCGCCTAATATGATTAATGAAGTTCCCAATATTTTGGGAAGAGTAAGATTTTCTTTCAGAATAAAATATCCTAGAAATATACCTAGTATTAAACTTATTTCTCTAAATGCTGAAATATAATTTAAATTTGTGAAACTGTAACAAAAGATTATTAACGAATATCCAAGATACGCAAATGCTGAAGCAAAAATTAAAGACTTCCAATTATTAATGAAAAATGATTTAGTTTTTTGGATTGGGAATTTATAAAGCATTGGAATTAAAACTCCAATGGATGCAGAATTCACAAAGAACACATATAAAAATGGATCTACTTCATAAGATCCTTGTTTATCAATTAATGAATAGCAAGCAATTGTTAATCCTGTTAATAAAGTTAGTAAGATACTTCTATCAATGATTTTTTTTGTTTTTCTAAGTGAAATGAAGATCTGGGATATTTCCAAAAATCCTACTCCTAATATTCCTAATATGATGATAGATGCTCCTAAAAAAGCTGTTAATGTAATGGATTCTTTTAAAATTAGAATAGATAAAATTTGAACTAATACTAAACCAAATCCTCTTGAAATAGGATAGACGATATTTAGATTAGTTCTGTTGTAGGATTGCCCCAAGAAAGTGAAATAACCTAGATGTAGAATCCAAGTTAAACCTATCAATAAAAATCCTAAAGTATTAGGAGTGTCAAATAGTAATTTGTAAATCGCTAGAGGGAAAACTAATATCGTTGTGCAAACTCCCATTAATGCGAGAAATAAAGCAGGATTAGTTGATTTTTTAATTAAAATATTCCAAGAAGCATGACATAATGCTGATATAAAAGTCAGAATTATAGCAGTAAAAGTCACCTGAAATCCTCTAAGTAATTTACCTTAAATTAATTTGTAGTTTTGTTTCACAACATTGATAATTAGATTAATTATATTTTAAAAAGGAGCAATAATGCATTATCAGAATGAAAGAAATTATGGTTGTCGAGTTTCTGATGACTGGAGTTTTCGTAATAATAAGGTTGCTGTAATTGAAAATGAGTTAATTAGGGTTGTTGTATTAGTTGATAAAGGAGCAGATATATATTCTTTTGTACATAAGCCTTCTGATACAGATTATATGTGGAGAAGTGTGTGGGGAGTAAGAGATACTACAAAATTCTTAGCAACTACTGGGGATTCTTCTTGGATGGATACATATGAGGGAGGATGGCAAAGTTGCGCTCCAACAGCAGGAAATTTAGGACAAGACTACCAAGGTGCACCAATGGGACAGCATTCTGAAATTAGTCATATGCCGTGGGATTCTCAAATAGTAAAAGATGATCCTGAAGAATGTTCAATAAAATTTTGGGTAAGAACTTATAGGACTCCTTTCTATATAGAAAAGACATTAACTGTGAAAAAAAATGATCCTGCTTTACAAATCGATTTTAAATTGACTAATGAATCTGCTGATAATTCTGATTGTGTATGGTTAGAACACATTGTATTCGGTGATCCATTTTTAAGTGAAGAATGTAGACTTGATCTTCCAAATTCTAAAATTTTGAACTTAAATGAAGGCACTGCTGGCAATAGACTTAAACCTAATGGAAAGGGTACTTGGCCTTTTACTGAGGGCCCAAATGGTGATGTTGATATGAGAGAAGTTCCTCCAAAGTCATCTAAACTCGAAGATTTAGCTGTATACCATGATTTGTCTGATGGTTGGTACGCAATTACTAATATGGAGAAAAAAGTTGGTATTGGAATGCTTTTCTCAAAAGAAATTTTCAAATATGTATGGAATTGGCAGGTTTTTGGAGGTGGTCAAGGATATCCTTGGTATGGAAGGCATTATAATCTTGGGCTTGAATTATGTACTAGCTTACCAGATGGAATGGCGTACCCAGGTTCAAAAGATAAAACTGCATTTAATTTAGGTACTGGAGAATCAATAGAAACTTCATTGAAAGCTATAGCTTTTGAAAGTGCAACAGGTGTTAAAGAAATAAAAAATAATGGCACAATTATAACTAACTAAAAGGAGTACCAATGAAGGCACTGGTATATTACGGAAATAAAGATATTAGACTTGAGCAAAACTGGCCTGATCCAAAACTCAAGAATGATGATGGTGCTATATTGAAAATAAACTTTACTGGTATTTGTGCAACTGATATTGAAGAATGGCAGTACGGTCCTCTTTGGATGCAGAGTGGAGAAAAAAATACATATAGTGGAAGAATGATTCCTTTGATTCCAGGTCATGAAATTACTGGTCAAATTATAGAGTTAGGAAAAAATGTAAAAGGATTAACCCTTGGAGATAGAGTTGTAGTAAATAATGTTATCCACTGCAACAAGTGTTTTTGGTGTCTCAATGGACAAGGAGGAGGATGTTCAGGAATGTGTGTTGCAGGTTTTATGGATGATGGAGGTCTTGCTGAATTTATGAGATGGCCTGCTAGTCACCTCATAAAAATTTCGGACAATGTTCCTTCTGAGAATGCTCCGTTTATGGAACCTACTATGGTTGCATGTCATGCTGTGAGAAAATCTGGTATTAAGCCTGGTGATAAAGTATCTGTTTTAGGCTGTGGTACAGTTGGACTTCTTACACTACAAGTTTTAAAAGCTTCTGGCGCAGAGGTGACTGCTATAGATGTTAGAGATGAAAGTTTAGAACTAGCAAAATCCATGGGAGCAAACTTCACATTTAATTCTTCTAAATCTAATATTGTTGAATCATTACTTAGTGTTACTGATGGAGTTGGTCATGATATTGTTTTCGAAACTGCCGGTGCAGCAGAAACACCAAGAATGGCGATTAATTACACTAGAAAAGGTGGTAAAACCATATTAGTTGGTATCTATTCTTCTGAACCAAAGATGGATTTTAATGAAATAGTTAATTTTGAAAGAGAAGTGATAGGATCTGTAGCTGCTTCTCCTGGAGATATGGAAACAGCTGTATATTTACTTAATGAAGGTAAAATTGACCCTTCTTCATTGATTTCAGCAGTAGTTCCTCTTGATAAAGTAATTCATGATGGATACGAAAGGATGAATAAATCAAGTAAAGATGTTTTTAGAGTTTTGGTGGGATCTTGAAAAATAATGATTTTAGAATTATAGATACCCATTGCCATGCTGGTCTCAATTGGTTTGAACCCGTAGAATCACTAATTTTCCAAATGGATAATAATGGAGTTGATGGTGCTATTTTGATTCAACATGGAGGAACTTTTGATAATGAATATCTTTTCGAAGTTTCACGAAAATTCCCTAATAGATTTAGACTTGTTTGTCTTGTAGATCCATCTGCAAAAGATCCTGTAAAAAAATTGGAAAATTTAGCTGAAAAAGGTGCTTCAGGTATTAGAATGTCACCAAATTCAAGATTTGATAATGTTGATGTTAATGACTTTTGGTCAATTTGTGGAAAAATGGGATTAGCAGTTAGCGTAATAGGAAGTTTAGAAGATTTTTCTTCAGAAAATTTCAAGAAAATTATTGATCAAAATCCTAAAACTAACATAGTTTTAGAACATTTGGCAGGATTTAGTAACTATAAAGTTCAGAAGGGTGAATTAATGTCATTTCATGAATTGATTATTCAGTATAAAAAAGTTTTGGAATATGGTTCAAGAGATAATGTCTATATGAAAATCCCTGGTCTAGGAGAATTAGAATCTAGACCAGGGATTTTGTCTCCTTCATTTAGTTTAATTGATTCTAGAGGGATAGTAGATATGACTCTAGAGTTATTTGGGTCTGAAAAATTAATGTGGGGTAGTGATTTTCCTCCTGTATCTAACAGGGAAGGTTATACAAATGCTTTGAATTGGATAAAAGAATCAAAAACTTTTTCAAAAAAAGAAAAACAAGACTTGTTTAGTAAAGTACCTCAAAAAGTATTTGGAATTTAAAAATATTTTATCTAAAATCACATCATTTTCTACTTAATAATATTATAATGGACTAAAATAGTCATAATTGGAAAATGGAAAAATTACCTCAACCTATTCAAATTTTAAAACAATTTTTAGATAGAGATCAAAATTCTGTTAATTTGGTTAAAGAATCATCTGATTTAGTACAAAATTTTTTAGATTCCTGTGGATATATTTCAATAGATACACCTATTGTTGAAAGAACAGATCTATTTATTAGAAAAGCTAGTGGAGATATATCTTCACAGTTATATACGTTTGAAGATCCTGAAGGAATATCTGTTAGTTTAAGACCAGATTTTACTGCTTCAGTAATAAGATCTTTAGGCAATAGCGGTTTATTAAATGATGAAGATTCTATAAAAGTAAGATACTCAGGACCCGTATTTAGATTTTTTAGTGATGATTCTTCTTTAAGGCAATTTAACCAAGTAGGTGCGGAGTTTTTTGGTTCTAAGTCTAATAAAGCAGATTCAGAACTAATTGAATTAGCTAATGGATCAATAAGAGAATTAGGTTTAGATAGTTTAGAAATCAGAGTAGGGCACATTGGAGTTTTATCAGATTTATTAAGTCATTTTAATTTGCCTAGTAGGGCTAAATTATTTTTGATAAATGAGTTTAGTTTAGTTGGAAAATCATATGGTTTAGAACAAATCTTGAATAAAGCTAAGAACCAAAATTTACTAAATGGAAATTTTAATTTTCTTGATGAATTACAAATATCATCTAAGAAAACAAATGATTTAGAAAAATTAAATCAAGAATTAACAACTAAATTAGAAAATAAGATTGAAAATCCATTAGGATCAAGAAGTATTCAGGATATCAGAGAAAGAATTATAGAAAAAATTATCTCTAGAACATCATTTAAGGATTTTAGTGAAGCAACTCAATCATTACTTGGACTTATGGAATTGGATGGTTCTTTGGAAAATATAAAAAAATATTTTAAAAAGAGAAACATAAATTCAAGTGAAGTAGAAAAGTTAGAGGAAATTATAGATGGAGTCTCAGAAAAAGATAAAGTAGTAATAGATTTAAATGTTACTAGAAATTTGGCTTACTATACCGGGATGGTTTTTGATATTTTTTATAATAATTCTGATGATTCGTTAATAATTGGAGGAGGAGGAAGGTATGATGAATTACCTAAAAATTTGGGTTATCAATATAATTCTGGAGCATTAGGGTTTGCATTCAATATAGATTTAGTGTCAGAGATAATGGGCAAAGAGTGAGAAAATGAAAAATTATGAATAAATTGAGATTACTATTACCTTCAGAAGGAGCTCTATCAGAAGGAGCTTTGAATTTACTTGAAAAAAATAATATTTCAGTGATAAAAGAAAAATCTCGCAAATATATTGGTTATATAAAAGGGATGAATGTTGATGTTTTATTTCAAAGATCTTCTGATATTACTGAAGAGGTGGAGAGCGGAAATGGAGATTTGGGTATAGTGGGACTTGATAGATATTATGAGTATAGGAAAAATTCAGAATCCACAGGGGTTATAATTCAGAATCTAGGGTTTGGAGATGCAAAATTAGTACTAGCATGTCCAAATTCATGGTTAGACGTATCATATCTCTCAGATTTAAGTGATGTTGCAATTCAGTTGCGAAATAAAGGATTGGATTTGAGAATTGCTACTAAGTATCCAAAACTTGTCAGGAATTTTTTAAAACAAGCAGGAGTGAATTATTTTGTTTTAGTTTCTGCGAGTGGTGGATTTGAAGCTGCACCCATATTAGGATACGCAGATATGATAGCAGATATTACAGTTACTGGAACAACCATTCGAGATAATGATCTTAAGATTCTTAAAGATGGAATTGTTTTTGAATCCCAAGCTTCATTAATAGGTAAAAAAACATTAATCCCTGAAGGTTTAATTGCTTCACAAGATTTAAAGAAAATTATTAATGAAATTTTAAATTATAAATTTTAATAGATTCAAAAAATGAAAAAGATATTAGGTATTAACGAATTAAAAAGTGTCTTAGAAAATACACCAAGAGGCTCAGATAGTTCTAATGAAATGATTCAAGATGGAATATTGAAATTATTTGGTAAGAAAATGACTGTAAGTGAACTATGTTTGGAAATATTAGGTGATATAGAGAAAAACGGAGATTCATCATTAAGAAAATTATGCGAAAAACTTGATGGAAGTACGTTAGAGTATTTTGAAGTTTCTGAAGTAAAAATAAATGAATCATTGAAAAAAATTTCTCCAGAAATTATTAAATCTATGGAAGTTGCGGCAGATAGAATAAGAGATTTTCAATTAAACATTCTTCCTTCTTCATGGTTTGATAAAAATAAAGGTTTAGGAGAAATTGTTAGACCAATAGAAAAAGTTCTAGCATATATACCAGGAGGATCTGCACCTCTAGTATCTACAGTTCTTATGACTGCTGTTCCTGCAAAAATCGCAGGAGTAAAAGATTTAATTGTTACATCACCAGTAAAAGATAATATGGAAGAAAATCCATATATTCTAGCAGCTGCTAAAGTTTCTGGTGTTGACAAAGTTTTTAATATAGGAGGTGCACAAGCTATTGCTGCATTTGCTGTTGGTACTGAAAGTATTCCAAAAGTTGATTTAATTTGTGGTCCTGGGAATATATTTGTTACTGAAATGAAAAAGAAAGTATATGGAAGAGTTGGGATTGATGGATTGTTTGGTCCTACTGAGACTATGATAATAGCGGATGAAAAAGCTAATCCAGAGTTATGTGCTGCAGATTTAATTGCTCAGGCAGAGCATGACCAACTTGCGTTTCCAATATTAGTTACAAATTCTGTGGAACTTTCAAAAAATGTTGAAGAATCTTTAATTGAACAATTAACTGAGATTAAAAGAAATAATATTGCTTCCAAATCTTTACAAAATAGAGGAATGAATATTTTAGTTTCTGATATTGATGAAGCTATTGAGGTAGCCAATTTAATCGCTCCCGAACATCTAAGTTTATTAGTAGAAGAACCTGAAGCTTACATAGATAATTTGAATAATTCAGGAGGATTATTTTTAGGAGAAATATCTGGAGAAGTAATTGGAGATTATATAGCTGGACCTAGTCATGTGATGCCTACAGAAGGTTCTGCCAAATTTGCATCTTCTTTAAGTGTAAGGCAATTTTTAAAATTTATTCCACTGGTAAATATCAGAGAGGACGATTTGTCTGAATTATCTGATGACGTGATAAATTTGGCAAAATTAGAAGATTTAGATGGACATGCTGAAGCAATTAAATTAAGGAAGAAAATTATACTTGAAGAGTGATAAATGTTCGATTTAGAAAAATTTTATAATAAACATATCCAAGATATTGAACCTTATGTTCCTGTAGATCCTAACGAACAACTAGTTAAATCTTCAGGAGTTAAATCTGAAAATGTTATTCGTTTAAATGCTAATGAAAATCCTTATGGTCCCCCTGAGAGTATTCTGAATGATATAAAAGATTCTGATTTGAGTATTTATCCTGATTCATTTCAAAGAAGATTAAGATCTTCATTGAAATCTTATACAGGAATTGAAGAATCTGAATTAATAGCTGGTGCTGGCTCTGATGAATTAATAGATTTATTATTTAGGAGTTTTGTTAATGTTGGGGATTCTATTATAGATTGTGAACCTACTTTTGGAATGTATAGTTTTGGTGCAAGAATTATAGGAGCAAAAATATATTCGGTCCCTCGTACATCTACTTGGGATGTAGATGTAGAAGGTATCTTATCTAAGGTAACGTCTGATACTAAGATGATATTTTTAGCATCACCGAATAATCCCACAGGTAATTTATTGAATCAAGAAGAGTTATTTGAAATTTTAAAAACCAATATAATTGTCGTAGTTGATGAAACTTATTTTGAATTTGCTAATGTTTCTTTAGCAAAATACACAAGAAAATTTAGTAATTTAGTTATATTGAGATCATTTAGTAAATGGGCTGGAATAGCTGGTTTGAGGATTGGATATATGATTTCTAACCCAAAGATAATTGATAATATTATCAAGATAAAGCAACCATATAATATTAATGTAGCAGCTGAGGTAGCAGCGATAAATATTTTATCTAATCCTGAAGTTGCTTTTGAAAAAGTTAATTTAATCTTAAAAGATAAGCTAATATTTGAATCAGAGTTAAAGAAAATTAAAGGTTTAAGGCTGTTTCCATCCAAAGGAAATTTTGTATTGATTGAATTTTTAGATATTGCCTCTGATGAGGTATATAATGAATTAGCTTTTAACGGGATTTTTGTTAGGAAATTTTCAGATCCCAAATTGGATAAAATGTTAAGGTTTTCCATTGGTACTACAACTCAGATGGAATTATTGCTTTCAGTAATGAAGAAAATTTTAAAAAATTGAATAGGTGAAGAAATGGTAAAAACTAATAAAAGAACTGCAGAATTAAAAAGAGATACTAAAGAAAGTTCTATTTTTGTTAAGTTAAACTTAGATGGTAAAGGGGTTTCAAAAATTGATACTCAGAATGGAATGTTAACTCATATGTTAGAACAAATCGCGAAGCATGGTTCAATTGATTTAAGTGTAACTGCGAAGGGAGATATTGAAACAGGACCTCATCACTTGATTGAGGATACCGCAATTGTTCTTGGACGTTGTTTAGACATTGCCTTAGGGGAAAGGGTAGGAATAACTAGAATGTCGGATTGTAGGGTTGTCCTAGATGAGGCTTTATCTGAAGTGGTAATGGATTTAGGTGGTAGAGGATATCATGATATCAGTATTCTTCCTTCAAGCCAGATAGGAGAATTTCCGACAGATTTAGCAAGGCACTTTTTTGAAAGTTTGGCTGTAGAATCAAAAATGTCACTTCATATTTCTGTTGTAAAAGGTAAGAATGAACATCATATTATAGAGGCTACTTTTAAAGCATTCTCTAGAGCATTAAAGGCTGCATGTAAAAAAGATGATTCTTACACAGTTCCAAGTACAAAAGGTGTTATTGGTTAAATTCTGAAACTTTATATTCGAATTGTTCAATCACTGGATTTATCAGTAGTTGATTGCAGATTTCTTTAATTTCTTTATGGGCAGTTTTTAAATCTTTTGATTCTATTTTTATTTCAAAAAATTTTCCTGTGGAAAGATTTTTCACACTATCAAAACTTAATTTATCCAAAGCAGACAAAATATTGATGCTTTCAGGATCACTTATTCCTGATTTATATTTGACGTAAATAGTTGATTGAAAAATCATAAATTAATTTGGCCAATAGTTACCGGGAATACTTTGAGGAGCTCTATCTTTATAAGATGTTATAAATTCTTTTATCCTTTCGCTATCGAATTCATCTAGATACATTAAATGTCTCCAAGAAGTAATAGCTATCTTAGATGGCATTCCTGAGTATGGAGACATGACAAATTGAGATTTGTTTCCTGGAATAATATCTTTTAATTTTTTTACTAGAGTTTTACAACCATCAGGGCAATTATAATGAATTCCAATTCCACCTCTAATTAAATTATGAATTAAAACTTCATCTGCAATTTCTTTATCATAAATTCCCCATTTAATTGGAGCTCCTTCTTTAGCTAAATCTTCTACGTCAGGTTTTATATACCAATAAGGTCCTGATGTAGCAGGTTTTGTAGAATAAGGTACGTGAGATGAACCTACAGGAATTACTTGGCTCCCCATGTCTTCTAATGCAGGAGTGGGACCAGATGCATTAAATGGTTGTGGATCTCTCGATATACTTTTTTGAGTATTTCTCTGAGAAAAACTAGGTAATACCAGACTTAGAATTAAAAGAACAGCAATTAGAATTACTACAGAATATATGACGAATCGTTTTCTTTTTTTCTTTGATTGACTTCTTTCTCGTCTTTCAGCCCTTATTTGACCTTTCGACATCCCTCTTCGATGTTCTGCTTTTCTAGAATTATGTTTGGAGTTTTTTTCTTTATTCATATGTATATCTTAATTGGAAGTTAATATTTGAAAACTTTCTGAATATTTTTCTATTGTTTGATTAATAATTTTCTCTGGAAGGCTAGGGGCTGGGGGGTTTTTATCCCAATCCTGATCTGTTAACCAATTCCTAAGGTATTGTTTATCAAAAGGTTCTGGTGATTTTCCTAGTTTATAATCATTTGAAGCCCAGAATCTACTAGAGTCTGGTGTTAAGAGTTCGTCTATTAATATCAATTGATCGTTTAAAAACCCAAATTCCATTTTTGTGTCAGCTAAAATAATTCCCTTGGATAATGAATATTCATGTGCAAAAGAGAAAATATCAATACTTATTCGTTCAAGATTCTTTGTTAAATCTTCACCAATTAAATCATAGGTTTCTTTTGGAGATAATGGTTCATCATGTCCAATTTCGGCTTTTGTACTTGGTGTGAATAAAAATTCAGGAAACTTTTGAGCTTCGACTAAACCGGGCTCAATATTAATTTTATTTATCTGCTGAGTTTTTTTATATTCACTCCAAGCTGAACCAGTAATATATCCTCTTACTATACATTCTATATCAATCCTTTTAGCCTTTTTAACCACCATTGCTCTTTCTTTTATTTCATCATTTAATAAATGAGATATCTCGTTATCTTTTATTAGTTCAAAGGTTTCTGGTTCGGATGCTAAGCCAATAAAATGGTTTGGAATAATGTGCTTAGTAGTGTTGAACCAAAACTTAGACATTGATGCGAGTATTTTACCTTTTCCAGGTATAGGATCAGGTAGAACAACATCAAAAGCAGAAATTCTATCAGTGACAATCATTAACAATAAATTGTCTTTGAGTTCATATGTATCTCTTACTTTTCCTCTATGAGTTAGTCCTGGTAAATTTGTTTCATAAATTGAGTTCATTTTTTCCTTAAAAATTTAATCTAGAAAATATTTCATCTGTAAACCTTAAATAATATGAGTAATCGAACAAAGAAGAAAGTTCATTTTTTGTAAAGTTATCTTTAATTAACTTTTCTTTTTGAATTTCTTCTCTAAAGTTTTTTGAATTATCTACAGAATATAATGCTTGTTTTTGTATCGTTTTGTAAGCATCTTCTCTAGGAATCCCTTTTTCTACTAAAGCTAGCATAATTCTTTCTGAAAAAACTATTCCTCCTCCTTTGTTAAGATTTTCGTACATCTTTTTAGGAAAGACATTCATTTTGCTTATGATTTTTTCAAATGTATCAATAATATAATCTGTTGCTAAAAATGAGTCTGGAATAATTATTCTCTCTGAAGATGAATGCGATATATCTCTTTCATGCCATAATGGGATGTTTTCTAGAGCAGTAATAGAGTTGGATCTTACTATCCTAGCTAGACCACAAATTCTTTCGGAAAGTTCAGGGTTTCTCTTGTGTGGCATTGAAGAAGATCCTGTTGATACAAATCCCTTAGTCCCAAATGGTTCTTGGACCTCTCCTATTTCAGTTCTTTGTAAAGATCTGATTTCAGTAGCAAATTTCTCTATGCTAGAACAAATTAAGGATAATTTTTGTATACAATCTGCATGTCTATCTCTTTGGATAATTTGATTGGAAACTGGAGCAGGTTTTAGACCTAATAATTCACATACTTTTTCTTCTATTGAAGGAGGGATGCTAGCGTGGCTTCCAACTGGACCAGATATTTTCCCAACATTAACTACACTCATTAGTTGGTTAATTCTTTTTTCATGTCTATTTAATTCATCCCACCAGAGGGCTAACTTTAAGCCGAAGCTCATAGGTTCTGCATGGATTCCATGAGACCTTCCTATGCATGGAGTATTCTTAAATTCAATGGCTCTTTTTTTAATGGAATCTTTTAGTTTTTTAACATCTTCATCGATTATTTTTAAGCTATTTACAAGTTGTAAGCTTAATGCTGTATCTTTCACATCATTGGAAGTAAGACCATGGTGAATCCATCTTTTTTCATCTCCTAAACTTTCTCCTACAGCTCTTGTGAATGAAACTAAATCATGTTTGGTTTCAGAAAACCAATTTTCATAAGATTTTTTATTGAATTTTGCTTTTTTAATCTTTTCCATGTCACTGTTTGAAATTAGACCTCTTTCAGCCCAAGCTTGACATGTAGCAATTTCAATTATTAACCAAATATCAAATGTGGAATCTTCTTCCCAAATAGATTTCATTTTTTTTCTGCTGTATCTATCTATCATATTTGTCCTATGATAATGCTCTCTCAGATATGTCTTTTCTAAAGTACATATTTTTAAAATAGATATTATCTATATTTTGATATGCTTTATTTTTTGCAATGGTCATTGTTTCACCTATTCCAACTGAAACTAAAACTCTACCACCATTTGTAGTGATTTTTCCATCATTTTCTATTTTTGTCCCTGAATGAAATATTAATGAGTTGTTAACTGGGTTACTACTTAATTTAATTTCATGTCCAGTTTTATAACTTTCTGGATAACCACCAGAAGTAATTACTACTCCTACACAATTATCATTATTCCATTTAATTGGAGTTTTTTCATTGAGGGTATTTTTTGCAGTATTATAACAAATTTCTATGATGTCAGAACTTAGTTTTGGAAGAATTACTTGGGTCTCAGGATCTCCGAATCTACAGTTGAATTCTAATACCTTGGGACCATCACTTGTTAACATTATTCCGCCATAAAGCATTCCGTTGAATGGAGCATTTTCTTCAACTAGAGCATTAGCTGTAGGGATCATTATTTCTTCATGGATAGTGGTAGAAAGGTTTTCATTCCAAAATTCTGGAGGACTATAAGCTCCCATTCCACCTGTATTTAAACCTTTATCACCATCATGAGATCTTTTGTAATCACATGCTGAGATGTGTGAGGAAACAAATTTACCATTTACGAATGAAAATATGCTAACTTCTTTTCCAAATAACATTTCTTCAATAATAATTTTATTTCCTGCGTTTCCAAATTTCCTATCAATTAATATTTGTTTTAGGGCATTTATAGATTCTTCTTTATTATTTGTTAGTATTACTCCTTTTCCAGCTGCCAAACCGTCAGCTTTGATAACCCAGGATAATTTTTTTTGAGACAAAATAAATTTTTCTGCTGAAGTGAAATCATTGAATGAAAAGAATTTTGCAGTAGGAATATCATATTTTGTCATTAAATTTTTTGCCCAAACTTTTGAAGTTTCAATTTGAGCAGCTTTTTTAGAAGGACCAAAAATTAATTGTTTTTCTGATACAAATAGATCTACTATCCCGTCTTCTAATGGTGCTTCAGGGCCTACTAAAGTTAGATCAATTTTGTTAGATTTAACAAACTTTAAAATTTCTGTTTTTTGAGAAACATCTATGTCAATATTTTTTCCTAACTGATCTGTGCCTGCATTTCCCGGAGAGATAAAAAGATTAGTGAGTAGGGGACTATTTTTTACTTTCCAAGCTAGTGCATTTTCTCTGCCGCCATTACCAATTATTAATACGTTCATGAATTATTCCCACTCAATAGTTCCTGGAGGTTTACTAGTAATGTCATATACAACCCTGTTGATTTCAGGGACTTCGTTAACTATTCTTGTAGAAATATTCCCCAATAAATCATAAGGAAGTCTAGCCCAGTCAGCTGTCATGGCATCTTCACTTTTTACGCATCTTAAAGCAACAACATAACTATAAGTTCTTTGATCTCCCATTACACCTACAGTTTGAGTATTAGTTAATACTGCAAAACTTTGCCATAATTCATTATAAACATCGTTCTTTTTAATTTCGTTCATTACTATCCAGTCAACGTTTTTTAATATTCTGAGTTTTTCTGAAGTTACCTCTCCGATAATTCTAATTGCTAAACCTGGACCTGGAAAAGGTTGTCTATTAACTATTTCTTTATCTAATTTTAATTCTAATCCTGCTAGGCGAACTTCATCTTTAAACATGAATTTCAATGGTTCAATTAAACGCATTTTCATATTTTCAGGTAACCCTCCTACATTATGATGAGTTTTTATTTTATCGCTAGTTGATGTATCTGAAGTTTTTGATTCTATTACGTCGGGATATAGAGTGCCTTGTGCTAAGAATTCAACGTTTCCTAGTTTTGACGAATGTTTTTCAAATACAGATATAAATTCTCTTCCAATAATTTTTCTTTTTTCCTCTGGATCTGTGATGCCTTTAAGGGCTGTAAGAAAACTTTTAGATGCATTAATGAATTTCAAATTTAATCCGAACTTTCCTTCAAAAACCTTTCTTATTCTTTCAGGTTCTTCCTTTCTCATTAAACCATTATCTACAAAAATACATGTAAGCTGTTTTCCTATTGCTCTATCTAGTAATATCGCAACTACAGATGAATCTACTCCACCTGAAAGTGCACATATTACTTTTGAATCTCCTACTTGTTCACGAATGTTTTTAATTGAGTGTTCTACTACACTTTTAGGAATCCAATTTTTAGGGCATTCACAGATAGAAATAAAATTATCTATTATTAATTTACCTTGAGGGGTATGAGTAACTTCTGGATGAAATTGTATTCCTATGTAGTTTGAATCATTTGCTATTACTGCATTCTGACTATTTTCAGAGAAGGCATATGATTTAAATCCAGGAGGGAGATTGATTATTTTATCTCCGTGGCTCATCCATACGGGTATATTATTACTTAAATCTTTAAGAATATTATGTTTTTTTGAGACTGTGATTGCAGAATATCCGTACTCTCTTTTTGAGCTTTCAGAAACTTTTCCTCCTAATTGAAAACTTAATGCTTGCATTCCATAACATATACCTAATATTGGAAGTTTTAATCCGAAAATCCAATCTGGAATTTTGGGGCTATCTTTATCATAAATACTAGATGGACCTCCAGAAAGAATAATTCCTTTAATATCAATTGAAGAAATATCATTAAGTTTAGATGTAGAAGTTACTATTTCACAATAAGTGTTTAATTCTCTAATTCTTCTAGCTATTAATCTACTATATTGGGATCCAAAGTCTACTATTAGAATTCCTGGTTGAAATAAGTTGTCTTTATTTTGTTTTGTTTTACTTTCGTTTTTAGAAAATTTTTGCGCAATGCTTAAGTAAGTTCCAACTTCTAGGTCATCTGAGGTTGAGATTCTTTTTGATTGTTCAGGTTTTACCATTTTGTGTATAAATAAAATAAATTTATTATTGATGATATTGTTTAACTTGTATAATCAATTTAAGGTTACATAAATTGTTAGAAAAAGAGTATATTAATTATTCATTAAATCAACTGAGATCACACGGTGTAATAGTAACTCCTACAGATACTTATTATGGCATTTCTTGTGATGCCTTTGATTCTATTGCTATTGATAAAATTTTCAAGATAAAACGAAGACAAAAAAACCAACTTTTACCTGTTTTAATTTCTGAAAAAAGCGAATTGAATGAATTAGGAGTAAAAACCAACAAAATTATAGATCTTATGACAGATTATTATTGGCCAGGACCTCTAACAATTATTCTGAAAAGTGAAAGGCGATTTCCCAATACTATTCAGGACAATTTAGGTTTTGTTGGATTTAGAGTTCCAGATATTTCTTTTACTAGAAATTTAATCAAACAGTTAGGTAATCCTATTACAGGAACTAGTGCGAATATCTCAGGAAAGAAAGAAAGTAAAGATATTTCTGTTATAAAAAATTACTTTAAAGATGGAGAAATAGATTATTATGTTGATTTGAAATGTGGAGAAGCTAATAGTTCTTCTACTGTAATTAAGCTTATTGATAATAAATTCTCAATAATTAGACAAGGTGAAATAGCAAAAGAGGAAATAATAAAAAAAATACCAAGTTTGATTTTTTCTTATAATCAAATTTAAGGTGATATTCAATGATAGATGAAATAAATTTAGATAAATTTGAGAAATTTCTTAATGAATTTTTGAATAGAGAAATTGAGTTATATACAATTATAAAATATCAAATGGGCTTGGTCGATGAATTTGGACAGTCATTAGATAATTCTATTCCAGAAAGAAATTTTGCACTATTGACTTTAATGATTAGTAAAATCCTTTCTGGTGATTCTGATAAGGCCATTCCTTTAGCATCTGGAATAGAATTATTAGGAAATTCTTGGTATGTTCATGGTGATGTAGAGTCGGGGATTACTCATAGAAATGGAAAACCTACTGTCTGGTGGGTTTGGGGACCAGCTCAAGCTATAAATACAGGTGATGGTTTTCATGCATTAGCTAGATTAGTAATAGTTGATAATTCTATAGATTATGGGGATGAAAAAATTTTAATAGCATTAAATACATTTGATTTAGCGTTTCTTAATTTATCAGAAGGAGAAAATTTAGATATCAGCTATCAGGATAAACCAATTGTTTCTCTTGATGAATATTTAGAAATGGTGAAAAAAAGATCTGGTTCTATTGTAGGATGTGCTTTTCAGTTTGGTCTTTTATCAACTGATTTACCTGAATCTTCTAAAAAAGATCAATTAAGTATATTTGATAAAATTGGTTTGAATTTTGGAATTTTGCAGCAATTAAAAAATGATTGGACAACTATATTTGAATCCAAAACTCCTGATTCTCAACTGTTTCATAGATTTTCCTCAAAGAAGAAAAATATTTCTGTTTTATATGCTTTGGAAAATGAGAATCCATCAATCAAAAGACAAATAGGAGAAATATACCTTAAGAGAGTTTTGGAAGAAGAGGATAGGCAAAAAATTCAGAGTTTGTTGTTGAATACAGGTTTTCAAGATTTTTATGATGATTTAATCAAAAAAAATCAATCTGAATTGAATTTAGCTATAGATAGTTCATTTATGTCTTCAGATAAAAAACAAATTTTAAAAACATTTTGTAAACAACAATTTTCATCAATTTAGTAATGAATTTAAGGAATATTCAGCAAATAACAGAAGATTACAAAGGACAAAATGGAAAGACAGTATTGTTGAGATGTGATTTAAATATTACAGAAGAAGATAATACTAGAATATTGATTGTAAAGCCCACTATTGATTTTTTATTGAAACAGGATTTCATTTCAAAAATAATCATTTGTTCTCATTTTGGTCGACCTAAAGGTACACTTGAAGACTTTAATGATTTGTCTCTTGTCCACAATGTCCTACCTAAGTTAACAAAAATATTTGAAGTAGTTTTAAATGACTGGCCCAATAAAAATTCTAAAAACCACGCGAGATTTGAAAAAACATATTTTGAAGATTATTTGAGTAGATCATCTCAAAAGCCCATTATTTTGTTAGAAAATTTACGTTTTCATAAAGGAGAAGAATCAAATGACTTAGATTTTGCAAGTACTCTGGCTAATTTAGCAGATTTTTATGTAAATGATGCTTTTAGTGTATCTCATAGGGCTCATGCATCTGTTTCATCAATTTGTGATTTTTTACCTTCTTATGCAGGATTTTTACTACAAAAAGAAATGGAAGTAATAAAAAATTTAAATAATAATAAGAAAGGATTTACTACTTTAATAGTTGGAGGAGCAAAAATTGAAGATAAGATTGGAATAATAAGTAATTTGTTGGATAAAGTAGATAAAATATTAATTGGGGGAGGAATGATAAAATCATTTATAGAAAAAACTTTTATAAATAATGAAGTTACTAAAAAAATTATGAATAATTATGAGAAATTTTTGATTCCTGAAGATATTATTGAGGCGGAAGATTTTTCAATATATTCTAAGTCAAAAATTGTTGATGTTTCTGATATTTCTGATAATGGGATTATTATGGATATAGGTCCTTCAACAATAGAAAATTATACTTCTATAATTAATCAATCCGATTCTATTATATGGAATGGTAGTATGGGTGTATTTGAATGGCCAGCATTTGAAAAAGGTACGAAGGAGATAGCTTTATCTCTTGCAAACAACCACTCTGCTAAAAAATATGCAGGTGGAGGTTCCACTATAGAAGCAATAAATAAATTCCAATTGCAAAATGCTTTTACACATATTTCAAGTGGGGGTGGTGCATTTTTAGCTGCTTTAGAAGGAGAATATTTACCTGGTATTAAACCTCTTTTGGTGGGGGAAAATGAGAGATAAATTGTTAATTGCAAATTGGAAAATGAATTTTTCAGTAAAAAAATCTATAGAAAAATATGACCAAATAAAAAAACATCTTATCAAAAGTAACTTTTCTAATAATTCTTTAAAAGTAATTATTTGCTCTAACTATTTATCAACAAAATCTTTATATGATATTTCTATAGATAAGGCATTTCTTGGAGTCCAAGATATCACTCATTTGTCTCAATCAGAAGGACCTTTTACAGGAGAAATATCTGTAGATTTAGTTAAAGAATTTGTCGATTATTCTATAATTGGACATTCAGAAAGAAGAACTCTTCTTAATGAATCTAATTCTGATGTTTCAAAAAAATTATCATTATGTTCAGGGTCTAATATTCGTCCTATACTTTGTTTAGGTGAGAATCAACAAACTAGATTAAATTTTGAACACATTGATTTTGTTCGTAATCAATTAAGAGAATCTGTTAAAAATTTTAATAAATGGGATTCTATTATTCTTGCATATGAACCATTGTGGGCTATTGGTACTGGTGTCCCTTGTGAACCCAATGACGCAATAGAAATGATTAATGCTATTAGATCTGAATTAAAAATTATTTCTGGAACTGATGAAATTCCTATATTGTATGGAGGAAGTGTTTCTAGTAATAATATTAGTAATTTAATTGATTCTGGAGATATAGATGGAGCTTTAATTGGTTCTTCTAGTATGGATCCCAAAGAATTTTCTAAAATTATAGATATTTGTAGATCGATTTGGAAAGTGTAATTAAAATCCCAGTAATAATAGGTCCAACTGGAGTTGGAAAATCGTCTTTAGGATTTGAATTAGCAAAAAGAATATCTGGAGAGATAATCAATACAGATAGTAGTTTATTTTATAAGTATCTTAATATTGGGACCGACAAACCGTCAGAAACTAGAATGAAAGAAGTAAAACATCATCTTATTAATATTTTAAATCCTGACTCCAGATTTAATCTTGCCGAATTTCTTGAGTTGATTAATACAAAATTGAATTCTTTTGATGGGAAAAATATACCGATTTTAGTAGGGGGAAGTGGTCAATATATAATGGCATTATTGGAGAACTGGAGTGTTCCCAAAGTAGAGCCAGATGAAAAATTTAGAAAAAAATTAGAATTGTTGTCTCAACAAAAAGGAAAAGAATTTCTATATAAAAAACTTCAAAAAGAATTTCCTTCAATAGCAGAAAATATTGATAAGAATAATACTAGAAGAGTCATTAGGGGATTTGAAGTTGGTCGTTCAGGATTTCAGTTGAAAAATCATCAGAAAGAAAGAAATTTTACTAAATTTCAAGTTTATGGATTAACTATGGATAGAGAATTACTATATGAAAAAATTGATAACAGAATTGAAGCTATGTTTAAAAAAGGATGGGTAGAAGAAGTTCAAAATTTAATTTCTATTGGGCTGAATAATAAATCCCTATCATTTAAGAATATTGGCTATACTGATATCTATTTATTTATTAAAAAAGAAATTTCCTTCGAGGAAGTACTTATTAGAATTAAAAAATCCACTAGAAATTTAATTAGGCATCAATATAATTGGTTTAAATTATCTGATCCTCGAATAAAATGGATTGATATAAGTGGTAAAAATAATAATAATTATGCTTTAAACATTATTTTAGAAGATTTCAAATGAATTATATTAAGTTTTCAAAATTACAAGGTGCAGGGAATGACTATATTGCTATAGATGGTAGAAGTGTAAATTTAGACTTTGGTTTACTATCTAAAAATATGAGTAGAGCTCATTTTGGTGTTTTCAGTGATGGAATTGTTGTTGTAGAAGATTCAGAAATATCAGATATAAAAATGAGAGTTTTTAATCCTGATGGATCCGAGGCAGAAATGAGTGGGAATGGAATAAGACTTTTTTCGAAATTTGTTTTAGATAATGAAATTGTTAGATTTAATCCAGAAGGATTACAAATTGAGACATTGGGTGGCATAAGAACTGTATTTCCAAAGATTCAAAAAGGGAAAATGGTATCTGGAAAGGTTGCTATGGGTATCCCAAAATTTAAATGTTCAGAGATACCTGTAGAAAACTTTTCTAACGATAATAAAGTATTTGATTACTTATTAGATTTAGGAGATGATTCAATAGAAATTTCATGTGTAAATATAGGTAATCCACATGCAGTTCATATTACTGATATTCCTGTAGAAGAATTTGATTTAAATAGGATTGGTCCTATGGTTGAAAATCACAAAATTTTTCCAAATAGAATTAATTTTGAAATAGTTAATGTGATTTCCGAAAGTGTAATAAAAGCAAGGATTTTTGAGAGAGGGGCAGGGGAGACACTTTCCTCTGGAACAGGTTCTTCAGCTTCAGCAATTATTTCTATGACTCATAATTTGGTGAAAAATGATTTAAAAGTAGATGTTCCTGGAGGATCTTTATTTATCTCTTGGAATCAAGGAGAAGAAGTTTATCTTGAAGGTCCTACTGAAGAAGTATTTAGAGGAGAATGGCCTTTAGAATAGCTTGGCTTTAGAGGAGAATATTGATATATAGGAGAAAATATGAAGTTATCTAGTAGATTTGAAAACATAGAACCTTATTTGTTTGTAGGTATATCTAAAACTATTGCAGAGAAAAAAGCGAAAGGTATAGATGTAATATCTTTTGGTATTGGAGATCCAGATATTCCTACTCCTAAATACATTATTGATTCAATGAAGAAATTTTCTGATGATCCTCAAAATCATAGATATCCAGAGTCAGATGGTCTTCCAGAATTTAGGGAGGCTATAGTTGATTGGTATCAGAAAAGATTCGATGTTTCATTAGATAGTCAAAAAGAAGTAGTGAGTCTGATAGGAGCAAAAGAAGGCATAGGTCATGCTTCTTTATGTCTAATTGATCCTGGTGATATCTCTATTATTCCTGATCCAGGATATCCGGTCTATGCTGCAGGTTGTAATTTTGCTGGAGGGGAAGTATATAAAATCCCATTATTAGAAAAATCAGGATGGCTTCCTGACTTATCAAAAATACCTAAAGAAATAAAAGAAAGAGCAAAAATCTTATGGTTAAATTATCCAAACAATCCAACTGGTGGTATTGCTGATTTAGATTTTTTTAGAGAAGCTATTCAATTTGGTAAAGATAATGATATAGCTATAATGAATGATGCTTGTTATACAGAAGTAACTTTTGATGATTATGTTGCACCTTCTATTTTACAAGTACCAGGAGCAAAGGATATTGTAGTTGAGTTTCATTCTTTCTCTAAGACTTTTAATATGACTGGCTGGAGATTAGGGTTTGCAGCAGGTAATGAAGAATTAGTTCAATCATTACTTACAGTGAAATCAAACTTGGATTCTGGTGTGCCTCAAGCAATTCAATATATGGGAATTGAAGCTTTAAAAAAATCATCAAAATTCCTTCAAGAAAATAATGCGATTTATGAGAGAAGAAGAAATAAACTTGTAAAAGCTTTAAGAGAAATTGGATTAGAAGTGCCTCTTCCTAAAGCTGGTTTATATCTATGGTGTAAAATTCCTGACGGACATACTTCTGCACAATTTACAGAATTGTTATTAGAGAAATGTGATGTTGTAGTGACCCCTGGCACAGGTTATGGTTCCTTTGGAGAAGGTTTTGTAAGGTTATCTTTGACTACTCCTGATTATTTAGTTGATGAAGGAGTAGAAAGAATTTCTAAGTGGAATTCTGGTTGATTATGAAGTCATAAAGAACACATATGGCAATAAATACTATCAAAAAAATAGAAAGAGCAATTATCGTAGCTGTAAAAGTAAGAGGAAATGCGCTTAACGATGATTGGACCTTACAACAAAGATTAGAAGAATTAAATAATTTAACAATCTCTAGTGGTGCAGAAGTTGTGGATGAATTTGTTCAAACTATTAGTAAAAATTCTTCAACTTATATTGGAAAAGGAAAATTAGAAGAATTATCACAGATTATTAAAGCTAATTCTATTGATGTAGTGATTTTTGACGACGAGCTAGATCCTACTCAACAAAGAAATATAGAACAAATACTGAATGTAAAAGTTATTGATAGGACAGCATTAATATTAGATATTTTTGCTGCACGTGCAAAAACTAGAGAAGGTAAACTTCAAGTAAATTTAGCACAATCTGAGTATTTGCTACCTAGATTAGCTGGTCAATGGTCTCATTTAGAAAGATTGGGTGGAGGAATAGGAACAAGAGGTCCTGGTGAATCACAAATTGAAACAGATAGAAGATTGGTTAGGCAAAGAATTAATCAAATTCGTAAAGATTTAAAAAAAGTAAAAAATACTAGAACCTCTCTTAGAAATAGAAGATTGAATAAAGCTTTTAATGTATCTCTTGTTGGTTATACTAATGCAGGTAAAACTGCAATATTTAATTCTTTGACTACAAATCATTCAATAAATCCGTCTAATAGATTATTTGCCACTTTAGATACGAAAACAAAGAAATTTTATTTGCCTGCTATATTCAATGGTACTTTAAGCGATACTGTAGGTTTTGTGAATAAACTTCCTACTGTTCTTGTAGCAGCATTTAGGGCAACCTTAGAGGAATTATGTGATTCAGATTTATTATTACATGTAGTGGATATATCTCAACCAAATTTTATTTCACAAATAAAAGTAGTTAACGATGTGCTTTCAGAATTAGGAATAGATTTTAAGAAAAATATTTTAATTCTAAATAAAATTGATAAATTAACATCATCTTTATCTGAAGTTAGAGAATTAGTATTACAATTGATTGGTGATGATGTAGAAAATATCTTTACTTCAGCTTCAAAAAGTCTAGGAATAGATGATTTAAGAGATTTAATAAATAATCATGCTCAATTGTGGAAGCATAGGGCAGTGTAAATAGACTCTGACATATTATGTCGCACTATATATGTTATGTAAACTAATAAGTTAATTGTATTAAAAGAGGTTCAATATGAAGAATAAATCTAGAAATTTAATTTTTAAATACTTAATCACATTTTTATTTATATTAATTATTTCTTGTTCTACTGTAGAAAATGAAATTCCTGAACCTGCAATTGATACATCAGAAGTTAGATTAAATGAACCCCCAAAAAATTTATCTGAAGAATTAAGAATTATTTGGGATACTTATCAATATCTTTTGCAAGATCATGTTGATCAAAAAGATCTTGAATTAGATTCTTTAGCTGATGGTGCTGTAATTGGAATATTTGAAAAACTTGATGATCAACATTCTGGATATATTTCCCCTGAACGTTTTGCTGTTCAACAATCAAGTTTTCAAGGTAAATTTGAAGGTATTGGTTCTACTGTACAACAAACTAAAGATGGAAAACGTGTAGTTATTATTGCACCTATAGATGGTTCTCCTGCTGAAGATGCAGGTATTAAAGGTGGCGATATTATTCTTGCTGTTGATGGAGAAGATACTGAAGGTTGGACCGTTATGGAAGCTGTCAACAAGATTAGAGGCAAAGGAGGTACTGCTGTTATTTTAACTATTCAAAGAATTGGTGAATCTAACCCAATAGACATCAAAATTATTAGAGGAGAAATTAAATTACCTAGTGTCAGATCTACACAACTCCAAGATGCTCCTTATGCACACATTCGTGTTTCCTCTTTTACTCGAGAAACACATAATGAATTAGTAAAAGTATTAAAAGATCTTGATAAAAAAAATAAAGGAATTATTCTTGATTTAAGACAAAACCCTGGTGGTTTAGTAACTTCAGTAGTTGATATAGCTGGTGAATTTTTAGATGAAGGCTCGATGGTGATGTATGAAATCAAAGGTAATGGACAAAGAAAGAATTGGTTAGTGAAATCAAAAGGAAATTTTAAAAAACTTCCTATGGTTGTATTGGTAAATGAATATAGTGCCAGCGGTAGTGAGGTTTTATCAGGAGCTTTACAAGATTATGATAGAGCAATTGTAATTGGTACTACCACATTTGGGAAAGGCAGCGTTGGTATTCAAAGAGGATTGAGTAATGGAGGTGGAATTTATTATACTGTGGCACGATGGTACACACCATTGGGCAGAATGATAGAAAATGTTGGATTAAAACCTGATGTAGTTCAGAAACAGCCTGGGAATGAAACTGATGATTTACAATTAAAAGCTGCAATTACTCAACTGAATTATCAATTAGACGGTGAGTCTTAATATAAGAGAGGATAAGAATTACTACTAATCGAAAAGTAAGATACAACTTTGATATTATAGAAACACTTGAGGCTGGGATAGTCTTAAAGGGAACTGAAGTTAGATCTTTAAGGAATGGAAGTGCAAATATATCTCAGGCATTCTGTAAGATAATTAAAGGTGAAATTTGGTTGATGAATTCTCAGATTTCACATTATAGATTTGCCGGAATTCCTTTACAACACAACACCACTAGAGATCGGAAACTTCTTTTGCATAGAAAAGAAATAAAAAGATGGAATCTTGATGTAGATAGGAAACGTTTATCTATTGTTCCAACTAAAATTTTCTTTTCTAAAAGATTAGCTAAAGTTGAAATAGCTTTAGTAAGAGGTAAAAGAAAGTATGATAGGAGACAATCAATAAAAAATAAGGAAGCTGAAATAGAGATGAGAAGATCTTTAAAAAAATCAAGGTTTTAAAATTATTAAAATTTTAGTTATACTTATGCTGATTTTGGGGACGCGTGGATTCGACAGAGAGAGCCTGTGGTTTGATTGCGGATCGAGATTCCATCAACCTCGTAAACGGTGGGAAACATAAACGACGAAAAACAAGTCGCTTTAGCTGCAGTTTAAGTAGCTAACATCTTCTATTGCTTACCCTTAGAGAGCATTAGAAAGATGCCGAAAGTCTGAGGTGCATTAAATGAATTTGGTGACATTTAGTAAAGTTTTATTCCAAAAACTTAAATCATGATTATTTGTCATTGAGTATGTGATTTAAGACAATTTTCGATGACTATGTTCGTAGAAGTTAAATTATGACTCTTTTTGGACGGGGAGTTCGACTCTCCCCCGTCTCCACCAAAATTAATTTGTTAATAATCTAATATAAAAATTTTGACTAATCCAATTAACTGAAAAATAGAATAATATAATTGTGATTATTGTTAGTAAGTAAAAAGTAGTATTAGATTTTGGGGTAGATGTTTTTTGTTCTATATAAGTTGGAATTTCTGAAGGAATAGTTAATATTTCTCTAGTAACTTTTGGAGATAATATCCAACCACATATTAAACCACTAAATAATCCTCCTGCATGAGCAAAATTATCTACTCCATCTATAGTGAATCCGAAAAGCAGATTAATGAAAATAAGTAAAATTATTCCAGTTAATGTTTGTCTTCCGTATTCTCCCAATGATTCTCTATTAGAGATTAAATATGAGGCATAAGCTGCAATAATTCCAAAAAGTGCGCCACTAGCGCCCGCCCCTATAGCAAAACTAGAAAAATAACTAGCAATATTCCCCCATATTCCTGAAATAATATAAATTGTGAAATATGTTTTCCCTCCGAATAATGTTTCAGCATATCTTCCAAAAATAAATAAGCCAATTGAATTTGTTAATAGATGATAAAAACCTATGTGCAAAAATATTGGTGTCAATAAACGCCAGTATTCTCCTCCAGTAATAAGAATTCCTTCTTTAGCTCCAAATTTTATTAAAGTAACTGGATTCTCAGAACCTCCATTAATTTCCATTAAAACCCATAGAATTAGATTTAATAATAATAATGTCCATGTAACAGGATATTTTTTAAATTCTAATTGATAGTTATAAAAATTGAATTTTGGAAGGCTCATTTATTTTTTCTGTTCCAAAGTTCCTCAAAATCTTTAGTAGCATTCCAACCTAAAATGTTTTTTGCTTTTTGATTTGAAAATTTGTTATGAGGTAAATTTGAATTAATAAAATAACTTTCACTTCTTGAAGGTAAATTTTTCAGATCTATTTCAAGAGCTAATTTTATGGCTTCAGCTGCATCTGTCCAAGTGACACTGAATGGTGCTGGATCAGATCCTGAAGGTTGTGGAGTGTTTTCTGCAGCACGAATGTAATTTTCATCATAAAAAATATAAAAAAGTAATGTTTGTAAAAAAATAAAATCATTTTTTCTAGTAAATTGGTTACAAATTTCTTGTCCTAAAGATTTACTTAGAGCATATAGGTTTACTCCTGGTTGTGGTGGCATATCAGGATTGAGTTCAAAGTCAAAATCTTCATATGTAGGCCCTGCTATTTGAAAATGAGGTCCTGTGTTAATTATTCTTGAAATTTTATGAGTCTCTGCAGCTAACATCATATTGTAATTTCCTAATGTGTTTACATCGAATGCTAACTTTCTATCAGCTCTTAGAACAGATAAGTTGATTATTGCGTCTACTCCCTCAGATATTTTTAGAACATCTTTAGTATTTGAAATATCAATTTTATGGTAATTAATATTAGAGGGTATTTTTTCCAAGTCAGTTTCAATAATTTCATGATCCGACAAAGCTTTGGATACCCAGGGTCCTAACATACCATTTGCACCTAATATTAGAACTTTCATTTTTCCGAAACTCCTAATTTGGGATTATAAAAAGGTTCGTTTTTAGTTTCCCTTTTATCAATAGGAACTCCTAAAATCTCATTAGTTTTTTTTGTTAGAAATTTTTTTGATTTTACATCTGATTGTAGATGGAATATATCCCATTTTTTAGGATTTTTTAATGAAATTATTCTCTCAATAGATATTAAAACTTCTTTTATTTTGACAGAAGATATAATTCCCCCCCCCTTATCAGAGTCCATGTAGGCTATTGGATACCCTAGTCTTAGTACTGCAACATTAATTGGGAATGTTCTTGAAAATTCTTTAAAAATTATTTCTGTTAAATGTCCTGATAGAAAAGGTATTTCAGTTGAAGGAGTAGACTTCCATGTTTCTGTCACAGTGTTTGAATCATCATATGATTTAATTAATTCTAAAGAACTAATAAGTATGAAGTTTGTAATACCTGTTTCAATTGCTGCTGAAAGTAGATTATAGGATTTTTGAACATGATTATTTAAGTCATTAGGAGTTTTATTATCTTCTACTAAACCTTGATAAATTATGATGTCAGAATTTTTTATTATTTTATTTGTTTTTTTGCTAGAGTCCAAAGGAGTTAAAATTATTTCATTAAAGTCCTTTAAGGACTCTTTTTTTGACGGATCTTCGAAATATTGGATTTCATGTTTTTGTGACAAATGTTTTCCAATATTTTGAGATAATTTATCAATTCCGTTTGAAATAAGAATTTTCATTTCTTTCCTATCTGAAATTTTAAATTTCAGGTATACATAACTCTATTTTTGGTTGTTTTTCTATTATTTCTGATTCTTTAGCAAATTGAAATAATTTATTTAATGCATCTAAACCTTCTTGTCCCATATTTAATGTATCATTGTTAACATACATTCTTACAAATTTTCTTCCTTTATTTTTCTCTATTCCTCTTCCAAAACTAAGAGCGTAGTCTAATGCCTCTTCTTCATTTTCAAGCGCATATTTTATGCTTTTATAAAATACTGTAGTAATTTCTTTTCTATGTGCTGGAGAGAATTTTTTATGAACCAAATCCAATCCTAGTGGTATAGGAAGGGATGTTTCTTCAAACCATTTCTCTCCTAAATCTAGAATTTTATTTAATCCGAATTCTTGAAAAGTGACTTGACCCTCATGTAGTAATATTCCTGCATCGGTTTCTCCAGATTTGATACTATTAATAACTTCATCAAAATGCATGAAAACAGGGTTAATATTTTGGGTAATAAAAATTTTAAAAAGTAAATATGAAGTAGTAAATTCTCCAGGAATAGCAATCTTCAATCCTGATAATTTATTTTCATTAATTTTTTTATCTGAAACTAATATAGGACCATAATTTCTTCCTACAGAAGAACCGCATGACATAATTTGATAATTATCAGATACTTTTGGATAATGAGCAGCGGAAATTGCTGTTACCTCTAAGTTTCCTAATGTGGCTATATTGTTGAGTGACTCTATGTCATACATTACATGGCTGACTTTAAAATTTGTAGGAATTTTATTTTTAGCCAACCCAAAAAACATGAAGGCATCATCTGCATCTGGGCTATGACCGAAAGTGATATTTAAACCTTTAAGGCTTTTGATTTTATATTCATCCAACTTTTGTTTTCTCCTCTACTATTTCATATTCTGTAGTTCTCTGAGAAGCATCAAATCCAGCTTCATTAATTAAAGATTTTATTCCATCTATAGTTGTTCTATTATAAAATCCTGCGGCCAGCATTACATTTTCATCAAAAAGCGTACCTCCAAAATCATCTGCCCCATAATGTAAAGCCATCTGCCCGGTTGAGTATCCTTCTGAAAACCAGCTTGCCTGAATATGAGGAATGTTATCTAAGAAAATTCTAGAGAGTGCTATGATTCTTAAATATTGGTTTGCTCCTGCTTCCTTTAACACTTTTTTAGATAGTGGATTATGTTCTCTTTTATAAGACCAAGGAATGAAAGCTGTAAATGATCCCGGTTCATTTTTAGAATCATCTTGGATTTTTCTTATATGTGAAAGAGTCTCAATAATATGTTTGGGTTCTTCTATGTGACCATACATCATTGTAGCTGTTGTCATAAAACCTACTTCATGAGCTATATTATGAACATTAGTCCATAGGTCTATAGAATTTTTTGGTTTGAATCTGCTAATTTGAGATTTTATGGAATTTGAAAGTATTTCTGATCCTCCTCCAGGAATTGTTCTTTGACCTGATTTCTTTAATTCAATTAAAACTTGTTTTATGGATTTCTTTGATACTTCAGACATTTTCATTATTTCAGGTGCTGAAAAGTAATGTGGAGTAATTCCTGGATAAAGTCTTAGTGTTTCTGAAACCATATTTTTATAATATTCAAACGGAAGTTCATTATTTAGTCCTCCCTGCATCAAAACTGTAGTACAGCCTTTTTCTTTTGCTTTTTTGATCTTTTTCATCATTTCTTCAACAGAAAATGTATATGCAGACGGATCTTTAGGATCAGTTCTGTAAAATGAACAGAAACTACAAAAGGCATCACATATATTAGTGTAATTTAAGTTGGTGTCTATTACGAAAGTAACTGTTTTAGATGGATTAGTTTTTCTTCTAATATTGTTGGCTAATTCACCTAAATCATAGATACTTACTTTTTCAAGGAGATATAACCCTTCTTCAAAGTTTATTCTATTATTGTTAACAATTTTTTCTCTAATGGTATTTAACATAATTATAAGAGGTAATTTTGAGTTTATTTTTTGATAGAAGGTTTTGAAATTCATTAATTGCATCTACATGTTTAGAATTATACTCATAATTAAAACTAGAAATATATTCTTTTATATTGTTGTTTGTTAAAAATTTTCTTTGATTATTAGTTATAATTTTTTCTATTGAAATTGATTTTTCGATAATACTTTTTGAAATATTTTCTTTTAGAATATTTTTTATTTTTGTATTTACTGAGGTTAATATAGCCCATCTAGCAAAAACAAATTGCAAACTAGTCATTTTGTACCAAATTTCTCCAAGGTCGTAAACGAAAGGCCATGAATTATTAAGGTATAATTGTTCTAGGGCTTTATCACCTATTAATAATTTTGCATTTGATGAATTTTCCTTTTCATCAGTAAAATTAATTTCTTCAACATCCCAAAACCTGTTTAATATTACTTCAAGTAATTTCACTGATGTTGAAGTGTCATTAGTAATAGAAATTCTCTTCCTATTTAGTTTCTGGTATGGAACTTTAGAAAATAGTAATACACTATTAGATTTTTTATCAGTAGAAACAACGAATGGTAAAAATTCAATAGATTTTTTACAATTTATTGAATCGACTAATGATAAAGGTCCACCATGAAGGTTTCCGTTATTTATTTCCTCTCCCATTTCTTTAGGAGCATAGTAAATTAAGTCAAAATTTTTTGGATCAATATTAAGATAAAATATTTCAGAATTTAAATATGGCATCCTGCCAATTTTAGGATTCATAGGTTTTGATCTCATTATAGAGGGCGTCTCTTTCAACGGGTATTTTGCCGGCTTCATTTATTAATGAAATCATTTTGCTTCTTGCTAAGCCTGCAGGAGAGGATGCACTTGCTGCATGCATAATTTTTTCTTCACCAATTGTGCCATCTAAATCATCTGCTCCGAAATTTAATCCTACAGAGGCAGTCGTTTCTCCAATGGTAACCCAATAAGATTTAATGTGTGGAATATTGTCTAACATCAATCTTGAAACTGCTATCATTATTAAATCTTCCATAGGAGAAATTTTATTTTGACGTAAATGTGTTTCTCCTATTTGATATTGAAGAGGAATGAAGGCAAGAAATCCATCAGTCTCATCTTGTAAATCTCTTAGTTGGATAAGATGGTCTATTCTTTCTTCATATGTTTCTAAGTGTCCATAAAGGATAGTACAGTTAGATTTAATACCCATAGTATGTGCAGTCCTGTGAATTTCTAACCATCTAGAGCTATTAGATTTTCCTGGCAATAGCATTTTATGGATCCTTGGAGAAAATACTTCAGCACCACCTCCAGGCATTGATGCTAATCCTGCTTCTTTAAGTCTTGCTAATGATTCTTCTGGATCTATTTTCCATTTTCTCCAAAAATAATCGATTTCTGCCGCAGTAAAACCTTTAATTTGAATTTCAGGAAATTTTTCATGAATTTCTTTAACAATTTTCTCATAATATTCGAATTTCCAAGTAGGATGATGTCCGCCTACAATGTGAACTTCAGAAACTTCTTTATCAATTTTTCCAAGTATTTCATCAGGAGTCATTTCATAAGCATCAGGATCGCCTGTTTTTTTCGCAAAATCGCAAAAATTACAACTTAAAACACATATGTTAGTGGGATTAATATGTCTATTTAAAACAAAGTAGACTTTATCTCTAGATATTCTATGCTTAGCATAATTTGCCATTTTTCCTATGGAATAGAAATCTTTAGATTCTAATAAATAAACTCCATCATCAAAAGAAAGCCTTTCATTATTAATTATTTTTTCTGAAATCTTATTTAATTTAGTGTCAAGTGTAGATAAATCGATCATTTCCAATAACTTTCCCATTTTGATTCGACTTTATTAATTATTTTTTGATCCATTACTAGTGGTTTTTGATAACCTTTTTTCCATGTAGCATCTATAAACATAGTGCCATCGTAAAAAGGGCTGATTCCTTGTAGAGTAGTTTCTCTGAAGGTTATATCTGATGCTGGATCAAATCTGGTAAAAATTCCCCAAACAAGATCAATATCGTTGTGAATATCAACATCTTCAGATAAGCATACAATCATTTTTACACTTTCTAATAACTTATTTGATAGGAGTTTATTTATAACATTTTTTCCTATTCCTTTTGATGAAATTGCAAGAAGAGTGTTTCCAATAAATCTCCAGTCGATTATTTGATCAGAAAAATTTCGGATATCTTTAGGAATTGGAACTGGTTGAATAGGATGATTATTGTAACCAGTTGCATCAATGATCATTTTGCTACCTTTGTGCATTGATTCACCTGTGAAATCAAGAGTATCTATAGGAGTTTTGTTTAGAAGTAGAAAATCTGTTTTAGGGTCAAAATTTTTTCTAATTTCCTGAAGGATTTGAGATTTATTTTTTACGTCAACATCAGAATTTACCAATATAATAGTTTTACTTAATGATAATTGACCTTGTCCCAAAAGCCCTAAAGCAGTTTTAAATGGTTCTCTTGTATATCTGTTCTCAGTTGAAATTACTAATAGGTTATGGAATCCAGCTTCAAAATATGCCCATGTTGATCTAATTTCTGGATGAATAAGTTTGATAAGTGGACCTAAAATACTCTGTGTGCAATCTCCCATAAATTTATCTTCTTGAGGCGGTTTTCCCACTACTGTTGCAGGATAAATAGGATTATTTTTGTGTTGAATTGCATTTATATGGAATACAGGAAACTCTGAAGCCTCTGAATAATGACCAAAATGATCTCCGAAAGGACCTTCAAGTTTTCTTTCATTTGGATTTAAATAACCTTCTAAAATAAATTCAGATTCAGCTGGGGCTTTTAAATCTATTGTTTTGCATTTGAGTAATTTAGTTCTACTTCCTCTTAAAAATCCACAAAATTGAATTTCACTTAAACCTTCTGGAAGAGGCATTATTGCACTTAGAATTAAAGCAGGATCTCCTCCAATAGCAACTGCTAATTCTAAAGGTTTTCTCATTTGTTCAGCTTGATAATGATGAAATCCTCCGCCTTTTTCAATTTGCATATGCATTCCAGTAGTTTCAGAGTCATACATATGCATTCTATATATTCCAATATTATAAGTATCATTTTGTGGGTGTTGAGTGACTACTAAAGGGAGAGTAATGAATTTCCCTCCATCTTCAGGCCAACAATGAAGTAATGGAAGATCTGAAAGATTAGGATTTGATAAGAAATTTCCAGAAACTTCTGATTTTCTTTGAGTTTTAGGGAATGTAGATAAAAGCTTGGGGATCATTTTTCTGTTAGACCATAATGATTTCACACTAGGAGGATTTAAAGAATCAACAAAATTGATAATATTTTCTCCTATCTTAGAAGGGTCTTCACCCAAAGCAAGTTCAATTCTTTTAGCAGAAGCAAGAGTATTTATTGCTAAAGGAAACTTTGATCCTTTAACGTTTTCAAATAGAATTGCCGGTTTTCCTTCTAATTGAGCTTTAATTGAAATCTCAGTAATTTCTAGATAAGGATCTACTTCAGTTTTTATTCTATGTAATTCTCCCTCTTTTTCTAGTATATGTATAAAAGATTGAAAATTATTTGGAACCATTCTTTAGTTTTCTCCTTTCCAGGGTTTAATTATTGGAGATTCGATTTCTAAATGTTGTAATACTCTTGAGGCAACCATATCTACAAGATCATCTACAGAATTAGGAATATGATAAAAACCTGGAGAAGCTGGCATAACTATACCACCTGCTTCAGTTAATTTAACCATATTTTTTAAATGAATAATGCTTAATGGAGTTTCTCTAGGGACTATAATTAATTTTCTTCTTTCTTTTAGAACTACATCTGCTGCCCTTTCTATTAAACCTCTTGATATTCCATTTGCAATACTTCCTAATGTACCTGTTGAACATGGGATAATAACCATTCCATCAGTTTTGAATGAACCACTAGCTATGGAAGCACCTACATCATTTTGATGATGGATATGAATCTGGTTTTCATACTTGTGTCCCAATTTATCTAATAAAACTTTTAAATCTTTTTTGGTATTCCCAGAAAGATTAATGGAGGTTTCAAGAGACAAAACTCTTCTTCCTGGTTCTGAAGTTACCAAAAACAATTCATCTCCATTTGCGAGTATTGATTCGCAAACTTTTATTGCATACAGTCCTCCACTTCCCCCTGAAATTGCTACTATAAATTTTCCCATTTTTCTCATATAACTAAAGTTTCAGATATTGTGAAAATACTAAAAAATATGGATATTAATCCATTCATAGTAAAGAACGACATATTTAACTTGGAAATATCGTTTACCTTAACTAAACTATGTTCCCAAATAAAAAGTATCGTAACAATACCAAAACCTATCCAATATATTAATTGTAATCCTAAAAATAATCCCATAAGTAACAAAAATATTAATGTTATAGAATGAGACAATCTAGATATTAATATACTTTTTGATAAACCAAATTTTACAGGAATTGATTTAAGGTTGTTAGATTGATCATATTTTAAGTCTAAAATGCCATATAATATATCGAATCCTGAAACCCAAAATAATCCTCCAAACCCCATTAACAATATTTCAATTGAAAATGTTCCGGTTATAGCAATACTTACTGCAGGTGGAACGATTAAGTAAACTAAGCCAAGAAAAAAATGACATAACCAAGTGAATCTTTTTGTGTATGGATAAATTATCATGACTGCAACTACAATTGGAGAGAGAATCCAACAAATGGGATGGAAACTGAATAGAGTTCCTAAGAATATAATGATACTAACTACTGAAATCAATAAAGCTTCTTTTATACTTACTAAACCTAATGGTAATTCTCTGTTTTTAGTTCTTGGGTTTTGTTGATCTATTTGTTTATCAATAATTCTGTTGATGGTCATTGCAAATACTCTAATAGAAATCATAGAAATAATAATATTTATTAGTATTAAATAAGAATATTCTGTATTTTTTACCACAATAAAATAAGAAGTTATTCCAAATGGTAATGCAAAAATTGAATGTTCAAATTTTACCAAGTTACTATAATTTTTAATTTTTGAGATTGCTCTACTTTTAATTCCCATGACAAAATAATTTTATAATATTTAACTTCTGTGGAACTGGTTTTTTATAGTATTTATAGGTAATCTCATGATTACAGGTCTTCCATGTGGATCATGAATTTCTTTACAATTACTAAGTTTGTTTATTAATTCTTCACATTCTTGAACAGTTAATTTTGTTCTTGCTTTCACAGAAGATTTACAGGCGAGTTCTGCTGAAATCCAATATTGCCAATCAGTAATTTTTTTTATATCTATATCTTCTATAATCTCTACAAGTTTTCCCTGTATGTCTCTAGATTCTGAAATAACAGCAGGAATTGATCTGATAATTATTGATGAATCATCTAATTCTTCAAAATCTAATCCAAATTTTTTGAATAATAATCTCTGTGAAATTAATTGATTAAATTTAGTTACATTAATATCTAGAATTATTGGTTCTAACAGACGTTGGCCAATATTATTATTATTCATATCTTCTAAAATAGATTCAAAATTAATTCTTTCATGAGCTCCATGTTGATCAATTATTAGTACTCCAGATTTATGGGTACATATGATAAAAGTATTATCAAGAGTGCCAATCACTTTAGATTCTTTTAAAGATATTTTTTCTTCAGTTAGGTTAAATTTTTCATTTAACTCTTTGTTATCTTCAGAATCATCATTTTTATCAATAAAAGATATAGATGTTTCTATATTTGAATCTTGAAAATCCGAATTAAACTTGTTAAAGCTTTGGGAATATGAGTTATTTTTTTTGTAATTAATTTCAGGGATAGATGATTGATGTGTCAATGTAGTTCTTATAACATCTAGTATAGTTCGAAAAATCTCACGTTCATCTCTGAATTTAATTTCTGTTTTTGCTGGATGTACATTTACATCTATTAATTCAGGGTCTATTTTTATATTAATAAATGTAAATGGGAATCTTCTAGGCTCTATGAGACCGCTATAAGCAGTTTCTACGGCATAAACTAATGAAGAATTTTTTATAATTCTTTGGTTTACAGAAAATTTAATATTTGATCTATTTCCTCTTGCTATAGAAGTATTACTTGTAATACCTGAAATCATTTTATCAAGTTCTAACCTCAACATTGAATCAGTAATTTCATTTCCATGAATTGAAGAATATGCTTCTAGAATATCTCCTGTACCAGGTGTTGAAATTTTTGTTGATCCATCAGAAATTAGAACAAATT
This sequence comes from uncultured Dehalococcoidales bacterium, assembly GCA_964434385.1. Lineage (GTDB taxonomy): Bacteria > Chloroflexota > Dehalococcoidia > Lucifugimonadales > Lucifugimonadaceae. The sequence continues at coordinate 88,384 of CAYSUW010000002.1, read as the reverse complement.
TAACATCCGGATAAACAATTGCATAGTCAGATATTAACGTTTTAATTTTAGTAGATTCTTGTGATGATGTTCCTAAGAATTTTAACCTTGCAGGAACATTTTCGAATAAGTTAGTTACTTTGATATTTGTTCCTTTAGATATTGCAGCTACTTTATGTTTTGTTTTTTCTCCATTGAATAATTCTATTTCAAATCCAGAAGATTCAATTCTTTTTGAGGTCATATTTATTTTAGATACAGCTGATATGCTAGGAAGGGCCTCTCCCCTGAAACCTAACGTTGTTAATTGAAATAAATCATTTATCGAATTTATTTTACTAGTGGCAAATCTTTGAAAAATTAATTCCAGATCATTAGGGTGAATTCCTTCCCCATCATCTATAACTGAGATTGTATTTATTCCCCCATTCTCAATAGATATGTTTACAACTGAGCAGTTTGCATCTAGTGAATTTTCAATTAGTTCTTTTACTACTGATAAGGGACTTTCTATTACTTCACCTGCAGCTATTTTTGAAGCAGTGTTTTCACCAAGAAGTTTTACTCTTGTGTTTTGAAGATTTTTAGAGTTTCGATTATTTTTAACCATAAATTCATTATCTTATTTTTCTAAGCTCTTTTGAAGATATTAAAACTAAAACACTTGAAATAAAGAATATTAAAGAAAAAATTATTAGACTTTTTTCTGCTCCAAAGACATCAATTGATTTTCCTATAGGTAATGCTCCCAATGGAATAAATGCGTAATTCATCATATAAAGCCCCATAATTCTAGACCTAAAATTTTCATCTACATATTCAAGGGTTAAAGATTGGGATAAAGTCATTCTGATATTCTCAAAAATACCAAATAAGATCCATATAATTATACCTGCTATAAAATATGGAAAAAATCCTAATAAGAAAACGCATGCACTTAATCCGAAAATCCCAGAAAGAAAAGTGAAACCTCTGAATTTACTTTTACTTAAGCTTGCTATAAATAATGATGCTAATACTGCACCTATAGAACTTATAGATAGAAGTAAACCTATCTCATTTGATGAAGATTCATATAATCTTCTTGCTATGATAGGAAGTTGTAATCTCACAGGGAGTGCAAATAATGATACTAAAATGCTTGAAAGAAAAATTCCTAAAATCATTTTATTGTGGAATAGATAAGCAATAGATTCTTTAGTAGAACCTAATAGACCTTGATTATTTTGATTTTCTTTTAGTTGTTTCGTGGATGGAATTTGAGATGTGAATATAAAAGAAATTACATAAAGAATAGATATTATTAAAAATACATAGCTTGGGCCTAATGATCCATAAAGTAAACCTATACCAGCCCCAGAAAAAATAGAAATAGTAGCCATTGATGCCGCTATTAATGCAACTCCATTTCCTATTAAAATTTTGGGTACTAGTTTGGGTATTAAAGATTGTCTAGAGGGCATTTGAAGTGAAAATAATGCTCCTTGAAATAATGAGGCAATAAATAAGTGAATCCAATGAATTACTTCAAAAGCAATTAATAAACCGATACTAGCAGAAACTAAAGTAAAACATATTAAACAAAATTGAATTATAGATCTATTATCAAACTTATCCCCTACCCATCCTCCTATAATTGCAAAAACTAAAAGAGAAGGAGCAAATCCCATTGCAACAACTCCTGATAAGAAAGCACTATTAGTAACGTCATCAACTACCATTGTTCTTGCTGTCATTCCCATTTGAACAGCACCCATTTGCAATATTGTTCCAAACCATAACCATCTGAAACTACTTATTGATAGTGAAGCTAGATATGGTACTTTTTTAATGGTTGATTCAGAAGTAGAAGTACTAGTTGTAGAAAAATCTTTCAATTTATTCCTATTAAAATTAAATGACATTTTATATGATTAATATAATTGATAAGATTTTTTATAAATTTTAGATGATTTGGAGATATTATCATTTATAAGTCAATAATAAGACCCTTGATTTTTAAACTTGATCCTGAGATATCCCATAACTTAGCAGAAACTGCTTTAAAATTTTCCTTTCCAATGAATCCGTTTTTGAAATTAATTGAAATAAAAGACGATTCTTTATCATCATCCCTTGGGAAAATAGAAGTTCCCAATCCCATAGGAGTAGCTGCTGGATTAGATAAAAATTATAAAACTTCAATTAATTATTTAAATTTTGGTTTTGGCTTTGCAGTAACAGGGACTATTCTAGCTCATCAAAATCTTGGTAACCCCAAACCTAGATTACTAAGATATTTAGACAATAACTCTATTGTTAATTCCTTAGGATTTCCTAGTGAAGGTTTAGATAAAATAAAAATGAAATTCTCTAAATCAAATATTGAGAAGAAAAGGATTTTTGCTTCTATTTCTGGATTGAATATTGATGATATATATAGATGTTTTAAAGAATTATCTCCCTTAGTAGTTGGAATAGAGTTAAATATAAGTAGTCCCAATACTCAAGGATTGAGAGATTTTCATAATTTAAAGAATTTAGAAAAATTACTAAAAGTGTTAAATAATGACAAAAATAACCCTTTAATAGTTAAGTTGCCTCCATGTGCAGAAAATCAAAACAGTTTATTAGAAATGGTAAAATGTGTTCATTACTCTGGTTCTGATGGTGTAGTGATTTCTAATTCTCATCCTATTAAAAATTCTAATTTAAAGATTGGATTTGGAGGTTTAAGTGGGAACCCTATCTATCAACATACTCTTAAAATGGTTCGTGAAGTAAGACAAATTGTAGACAAAGAATTTACTGTTATAGGATGTGGGGGTGTTTCTACTACAAGTGATGTTTGGGAATTAATCGCTTCCGGTGCCAATGCTGTTCAAATTTACTCAGGTATAGTTTTTGAAGGACCATTTATTGCTAATAAGATTAATAAAGAATTAAAAAATATTTTTTCATCTAATAAGATCTCTTCAGTTAACGAATTATTTTGTAGTGAAATACCTTTTCCTAAAGCTCTATAGTGTTTATTTCATTGAAAAATGGCATTGATTCTTGAACACCTTTTCGAGATACGGATATTGAGGCAGATTTATTCCCCAACTTTATAGATTCTTTTAATGATAATCCCTTTTTTATTCCAGCTGCTAGAGCTCCGTTAAAACAATCACCTGCTCCTACTGAATTTGCTATATTAACTTTGTATCCTTCTAAGTGAATTTTATCTTGATTACTTATTAACACACACCCCTGTTCTCCTAATGTGATTACTACAAAATTAGGTCCTAGAGAAAGAATTTTTTCTCCTGCTAAAAATGCATTTTCCAAAGAATCTATTGTTATTTTAGAAAGGTTTTCTGCTTCTATTTGGTTAGGGGTTAAAATATCAACATTTTTATAGTAATTTTTAATCTTGATATCCATATATGGAGCTGGATCTAATATAGTTAATGCTCCTTTTTTATTTGATATTTTCATAGCTTCATGTACCGTGTTAATAGGAATTTCATGTTGAAGAAGCAGTATTGAATTTTTAGTTAAAGTTTCTTCTAGATAACTGAGTTCTTTATTACTACATTTATAATTTGCTCCTTCTAATAGGAGGATATAATTTTCATTGATTTCATCTAGAAATATCACCGCTGTGCCTGTTGAAGTACCTGAAATAGATCTAATACCTTTAGTTAATATTCCTTCCTTTTTAAAAGTTTCTAAGTTCTTTAGTGAGAAAAGATCATCTCCCACAGCTCCAATCATTTCTATTTTTGAATTTTTGCTTAATAATCTAGATGCGGCTATAGCTTGATTAGATCCTTTTCCTCCCCCTGAATAAGAAATTTCATTAGCATAGATTGTTTCTCCAGGTTTAGGTAATCTTTTTCCTTTAACACTGATATCTGTATTAATTGAGCCTAGTACAATTATTTTATCTCTTTTAAACATTATTAATTTAATAAAAATTTTTCTAAAAATTTCTCTACGCCATGATTATCAGGAGAATCTATTGACATGTCAGAGTTTTCTAATAAAGCTTTAGGACTATTGTCTATTGATATTCCAATTCCAGAATTCTTAATAATTTCAATTTCAGCATTTCCGTTACCAAAAGTTATTACATCTGAAAACTTGATTTTTAATTTTTTTAGTAAAGAATCTAAAGCAAAAAATTTAGTCCCATTGAGATTAGATATTTCACAGAAATGAGGTAATGATCTTATTATCGATAAAGAGTTATCCACTAACTCATGAAGCTTAATTTCAAGTTTATCGATGTCATCAGGATTTCCTACCATTAAAATCATTGTAGGGTTATCTTTTAAAATTTTAGAAAAATCTTTATCTAATACATAGGGAATATTTTGCCTACATATGTAACCCCTAGACCATTCACTAAGTTTTTTTATATACAGTGTTTCCCCATAGTATAGAGCTAATTCATATTTTCTTTGATCTAAATTTTTAATTAAATTTTTAGAGACATGATTATCAATTTTTGTTTCTCGGATAATTGTCTTATTTATAGGATCAATTATTAAGGAACCACCAAGGCAAATTATTGGAATGTTGACTCCAAGAATTTTAGCGTAGTCTAATGCAGGTTTTGCAGATCTTCCAGTAGCTATAGTGAATAATATATTTTGCTTTTTTAATTTTGAACATATATCAATCATTTTATTTGAAATTTTTGAGTTTTTGTCTAGGATTGTTCCATCAAGATCAAAGACTAGTAATTTACAATTGGCTATATTTTGATTAAAAAACATCTTGTCCTTGCAATTTCTAGGTTCATATAATAAAACCGTATAGTTGATTAAGCTATATTTAAAAGTATAAAAGGAAATTTCATCAATGGTAAATGAAGAAATCGTTTATGTTAGAATTCCTGCTCCTCTGAGGAATTTAACAGGAGAAAATAATAAGATTGAAATAAATCTTTCTAATATTGATGAAAGACAAGTAAAAACCCTTCTAGATTACGTAGATAAAGAATTTCCAGGTTTTAAAGCGAAATTATTTAATCCTACAGGTGAATTAAAGCAATTTGTAAATATATTTATTAATGGTGAAGATGCTAGGTATATTAAAGGAATTAATACTGAAGTAGTATCAGGAGATGAAATAAGTATAGTTCCAGCTGTAGCTGGAGGATCATCTAGATATTTTTAGAGCTTCTCTCAATATTTTTTCATCTACATTGCTATTAATATAGGGTTCTGAAATCTTTTTTAATAAAACCCATCTAACTTTTCCATCTCTAACTTTTTTATCGAATTTAATAGAGTTTATAATTTCTTCTTCATCGATATTGGGTAATGAAATTGGAAGATCATAAAGTTTCATTATTTCTGAATGAAGTTTAGTCAGATGATTATCTGTAATTCCCATCATTTCTGAAATTTTTGCTGCTACACACATACCTATGCTTACTGCTTCACCATGTAGGAATTGGGAATATTTAGAGATAGATTCTATAGCATGACCTATTGTGTGACCGTAGTTGAGAAAAATTCTTTGATCTCCTTTTTCAAATTCATCATTTGATACTATCTCACTCTTAATTTTCACACTTTCTCTAATAACATCTGTAGATATTGGGTTCTTAAGATTTTTGATATCATTTGATTCGCTTAGGAAAATGTTTAAAAGTTTTTCGTCAAATAGAAAAGCGTGTTTTATAGCCTCCGCCCATCCAGATCTTAATTCTCTTTTAGGTAAGGTAGATAGAGATTCTGTGTCAGATAAAACTAAAATAGGTTGATGGAATGCTCCTACTAAGTTTTTTCCTATGTTTAGATTTATAGCTGTTTTCCCTCCTATTGATGCATCTACCATTGCTGCAAGAGTAGTAGGGATATGTACAACATTGATACCTCTAAGCCAAGTAGATGCTGAAAAACCAATTAGATCACCTGTTACTCCTCCTCCAACAGCTACAATAGTGTCATTTCTTTCAATTTTTTGTTTTCCATACCATTCATAAAGTTTTTTTAATGTAGATAAATTTTTTGTTGTTTCATTAAGTTCAATAGTTAAAATATTTGTTTTGTAATTAGATTCTTCTAGAATATGATGAATTTTAAGTATAAATTCAGGGAAAATTGAATTATCAGTGATTAAAAAAATTTTTCCTTTTACATTTAATTTTTTTAATTCATCTGCTAAATTTTCAATAGATTTATCACCCACCAAAACCTTGTAATTTCTTTGAGATGTTTTAACTATTGATGCGAGGTTTTTATTATTCAGAGTCATTTTCTACTGTAATAGTTTTGAAAGAGTTGTTGCTATTTCATTAGGAGAATTTTTATTTGTATCTATTTTAAATTCGGCTTTATTATATAAATGTTGTCTTTTTTCTAACATTTCAGCTATATTTTCAACTTTTGGTGTTTCTCCTAATAGAGGTCTATGTTCAGCATATTTAGAGTTTAATCTTTTTGATATTTGTTTAGGAGAAGCTCTTAGCCAAATAATTTTCCCAGTATTTTTCATAATTTCAATATTTGAATAATTTTCTACAATTCCTCCTCCTGTAGCAATAATACAATTTATTTTCTTAGAATATTTCTTTAGGATATTATTTTCTATTTTCCTGAAATATTTTTCTCCTTTATATTTAAATATATTACTAATTGATGTTTTTTCATTTTTTATAATTTCTTTGTCTAAATCTATGAAAGTTAAACTAAGTCTTTGGGATAAAATTTTGCCACAGGTACTTTTACCCGTTCCCGATAATCCTACTAGATATAGATTATAATCAAAGCCAGTACTAATTTTCATTTTGATTAATCCCAAACTCTTTATGAGATTTTTGATAACTTGAAAAATTAGAGATCATCTCTTCAATGTGGTCGCCACCAAATTTCTCAATTGCTACTTCAGATAAACATAGAGCCAACATTGCTTCTCCTATAACACAAGCCGGTGGAACTTGGCATATATCACTTCTATTATATTGAGCCTCAACAATTTCTCCAGAATTAATATCTACCGAAGGAAGGGGGTTTGTCATAGTTGCTATTGGTTTTATTGCTACATTAACAATAATAGGCTCTCCATTAGTTACTCCTCCTTCAAGACCTCCAGCATGATTTGATATGTGCTTGAAGTTTCTAATATCGGATTTATCAGGAATTATAACATCATGAACATCTCTTCCTGGCTTTCTGGTGTTTAGAAATCCAGAACCTATTTCAACACCTTTGACTGCATTTATACTCATCATTGCTTGTGCAATCTTTCCGTCCAATTTTCTATTCCATTGAGAAAAACTTCCAAGCCCTACAGGGATATTAAAAGCAATAACTTGAAATGTTCCTCCAACAGTGGTTCTATTTTTTTTTGCTTTAAGTATTGAATCAATAAATGTTTTTTCAAGATCTTTTGAATCTGTTCTGACTTCTGATTTTTCAACTAACTTCCAATCAATTGATTCAAATTCTGTTGAATCTTTATGTTCTATATGGCTAGGATTTATAGTATCCCAAGGTATTGAATCTCCAATGGATATAACCCTACTTTTAATTTCTACTCCTAGCTCTTTCAGCATAGATTTACAAAGTGCTCCTGCGGCAACTCGAGCTGTAGTCTCTCGTGCACTAGCCCTTTCTAATACATTTCTTAAGTCATGTTGTTTATATTTCAATGCACCTGCGAAATCAGCATGACCTGGAACTATCTTCGTAAATTCCTTTTTGTCGACTGACTCATCTACTGGATAAGGCGACATTGCTTTAGTCCAATTTTCGTAATCTTTATTTTCAATCCACAAGCTTATTGGTGCTCCTATACTTATGCCATGTCTAACACCCGATCTAATAACTGCATGATCCTTTTCTATCTTCATTCTTCCTCCTCTTCCAAAACCTTTTTGCCTTCTTTCTAAATCAACTTTGATGTTATCTTCGTCAATTTTTAAGCCTGCTGGCAAACCTTCTAATATTACAGACAGTCCTGGTCCGTGAGATTCTCCTGCAGTTAAAAATCTAAACATATGATTGACTCCTTAAGAGAGTATTATTAATTTTCATATTACATATATGATTATAGTTTAACCATTTCTCATAGATACTAATAATTTATAAAGATTCTGAATTAGTTACATCCAACATTAGTTTTTCAGGTGGCTCTATGCCAGTAGATAATTTGAAACCTTCAATTCCTTGGAAAACTAGCATTGATAATCCTGATGCTGAGATACCTTTCTTGTCTCTGATTTTTTTTAAAAAAGGAGTTTCTTTAGGGGAATAAACTAAATCGTATCCAATAGTTCCAGGTTGTATTTCGTATGAACTTATTAAATCATTATCAGGATCAGGTCCTCCTGACATACCTAAAGAAGTAGTATTTACTATAAGATTAGATTCCATTAAATGATAATTTATTCTAGAATCTTCAATATTTAATGCGATAGTTTCAAAATTTTTAGATTTTAAATTTAAGGCTATTTCATCTGCTTTGGATTTAGTTCTATTAATGATAATTAGTTTTGATAACCCTTTTAATTTCAAACCATGAGATACAGCTTTACAAGAACCCCCTGCCCCAAAAATTGTTGCTGTTTTTCCAAAAGGGGAAAAACCTGTTTCATGATTTAGTGATTTTAAAAACCCTAAATAGTCAGTATTGAAGCCCTTTAAAATTCCATTCTGGTTGATAACCCAATTAACCGCTCCTATTTTCAGCGCTTCTTGATCACATTCATCAATAAGATTTATTACAGACTCTTTATGAGGAATAGTTACACAGACTGAATTAATATTTTCTTTTTTCATTGATTTAATAAAATCAGATAGCTTATTGGGAGTAACAGGTATTGCTTTGAATTCTCCTTCAATTTTCAGATGATCTAATGCTGCTTGCTGAAAAACAGGAGATAACGTGTGACCTAAGGGATATCCAATAACGCCAAGTTTCATAAACATTACTATATTCCTGTCCTTCTGGAATCTAAGAAAGTTTGGAGCATTATAGAAGCAGCTATTGAATCTATTTTTGAAGTAGCTTTTTTAGAATCTCTTACTTCATTTTTAGCTTGTTTTGTAGTTAGTCTTTCGTCAAATTTTATTATTGGTTTAGATGTTTGTTTTTTAAGTTCGGCTTCAAATTTTGATATGAATTTAGCCTGAAACCCATGATTTCCACTCAATGTTAAAGGTAATCCTAGTACTATAAGATCAATATTTTTATCTTCTACCATTTTAGATATTGTAAGTGAATCATTTTTTATTCCCCTAGAAAAAATAGGTTCTTGAGGCAAACTTATTAATTGATTAGGATCACTTACAGAAATCCCTATTCTTTTCTCTCCATAATCTATTCCTAAGACAGTCATTTTAATTTTCTGAAAGAATGGTTTTGACTATTTTGCGAAATAATTTAATGGCTTCTGGTAATTTTTCAGGTTTTATTCCTCCAGCTTGAGCTAATTCAGGACGTCCACCTCCACCTCCTTGGATAATTGGAGAAATTTCCTGAATTAATTGTTTAGCATTTAATTTATCTGAAATGTCTTTGGTAATCATTATAATTATTGATGCTTTACCTTGTATTTCAGAAGCTAGACAAATTGCGCCACTATCTACTTGGCTTCTAATATTATCACCCATCTGTCTTAATAGTTCTTGATTGGGCACATCTAATAAAGTTGCAACAATTGTTGTCTTTCCAATTGTTTCTGAATTTTTAGTAAATTCTTGGGTATTTATAGAATAAATTTTACTTTGCAAATTATTTAATTCTTTTTTAAAATTTTCTACTTCTTTTGTTATTCCATCAATTTTGGTTTCTAATTCAGATGTTGGAACATTAAGATTTGATGAAATCTTGTTCAGGATAGAGAAGTTTTTTGTGACTAAATTCTCTGCATTTACTCCAGTTACTGCTTCAATTCTTCTTACTCCTGAAGCTATACTGGATTCTGAAATAATGTAAAATGCTCCAATTTCTCCTGTGAAACTACAATGTGTACCTCCGCAAAGTTCGTAACTAAATTTAGATCCATTTGAAATTTCTACTGTTCTTACTTCATGATCATATTTATCTCCAAAGAATGCTAAGGCTCCAGATTCGATTGCTTCGTTATAACTTGTAATATGTTTATGAACAGGTAAATTTAGACGGATTTTTCCATTTACTAGGTTTTGCACTTCTTCTATTTCTTTTTGAGTTAATTTTTTAAGATGAGTAAAATCAAATCTGAGTCTTTCAGGGGCAACTAAAGAACCTTGTTGTCTAACATGTTTCCCTAATATTTCCCTTAATGCAGCGTGTAAAATATGAGTTCCAGTATGGTTTCTCTTAGACTTCTCTCTTTGAGAAATATCTACTTTTGCTGTTACTGTATCTCCTACTTTTATAGAACCTTGTGAGACTTTTCCTTGGTGAACAATTATTCCTGAAGAAGGACTTTGAGTATCAGAAATTTCTATAATAGATGAATTTTCTGAAGAAAATTTTCCTTGATCTCCTACTTGCCCTCCACCTTCAGGATAAAAAGGAGTTTGGTCTAAAATAATTTCTATTTCATTACCTTCTATTACTTCCTCAGTAGGTTTTCCATTATCAATAATTCCCAATACCATTGATTCAGTAGTTAAAAATTGATGACCTTGAAAAATTGTTTCACTTATACCCATTTCTTCAAATAGTCTTTGAGAAGACAAATCATCTTTGAATTGAGATGATAACTTGGCTCTTTTTTTTAGCTTATCCATAATATTATTAAATTCATCTGTATCTACTTTTATGTTAACTTCACTAGCTATTTCAGATGTTACTTCTAGAGGAAAACCAAGAGTATCGTATAAATAAGCTACTTCGTATCCTGATATTGTATTACCCCAGTTAGTTTTTCTAATATTTTGTATTACTTTTTTTAATTGAGGTTCTTTTCGATCTGATATATGCATCTCCAAATCTATTGCTTTAGACAAAAGATTTGAAATGATAGATTCTGGGCCTATTTTAGAATTTTCAAATTCCTTGATAAAATCTTTAGAATTAATTTTATTTCTAGAAATCATTTTTTCTAATTTTATGTCAAGTTTTTTGAATTCTTGTTGAATAAGTTTTCTATTTTCTAATAAAATTTTTAATATACTATTTCCTTGATGTAATGTTGAAGAAAATTTTGTTTCTTCAACTTCTAGAACCTTTAAAATGAAAGGCTTGTTATCTGTTAATTCTGGATAATGCACACCCATTTTTTTCATTACTTCTTCAGCAATGATTCCCATGAAAGGAGTTTTCATGTTTAGTGTCATTCCATATCTCATTGCCCTTCTAATAATTCTTCTTAAGATATAACCTCTTCCAGTATTTTCTGGAATTACCCCGTCACCTATGAGAAATGTTGCAGATCTTACATGTTCTGCAATTATAATGATTGCTTTGTCAGAAATTTTAGATTTTTTCCATTTGATTCCAGATAATTCTTCAATTTTTTTTATTATTTCTCTGAAAAGATCTGTGTCATAACAATTATCAACTTCTTGTAAGACAGATGTTAATCTTTCTAATCCTAATCCAGTATCTATGTTTTTTTGAGGCAACTCTTTTTTTACCCCATCTAATTGATGATAAAATTGAGTGAATACTAAGTTATATAGTTCTAAAAATTCTTCTGATACATTTGGACCCCAAGATTTATCTTGAGCTGCAGATTTATAATCTTTTGGCAGTAATTCTCCAGTGTAATAATGTAATTCACTACATGGACCACATGGTCCTTCTAGTCCTGCTGGTCCCCACCAATTATCATTGAAAGAGAATATTTTATGATTTGGAATCCCTAAAGATAACCAAATTTCTCTAGCTTCTTTATCTTCAGAGTGTACAGTAACAAAAATCCTATCTTCATCTAACTCAAATTCATTTGTTAATAGTTCTAATCCCCATTTGCATGCCTCTTTTTTAAAGTAATCTCCAAAGGAAAAATTTCCTAACATTTCAAACAAGGTCAAATGAGTCTTATCCCCTACTTCATCAATATCAGTAGATCTAAAACATTTTTGAGAAGTAACAATTCTTGGTTTTGGAGGTTTAGCTTCTCCTGAAAAATATGATTTAAATTGAGCCATGCCTGAGTTTGTAAGAAGAAGGGTAGGATCATTAGCTGGAATTAAAGAAGAACTAGGATGTAGTAGATGTTTTTTTTTAACAAAAAAATTCAGAAATGAATCTCTTATTTGTTCTGATGATAGATTTCTTTTACTTGTCATATATCTATTAAACAGTAAAAATAGTTAATTCTTCAACTAATTATTTCCACGTTCCCATAAAGTTGCGTAGGATTCGTTGTTTCCGGTAATTATTCCATAAAGATCATTTTTTATGAGAGTTTTTTGTGTATATTTTTCAGAATTAATTAGTTCGTATATTTTCCCCACAGAATCTTTAATTTGATTGGGTTTTAATTGATCATCAAATAAATTAGTTAACACTTTCTGCAATTCTTCCTGTGAAATATCTAGTATTCGTCCTGAAAAAAATAATACAGCTATATTATTAATATCATTAATTACATTATTAGATGTTTTAATAATATCTAAAATAGAAGATAAAGTTTGAGTTCTAATTAGATTTTCTATATTTTGAGGGAGACCTATTAAGTTCAAAAAAGGAAATTCATCATCTTTTAACATTTTTTTGAATTCTTCTTCTATAAATGAGAAGAAATTTTCATCTAGAATATCATTGGAATTAAATATTTTTATAGGATTTTCATTGTTAGGTTCCCTTAAATCTATTACTGCAAATTCTTTTAAATGAGGAAATATACATAGAGCTAAATTAGTTGATTCTGAATTATTTACAGTATCTTCGTGATTGAACATTTTACTCCTAATTTTATATTTAATTCAAGATTTTAACTTTATTATTAATTTTAATCGATGGATTCAATGTAATTTAATGGAAATTTTTAAGCAAAAATAAAAAACAAGTATAAACTAGATGCATAAATATACAAACTAAATGTATTTCAGATGGATGAAAGGTCTTATAGAAGTGGGCATCCTCCTTATTGTAGTTGTGTGAAATGCTCTAAAAATCGTAATTCTAGGAAGAAAACTTTTAAAATATTTAATAGTTGTTCTGAAATAATTATGTTTTCGTTAATTTTATTTTTATTTGTTACAAGTTTCTTAATTTTCTAATTTAAATTATTTAGGATAAAAAGCATTTTGGGGTATTAAGTTATTCTCAATTAAATCAATCCAGAAATTTTGAGGGATATCTAAGTTACAATTTTCTATGTTATTTAACAATTCTTTAATGTTTTCTGGCCCTGGAATCGTTGAAATAACAGCAGGATAACTCATAACATATTGAAGAGCAGCAGCTTTTAGTGGTATTTTATATTTTTCAGAAATTTTACTAAGTTTTTTTGCTCTAATGAGGATGTCTTTAGGAACATTTTCATAATTAAAAAGGCTATTTCCTCCCAAATTATCATCTGCTAAAATTCCAGAATTGAATGGTCCTCCTAAAATAATTTTTACATTTTTTTCTAAACATTTTGGTAAGAATGTTTCAAATGACGAATGATCTAATAACGTGAATCTGCCAGCTAATAGAACTACGTCTAAATCAAACTCATCAATAAATCTTGATGGCATCTCCCATTGATTCATACCACAACCTATTGCTTTAACTATTCCTTCATCTCTTAATTTCAACATTGTAGGAAAAGAAGTTTCTAAAGCTTCTTTTTCAAGATTTTCTACATCAGCATCATGTAGTAGTAAAATATCAATATAGTTTAGTTTTAGCCTTTGAAGAGATTCATCCAAAGACCTTTTGATTCCATCTTCAGAAAAATCAAATCTTATATTTTCATCTCCGGTATACCCAATCCCAGGTAAGAATTTTGGTTTTGTAGAATCATTTTTTTCTTTTTCAGATAAGATAATTCTTCCACATTTCGTAGATATTATAAAATCATCTCTTTGTTTATTGCTTAAAATTTTAGAATATCTTTTTTCCCCATTCCCCGTACCATAGAGAGGAGCAGTATCAAAGTATCGTATTCCTCTTGTATAAGCCTGTTCTATAATTTCTAGAGCTTCTTCTTCTTTTACTCCTCCGTACGAACCTAAGGATATTCCACTTACAGGAGCTCCTCCAAAACCTAATTTAGGTAAATATATTTCTGTAGAATTTAGTTGTTGCTTTTCAAATGGATCTATCAATTTTTATTAATTGTTATTTAGAATCAAAAATTTTTCTATAAGTTTAACTCTCGAATAATTGCATCTCCTACTTCTGAAGTGGAATTATTTCCTCCGAGATCATTAGTTCTTATTTCATTTTTCGATAATACTTTTTTCACACTTTTTTCTATTTCTAAAGAAAGTTCTTTTTCTCCTAAATGTTCCAACATTAATGAAGATGTTAATATTTGAGCCATAGGATTTGCTAATCCTTTTCCAGCAATATCGGGTGCACTACCATGAGTAGGTTCAAACATCGATGGAATTGTTTTATCAGGGTTAATATTTGCACTTGAAGCTAAGCCTAAACTTCCAGTGATCATTGCGCCTATATCAGTTAGGATATCACCAAAAAGATTACTTGCTACTACTACATCAAAACTTTCTGGTTGTCGTATGAAATCCATACATGCTGCGTCTATTAGTAGAGAGTCAGTTTCAACAATGGGATATTTCATAGAGACTTCTTCAAAAACACGATCCCACAATGTCATACCATATCCTTGAGCATTACTTTTAGTAATAGAAGTTACTTTTTTGTTTCGTTTTAGTGCTAACTGAAATGCATATTCAATAATTCTTTGACATCCTTTTCTTGTGAAGACTGCTGTTTGGACAGCTACTTCATCTGATGTGTTTTTATATTGAAATCCTCCTACGTTTGCATATTCTCCTTCAGTATTTTCTCTAACAACAATAATATCGATGCTTCCAGGAATTTGATTAGCTAAAGGTGAATTTACTCCCTCATAAAGAAATGAAGGACGATGACAAATATATTGATCATAATATCTTCTTATAGGTAAAAGGAGACCATTTAAAGTTATATGATCTTGTATCTCTGGATGACCTACAGCACCAAGGAAAATAGCATTAAAATCTTTTAATTCTTTTTCTCCGTTTTCAGGCATCATTTCTCCATGAGAAAAATAATACTCAGAACCCCATGGAAAATCTTGGAAATTAAATTTTATATTTGTTTTATTTTGCACATGATTTAGAACTTTTAAAGATTCATTTACTACTTCAATTCCTATTCCATCACCTTTAATCACAGCAATATTATATTCTTTCGACATTTTCCTAGTCCTTAGAGGATAATTTTTTAATGGTTAGTGCGGTAGCAGCTATATCTGGTTCTACAAGACCCATGTTATTAGTATGATTAGCTACTTGAGCACTTGCTTGAGTTACTGGTAGTTCTAACCCTAACTGTAATCTTAGTTCTTCTATGATATTCAGATCTTTTATTAAGTTTCTTAGTGGTGCTGCAGAATTTTCAAAGTTTTTTTCCACTGTTATTGGTCCATTCCTCTCAATCATTTGGCTTTTCCCCCAACTTGTACTAAGAATATCAATAGCTGAGTTAAGATCTACTCCAGCTTTTTCTGCTAGTACAAATGCTTCTGCAGCAGCTACTGTGTTTGCACTTACAAGAAGTTGGTTAACAAGTTTCATAGCTGTCCCAGCTCCACTTTTCCCCATATGTGAAATTTTTTCTCCCATCATTTGAAAAACGGAATTACTTTTTTCGAAAGCTATTTGATCACCACCTACCATTATTGTTAAGGTTCCATCAGCAGCTCCTGTCGGTCCTCCACTAATCGGTGCATCTAGGAAAGGAATATTTTTATTAGATGCTATATTGGAGCAATCTTGAGAAGTTTTCATGTCTACTGTGCTGTGATCAACTAATATTTGATTCGAATTAGAATGATTTATTATTCCTTTTTCACCTAAAAATAAATCTCTAGAAGTTTCAACATTTGGTAAACAAGTTAGTATGATATCTGAAGAATTTGTGATCTCTTCTAGTGAATAACAACCATTTGCCCCCTCTTCAACCAATGAGTCAATTTTCGATTTTGTTCTGGTGAAAACACTTAGAGTATCATTGGGATGTAAATTTTTAAGTATATTCCTTACCATCCCTGTTCCCATGTTCCCTAAACCTATAAATCCTATTTTCATTGATCAATCCTTGTTTATTATTTAATAATATTGAATGCATTATAACAACTGTTTATTAGTAAAAAATAGTTTAATATTATTAAATAATATTTTAATAAAATTGATAGACTTTTATGAAAACAAAATTTTCCTTAGAAATTATTCCAAAACAAGTTGAAAAGATTAAAGATATTCCAAAAGATTTAGTAGATGATGTTTACGTTACTTATATCCCTGGATCTTCTCCTAATGATGTTATAAATGCTTCTGAAACAATTTTAAATTATGGTTTTAATCCTGTCCCACACTGCCCTGCTAGAACCATTCCTGATGAAGAAATTTTAATTAATTATATAGATGGTCTTGTTAAAAAAGGTGTTAAGAAAATATTAATTATAGGTGGTAGTGTATCTACACCAAAAGGTAAATTTTCTAGTTCAATAGATTTACTTAATACCGGATTGTTTCAACAATCAAAAATAAAATCTGTAAATATAGCTGGTCATCCTGAAGGGAACCCTGATGATGAAAACCATTTTGAAAATATGATTAATAAGTCCAAATGGTTAGGTGAAAACAACTTTCAAACTAATATAATTACTCAATGGTGTTTATCGCCGGATATAACAAATTCGTGGATTTCAAAAACGAAAAATCAAATTGAAAAAATAGGAGTAAAATCTGAAATACATTTAGGAATTGCTGGTCCAGCTAAATTAACTACTATTTTAAAATATGCAAAAATTTGTGGAGTTTCTGCTACTACTTCAGTTTTTATGAAACAAGGATTAGATATCAGGAAAATTATTAATCATAATCCTGATAATATTCTAAAAAAATTAACAGGTTATGATAAATTACATATTTATCCTTTTGGTGGAATTAATGAATTCTTCAAATGGTATAAGAATTCTAATTTTCAATTAAGTGAGGTTTTTTAATGTCAATTCCTTTAGATAGTTTTGAAAAATTTATTATTGTTGGTGAAAATATTCATGCTACAAGAGTTTTAAGGTTAAATGGAAAAAGAATAGAAGAGAATAATAAAGGAGAAAAAGGAGTAATATTTTCTGACTCCAATGGTCAAAAAATGTTATTAGAAATCCCTGAGCATTTTTATGAAACACAACCTTTTCAACAGGGAAATGTGAAACATCTTATGGTTGCAATATGGAAAGGTATTCACGGTTCATCTAAAGAACAAGAACAAGCAATCAGTTATATAAAATATCAAGTTGATAGACAAATAAATGCTGGGTCTAATTTTTTAGATCTAAATGTTGATGAGGTGTCTTATAATTTAGATGAACAAATAATTTCTATGAAATGGCTAGTAAATGTAGTAGAAAAACTATCTACAATTCCACCCAGTATAGATTCATCTAACTCACAAATTATTGAAGCAGGTCTACAAGAATATTCAGGAAAACAAGGTTCTCCAATGATTAACTCTGTGGCACTAGAAAGATTAGAAACTATCAACTTAGTCAAACAGTTTGATACTCATGTAATTATTACAGCTGCTAGTAAAGACGGAATGCCTGACAACGATATTGAAAGAGTAGAGAATGTTACAGAACTAATGAAAAAAGTTGATGAACTTTCTATTAGTTATGAAAGAGTTCATGTAGATCCTCTTGTGTTTCCTATTTCTGTATCTCCATCATATGGTCCTCACTTTCTTGATGCAGTAAAAACAATCAGGCAAAAATTTGGAGATGAAATTCATATTTCAGGGGGTCTAAGTAATGTTTCATTTGGTTTACCAAAGAGAAAATTAGTAAATGATGTTTTTATTCATCTTTGTCTTCAAAATGGTATTGATAGTGGAATTATTGATCCTGTACAGACCAATATTAGAAATGTATTTAAAATAGATACATCTACTAAAGGCTTTAAGGTTACTAGTGAAATGCTTTTAGGCAAAGATGATTTTTGTATGAATTATTTAGATGCTTACAGGGCTGGGGACCTCTAATTTATCAAATGAAAATAAGTATTAGAATTATGTACTGGAAAGAAATTCCTCTTCAAGTTGAATGTATTCAAGGATCTAAAAGAATCTCATTACCATTAAATCCAAGATTTCTGGAAGGAGTAGATTCTATAGCTATGTATGATGGCAGTTATGGATCTGATGCTTATCTTGATGGATTCCAATGGATAGAAAGTAATTCTACTGAAGGTAATCTAGAAGCAGTCCTAAAAGTGAAATTGAAAGAGATCAATGAAGGTATGCCAGGAAATTTTGTTTCAAAAATCAGAGATTTGATAAAAGAAAACAAAAGAAATCAATCTCCTGGAGCTATAGATCATTGGTGGACTAAAAATGACTGAATTAAAATTTTTAGACATTATCAATTCGGGTAAAACTCTTCTTTCAGATGGCGCTACTGGTAGTTATTTACAAACTAAAGGACTAGAGCCAGGAGGATGTCCTGAATATATGTGTCATTCTTCTCCAGAAATTATTAAAGGAATGGCAAAGAATTATTTTGAAAGTGGATCAGATTTTGTTTTGACTAATTCTTTTGGAGGCAATCCATTTATGTTAAAAAAATATGGATATAAAGATATGACCAAAATATTAAATATCAAAGCTGCAAAACTAGCAAAAAGTCAAGCAAAAAATAATCAGTTTGTTATAGGTTCAATTGGCCCTACTGGTGAATTCTTACAACCTTTAGGAGATGTTTCTGAAGAAGAAATGGCTCAAGGTTTTCATGAGCAAATTTCTGGCCTCTTGGAAGGAGGAGTTGATGGAATTATTTTTGAAACTATGACTGCTATTGAAGAAATAACCTTAGGAATTAAAACTGCTAAACAGATTACGGATAAAGCAGTGATAGGTAGTATGGTTTTTGATAAAGGCCCTAGAGGACTATTTACAATGATGGGGATCACTCCTGAAAAAGCTGTAAAAGATTTGATTAATTCTGGAGCTGATGTAGTAGCTTCGAATTGTGGTAATGGATCAGAGATTATGACTGAAGTAGCTTATGAATTAAGGAGATTTTCTGAAAATCCAATTATGATTCAATCTAATGCTGGCATTCCTGAAATTATCAATGGAAAAATAGTATATAACGAAAAACCAGAATTTATGTCTAATAATTATAAGAAAATGTTAGATTTAGGTGTAAACATCGTAGGTGGATGTTGTGGAACTGATAAACATCATATTAAAGACTTTAGAAAAGTAATAGATTCTTATAACAAAAAAACTTAGTATATAAGAAATATATTTTGTAAAATTTTAATATGAGACCTCATGAAGTAATAGAAAAATATGGAAATTGTTTAGAACTTATATCCATGGATCCTTTTTTCCATGAAATTACAGTGGGTTTATTCATTAAAGATTCAACTTTGACTGTTTATTCATATAGTAATAAAGAAGGTGTAGATGAAAGGTTGACTCAAATAAGAGATAGAATTGTGTTGTTTGGTGGAGCTAAGCCCATAAAAAATTCTCACAATCAAGCTACATACGATTGTGGGATGAAAAATGGTTGTTGTACCTCTCCTCTTAGATTTGTTTTAAAAAGAGCTGTAATGAAAAATGATGCTTATGATCCAGATTCTAAGATTACTGTAAAGGATTTAAGATCTGAAATGCAACTATACCTTACGCCTAGAGAAGTAGAAGGTAAAACTGTTTATTCTGTTTCAGGTGAAGGAGAAGCAAAAAAACCTGAGATTCGTTTTAGAGCAGTTGTTAATGGACTTGTCAGATATGGAGGATGTGTAAAAGTAAATCATACAGAATTATCATTGCAATGTTTTAGAAGAAATGATGCAATTATGAAAATTTTACTTCCTATAGCTAGAAATATCAGTGCTACAGAAGATTCTCTTGCAGCTGAAGATATGGCTGGTCAAATGACCACTCAAACATTGGGATTTTCGTCAACATAAAATAATTGTAATTAATGATATGAAAAAAAAAGAAAGAGTAATTAATGCTTTAAATGGACAACCAGTTGATAGACCCCCAGTATCAAATCCAACAAATGTAGCTACTGTGGAACTAATGGATTTAGTCGATGCTCCATTTCCTGATGCGTGTAGAAATCCTGAATTAAATGCAAAATTAGCTATTACTGGTTATACAGAATTGGGTTTTGACTCTATTGCTCCATATTTTTCTATTATTCAAGAATCATCAGCTTTAGGTTGTGAAATGCAATGGGAACAAAAAGATAATTGGCCCACTGTAAGAATGGGGAATCCTATATGGAAAAGCGCAGAAGATATAAAAATTCCCGTTGATTTTTTGGAACATCAGGATAATTTAACTATTACAAGATCAATTGAAATATTAAAAAAAGAAGTTGGCGACGAAGTAGCTATAGTGGGTAAAACCATGGGTCCATGGACACTTGCGTATCATGTTTTTGGAGTAGAACCTTTTTTACTTTTATCCATAGATGATCCTCAAAAAACATTGGAATGTTTACATAAATTAAAAGAAATCACAGTTTTATTTGGTCAAGCTCAAATTGATTCTGGTGCTGATGTATTAGTTGTTCCTGATCATGCTACTGGAGACTTAGTAAGTGGTGAATATTACAAAAGATTTCTTTTAGAAATTCATCAAGAATTAGTTGAGAGGCTTCCTGTTCCATTAATTTTACATATTTGTGGAAAAACCGTTGACAGGATGCCTTATATAGCACAGAATGGGATGGCTGCTTTTCACTTTGATTCTAAGAATGATCCACAAGAAGCAATGGATGCTGTCCAAGGTGGAATTAATTTAGTAGGTAACATTAATAATCCTGAAACTCTTTATTCTAAAGGTATTAATGATGTTAAAGAAGAAGTTTTTAGAGCATTAGATGCAGGAGTTCAATTGATAGCTCCTGAATGTGCTATTCCATTAAAAACTAAAATTGAAAATTTATTAGCAATACCAGAAGCTGTACAAGAATGGGTTTCTCGAAAATAATTATCTATTTCATTAAATTTAATTTCGATATAAAATTTCTTTTCAAAACAACTAGGAGTCTTTATGGCAATTATTCACGAAGGATTATCAGAAGAATTTAAATACGTTACTAAAGAGACTGAACAAGAACATATTGGTTCAATGTTTTCTAGTTCTGATTTGTTAATGCAAGAAATAGCATTTAATTTGATTAAAGGTAAAAATATTGAAGTTTATGATTTAGTTAAAAAAGCATTAGATGAAGGCTATGAGGCAAATACTGTTCTTGATGATGGATTAATAGCAGGAATGGCAATCGTAGGTGTTAAATTTAGAGATAATTTTATATTTGTTCCTGAAGTTTTAATTTCCGCTCGTGCTATGAAAGCTGGTATGGAGCATATAGATCCTATTCTTTCTGCTTCAGGAGCTGAACCTGTTGGAACAGTGATAATGGGTACTGTGAAAGGTGACCTCCATGATATTGGGAAAAATTTGTGCATTATGATGTTGAGAGGTGGAGGATTTACTGTTCATGATTTAGGAGTAGATACTAAACCAGATGAATTTATTGATGCAGTTCTCGAACATGAAGCTACTGTTGTAGGTATGTCAGCATTATTAACTACAACTATGCCGAATATGGGAGTAACTATTGAAGCTTTCGAAGATGCAGGATTAAGAGAAGAAGTTAAAATAATGGTTGGAGGCGCTCCAGTTACAAAAAATTTTGCAGATGAAATGGGAGCGGATGGTTATGGTTCTAATGCAGTTGAATGTGTTCAAATAGCTAAAGAAATTCTAGCTGTTAAAGGATAAATTGTGAAGACTAATGGAAAACATTTAGGGAAAAAAATTGATGTAGAGAAGGCAAAGAAAAGTCTTGAGAATTTATTTTCAATTTATAAAGAAATTTCTTTTAATGCTGATGAAATAAGTAAAAAACGTTGTCCATATAAAAATGCTCAATCAAGATGTACTGCTAATTTTAATTGCAAGAATCAACATTACACACAAAAAAAAGAAGAATTACCTGTGTGCACTGGCTCAGATCTGTTAGATTATAGATCAGCGTGGGAAATTTAATACAATTTTCTTTTTTATAAAATGGTTCCAATATTTTTCGAAAAATTTCAAATTGAATCTGAAAAAAACAAATCTCTCTTTGATTATGCGGATTTTTTAAATGTAAGAGTTCCTACTTCTTGTGGTCGTACTGGAGAATGCCATGAATGTATTGTTGAAGTGATTGAAGGGTTTGATGGGCTTTCTGAAAAGAGTGAATCAGAAAAATTTTTAAAGGAAAATTATCGTCTTGCTTGTCAATCAATTGTCGAAGATCCAAATAAGAATATTCGGTTTAATGTTCTAAGAAGACAACCAAAAATTTTAGATAAAGGATTGAAACGAAATTTTCAATTAGATCCTTTTACTATAAAAAAAGGAGATTCAATTATTTACAATGATTCAGAAATAATTGATGATTTCCGAGGGCATATTTTTGGTCTTTCCATTGATATTGGAACAACTACTATAGTTATGAATTTAGTTAACATGCAAAATGGTACTATTTTAGGTACCTCTTCATTTGAAAACCCTCAACGTTTTGGTGGTAGTGATGTGATGAATAGAATTTCTTATGAAACTGGAATTTTTAAAGGCGAACTTCAATCGGTACTTATTTCAGGGATTAACTTTGAAATCGGTGAATTATGTAAACAATTTAATATTAGACGAAGATGGATTTATGAGATTGTTATTGTTGGTAACTCAACTATGAGAGATATATGTTTTGGTCTTGATGTTTTTTCTATTGGTCAAAAACCATATAAATCTTTTACTGAATTAGAAAAAGAAAAAGGGAAACGTGATTCTACAGTGATTTATACTACAGCAAAAAAAATGGGTATAAGAATTAATCCGAATGCTAATGTTTATGGTGCTCCATTAATTGGTTCACATGTGGGTTCAGATGTTACTGCTGATCTTTTAACTATAGGAATTGATAATGAAGAAAAAAATGTAGTATTAGTTGATGTTGGAACAAACACCGAAATAGTAGTTGGTAATAAGACTAAATTAATGGCTGCATCTTGTCCTGCTGGGCCTGCTTTTGAAGGTGGTGAAGTTACATATGCTATGCCAGGATATGATGGTGCTATAGAAAGATTTTCACTTGAAGGTGATCAACCAAAAATGAAAATTATTGGGAATTCTAAGCCAGAGGGAATATGTGGTTCTGGTTTAATTGATATTCTATCTGAACTTAAGTCAAATGGTATTATGAATGAACTTGGAGTTTTTGAAAAAAACGCACAGAATTATGTTGTTTCAAAAGAACAAGAAATAAGTTTATCGAGAGCAGATGTTAGTGCTCTTGCTCAAGCTAAAGCTGCTAATTCTTGTGGACAAGCTATTGTAATTAGAAAATACCCTGCTGATTTGAATAGTTTTTCAAAAATTTATCTTAGCGGAGGTTTTGCTAATTATATAGATGTTGAAAATGCTAAGAAAATTGGATTTATAGTTGATCTTCCAAATGCAGAAGTCATCAAAATTGGTAATGGTTCTTTAGAGGGTGCTACTTTGATGTTATTATCAAGAAAACTTAGAAATTCAATAGAAAAATTGGTAAAAACTATCGAACATGTAGAATTAGAAACAACTGATGATTTTTTTAATTTTTTTGTTGAAGGCTGTCAATTTAAACCTATACAAAATGAACTTATGGAGTCTGAATAATGAAAATTTTGATAACAGATTATGTTTGGCCGAATGTTGATATTGAGAGAAAGATTATTGAAGATTATGGTCATGAATTAATTGTAGCTCCAAACTCCGAAACATCTACTTTAAAAAATCTAATTAAAGATGTAGATGCAATTTTATTTTGCTTTGCTGATATTAATAGGGAAATATTAGAATCTGCAGAAAAATGTAAAGTTGCTTGTCGTTATGGAATAGGACTAGACAATATAGATATTAAAAAAGCTACTGAACTAGGAATAATGGTTACTAATATTCCAGATTATTGTTTAGATGAGGTTTCAGATCACGTTTTAGCAATGCTATTAAACCTGAATAGGTCTATGATGCCACACGATAAAAAAGTTAAAGAAGGTTTGTGGCATGAAGTTAATAAAGTGGAAAGAGTAAGAAGACTGAATAAATCTACTTTGGGCATTATTGGATACGGAAGAATTGGAAAAAAAGTTGCTAAAAAGGCAAATGTATTTGGTATACAAATTATTGCTTTTGATCCATTATTGAAACATGACGATGAAGAAAATAGTGTGAAATCAGTAAGTTTAGATTATTTATTCAAAAATTCAGATTTCATCACACTACATATTCCATTAATAGAAGAAACTAAACATTTAATTTCTTTTGATCAGCTTCAAATAATGAAAGATGACGTGATAATTATTAATGCAGCTAGAGGTGGTTTGATTGATGAAGAAGCTCTAATTAAAGGTATAAGTACAGGAAAGATTTTAGGCGTTGGCTTAGACGTTATGGAAGATCCTCACCCTAAAGCTTCAAATGAGTTATTTAAATTTGATAATGTAATTGTAACTCCCCATACTGCATATTTCTCACAAGAATCTAACGAAGAACTACAAGAAAGAGTTGTAGGAGAAGCTTTAACAGTTTTACAGGGAAATGCTCCAGAAAATTTAATTAATAAAGATATTATTGGTAACAATAGATCTAATATCAATTAAAAATAATAAATTTATCCTAATAGCTCTTTTCCATGAGCTATATTAGAGGCATCTAAAGGGTTGAAGATTATAATGACATCTTCTTCTCTTGCACCAGCTTTTTCTACTAATGTTTTTGTAATATCTTTTACAATTTCTTCTTTTTGATCTCTACTTCTGCCCTCTTTCCAAGTAATGTTTACTACTGGCATTTTTCTCCTTGTGTAATGATTATATTTTTATAATATAAAATTTTATATTAGTAATCTAATTAAAAAATATTTGATATTCATCAGATTTTTTTATACAGCTTGCATCTGAATTTTGATGATTATTAACTTTCTTTGAAACTGGAATTATTTCAAGTTCCACATCATTGAAATTTAAATCCAAATTATCAATTTCATTTAACCATTTATTTTCCATGTTTTGAGATATAATTACAGGCATTCTCGAGTGAATAATCTCCACTTTTTGATCTGAAGGCTTAGTTAGAATTAAATACCTAGATACATTACTTTCAGAATCTTTATAATAAATTCCTGCTAGTGAGATTAAATTTTCGTTTTTTGGGAAAATATAAAATGGAATTTTTCCCGTAGGATATGATTTCCACTCATAATATCCATTTATTGGAACTAGGCATCTTTTATAAAGTCCTAAATTCTTACTAATTGTTTCTACTCTCTTATTTACAATGAGTTTATTTTGTTTTGAGACTCCCCATTCAAAACCCAAAATCCAATTTTCTTGAAATTTCGAAATTATTACTGGGTTTATCGTACCTGGACTTCTATTATAGTCAGGGAAAATTGATATTTGATTAACAGCTTGGAATCTATTTTTTAATAGTTCTGTTTGATGTAAATTATATCTTCCACACATATTATTTATGATTATGCTTATAGCCTATTAACACGAGAATATAAACAATAATATCTGAAAAAATATCTTTTCTTTGCCAGTGATTATACTTGCATACTAAACATTTATTGTTTTTCATAAAATTTCTATAGGATCTCCTGGTTTTACAGTTCCAGTAGATTCTACTTTAGCTAATAAACCTCTTTTTCCTAATATGCTCTCCATAAGTAAGGGGTGAATTTTGTTTAGTGTTACGCATGGAGTGTTATGATTTGTTATTTCTATAATAACTTCTTTACCAATTTTTAACCTTGATCCTGGTTCTATGCTAGTTAGGTCTCCCATATTATCAACTAAAAAATTTTCGCCTAAATCTCCAGGAGATATCTCTACTTGAAGCTTTTCAGACAATTCATTAATTATATTTTGAGATACTAATGATAGTTGTCTATCAGAATTGATTTTTTTTGCATGCTTATTGGTTTCACCTGAATGGAAATCACCTTTTATTCCATACTTTCCTACTTCAACAATTTCTTGCGGATATTTAGGTATACCTCCTAATTCACTTGAACAAACAGAAATTATTTTTGGATAAGCCATTATGAGAATTAATTAATTTATTTTTTTAAATTTTATCTTTCCTGAAGAAGCAATTCCGCCAGCTACAATAAGTTTCATTGCTTGGTCTGCTTTTAAATCAAGGAAGTTAACTTTCTCAATCGGTACTAGAACTACCCAACCAGTACTAGGTACAGGTGTTGATGGCATATAAACTATTCCATGAGTTCCTTTTTCATCGAATTCTATAGTTCTTGTTAGAAAACCCATCGTCCATACACCGCTTCTTGGATATTCAATTGTTACTGGAGTAGTAAAACCAGTGGCTTTCCCACCTTGAAATGAACTGGCTACTTCACGTGTTGTATTGTAAATTGCTCCGAATAGTGGTGTTTTTAGTATTAGGGATTCAATCCATTGAATTATTTTTGTAACAATAGCAAATCTACTTATTGTACCTAGCAAGAAAGTTAAAAGTACTAATACTATGAATCCAACTCCTAGTATTTTTCTTCCAAATATTTGAGTGAAAATTGGTGCGAAAAATCCATCTAATGTTTCAAAAGCGAAAGATAGAAGATAAAGAGTCACAAGCAATGGTATTAAAATGATAACTCCTGCTATCATTCTTACTCTGATTTTATCTAATAATCTATAAAGTAGTTTCTTTTTTTTCTCTAAATTTTGTTCACTCATACATTATTATTATAGTATTCTTTTGATTATATTTCTTAATTTTTTTTGAGTAATTAAATTAGTGGAATTTAATTTAGTTGTTATAGCGTTATCTAAAGAATTTTGACATCCGATTTCACAATCATCTAATAGATTTTCATCATTAGATAAGTTTGTGATAATAGAATGAATTTTCGAAATATTATTATTGAAATTTTTTATAACAATTTTTGCATTTACAGGTTGTTCTTCATCTTTCCAACAATCAAAGTCAGTTATCAATGATAAATTTGAATAACAAATTTCTGCTTCACGTGCTAATTTTGATTCTGGCATACAAGTCATTCCTACTATATCCGCACCCCAATCTTTAAACATTAATGACTCTGATTTAGTAGAGAAATGAGGTCCTTCTATTACTATATAAGTAGAATTATTGATTACATTAACATTTATATTTTCTGATGATTTGAAAATTCGATTTTTTAACTCAGAACATATTGGTTTAGCTAAAGAAACATGTCCTACAATATCATCTTCAAAAAATGTACTGTCTCTTTTTTTCGTGTTATCAATAAATTGATCAGGTAATACTAGGTTTCCAGGAATTAAATTTTCTTTTAGTGAACCTACTGCACTTATAGAAATTATTTTATTAACTCCTGTAACTTTTAAGGCTTCAATATTAGCTTTGTAATTAATATTTCCAGGCGAGTATTGATGATTTCTTCCGTGTCTAGGTAAAAATGCAATAGGCATGTTATTCAAAGTACCTAGTAATAATTTGTCTGAAGGTTTTCCAAAATTAGATTCCATATGTATCCAATCAGAATTTTTCAATTCTGGTAGATCATATATTCCGCTTCCACCAATAATGCCTAGTCTTGATTGTTTTTCCATTTTCAATAATAAGATTATTATATTTATATTAAGAAGAATAACATTATTTAAAAAACATGGATCTTAAAAAAATAATTAGAGAAATTCCAAATTATCCTGAAAAAGGAATATTATTTAGAGATATTTCTACTATCCTTTCAAATCCTGAGGCTTTTAGTTTTACTATAGAAAAACTAGGCGAAATGGTTACTAAAAGAAAACCAGATTACCTAGCTGCTATTGAAGCCAGAGGATTTATTTTTGCTGCTCCCCTCTCACAAATTTTTAAAATTCCATTAATTATGATTAGGAAGAAAGGCAAATTACCTCCTCCTATTATAAAAATCGACTATTCTCTAGAATATGGTAAAGATACTTTGGAAGTATCTTCTTCTGTTATCCCTAAATCAAAAAATATTTTGATTATCGATGATATTATTGCTACTGGTGGTACGGTAAATGCTTCTATTGATTTAATAAATAAAACTGGAAATGATGTTATAGGAGTGATTTGTCTTATGAACTTAAATTTGTATAAAAAACCTTTTTCGGTACCTATAGAATCAATTATTGATTACTGATTTTTTCTGAATTATCAGAGTAGAAATCATCTATTAGTCTTTCGAATTCTTTAAGTAAGAAAGCTAAGTTATTTTGAGCTCTTTGAAGTCTAATATCTTGAGAGTTTTGTTCTTTTAAATAATTATCTATTTCATTTTTTGTTTCTTTAATTATTTCTCTCATTTTATGGTTTTTATACTGAGTTTTTTATAGTTATATAAAATTATATATACTAGATAAAAGAAAATATACTTCAACAATTAATAATCTTCTCTTTATAAATCAAATAATATGGATAATTTAAAAAAAATTGAAACTTTTCTGGAGAAACCCAGAATTGCAGTTGTTTCGACAATTAAAAAAGATGGAACTTCTCAACTTTCTCCAAATTGGTATATTTATTTTGATGGTGCAATTTATATTTCCACTACTAAAAAAAGAGCAAAATATTGGAATGTTTCACGAGATAATAGAGTTTCTTTATGTATTTACTCTGAACCATTAGCAAGTGATTATGTTGTCATAGAAGGTAAATGTGATATTTTGCCTAAAGAAAAGATTTTTCCAATTACTGAAGAAATTGTAAAACTTTATGTCCCTGATAATTTAGTTCAAGATAGAGTTTCTCAAATCAAGAAAGAGGATAGAGTATTGTTGAAAATCACTCCTGATAAATATCTTTCAAGATTTTGGGGGAGTGTTATTTAATTAATCTCCTAAAGTTAACCCAAAACTGTCTTGATAAATTTTTGCGTCTATTCTTGCATCTATTATTGTTGTTGTATCTTCCTGAAATGATTCAATCATGGCATTTCTAAAACTTTCTGGAGTATTAGTTGTCTTTCCTTTTAGACCACATGACTTTGCAGCACTTGCAAAATCAACCATAGTTAAATCTAATCCATAATCAGGGTATTTTCGAAATCCTTGTCTGTATTTCATAGTTCCTAAAGCTGCATCATTAATGATTACTATAGGCCATTTAAGGTTACATCTTTTTATAGTTTCGAATTCTCCCAACCTCATTAATGAACTTCCATCTGCTCCTATTCCTATTGATGGAATTGAGTTATTGGTAGCCAAACATCCACCAATAAATGAAGGGATCATTAAACCCATTGTTCTTCCACCAGAAGTACCAAAAAATTTTGAAGGTTGATCAAATTTCCATGTATTTTCTAACAAAGTTATAAAAGCACCTGTTTCGCTATAAACCAATCCTTCTTCAGGTAATAGTTCCTTACAGATTTCTATTATGTCTTGTGTAGCAAAGATTGCATTAGAAGGTCTTTTAAATCTAGATTCAAGGTTCTTAGAAATATTTAATAATTCTGGGATTTTCCATCCTGTGTTCTCTATAATTCTTGTTAATTTTTTTAGTGTGGATTTTATGTTACCTGCTTCGGTGAAAATAGGATCTGAAGACATTGTTTTAAAATTTGAGTCTGAAACTATTTCTATAGTTTGAAGTGTATTTTGAGGCCATGGAGTATGTGTCATCATTTGATCAACTCCAATCAAAATTATTAAATCTGAATTTAGCATCAAGTCTCCTGCTTTAGTATTTTGACTTGGAAATCCAGTAGTTACAGCTACCCATCTTTCATGATTTTCTGGAAATACTCCTCTAGATTTCATTGTGGATATTACACCAGCGCCACATTTTTCTGCGAATTTTATTGATTCTTCAATTGCATTATCTGCTCTAACATCATTTCCAATTATTACAACAGGTTTTTTTGACTTATTAACGATTTCAGAAATTTTTATTATTTCAGATTTTTTGGTTTCTGGAGATTTTTTAGGTTTAGATGCTGTGTTTAATTGATTTTTCACATCTACTAGTCCCATATTAGATGGAAAATCTATTAATACTGGTCCTTGTTTATTTTCCATTGATGTAGAAAAAGCATCTCTAATGGTTTCTCCTGGATTATCATTTGAAATAGTTAACATTTTTTTTGTTACCGATTTCATCATTCCATAATGGTCTGCATGCTGAACCATTTCATTTTCATATGAATAATTTGGAGTAGTTTCACAAACTGCTACAACCGGCATTCTTTCAAAGTAAGCATTTGCAATTCCTCCAGTAAGATTTGCAGCCCCTACACCTTTTACAGCTAAAGATAGTCCTGAAGAATTCTTTAACAAACCATAAGTTCCTGCTGCTATGGCAGCAGTTGATTCATGTGCTACGTTTACGAAATGTAAATCTATTTCCCTGCCACTATCCATTAAATCTAAAGGTACTCCACTTCCTGGGATCCCAAAAAAATGATCAATTGAATTTTCCTTTGCTATTTCCATAAAAAGTTTGCTGATTTTCATTTGTCTCCTATTTAATCTATCTATTGGTTATGATACCTAAAATTTTAAAATTATAACTAATCACTTTTAGTAATTTAATGGTTCTCCGTCTAGAGCCCTCCATATGTAAAAAGTACCTACTGAACACCATGGATCCCAAAGATTTTTTATTGTATTTAGTTGATTTGAGTTTTCATAGAATTTTTTTAATCCATTTATGAGACCTAAATCATTAGAAGGAAAAATATTTGGGTTTAAGCAGTAGAACATTAAAAATATGTTAGCCGTCCATGGCCCAATCCCCTTTAAGTCAGTAAGAATCTTGAATGTTTTTTCAGCCTCTATTTTCTTTAACTTAACCAAATCAATTTTTTCTGAGTCAACTTTTTCTGACAATGTATTAATGTAAGAAATTTTTTGTTTTGATAATCCTATTTTTCTAAATTCATAATCTGATGTTTTTATAATTTTTTCAGGAATTAATGAAGAAAGTGATTCAAATCTTTCATAAATTGATTTTGCAGCTGAAGTAGAAATTTGTTGACTAATTATTGATCTACATAATGTTTTGAATGGATTTTTTGATTCTATTAGATAATCTTTATTATATTTTTTGATAATTAATTTTATTACTTTATCTTTTTCAGATAATTCTTCACAAGCTTGATTCCAAAAAATTGGCTTTGACATGATGATATTCCTTAAAGACAATAGTTATTAATATTTTTAATTTATCAGTAAGGTGGAATAATGAAAAATCAGGTTTTGGACTCTTATCACAATATTAAAAGAATTGTTTGCTCTGATTTAAATTCATCAGAAAAACTTGTTCTCATTTCTATAGCAACAAACTGTGAATTTGATATGAAATCAAGAAATTATATTTCTGAGACACCTTTGCCTACTTTAGTTCGTAATTCCACGCTAGATGAAAAAGAATATAATATTATATTAAACAATATGATTGAATCTGGAATTATCTTAACTAAGGATAAAGGTAAATTAGAGTTTAATTTTCATTCTTCGCTTACTAAATCCCAACACAAATATAATTCTCCAAATTTACAAAGATAATATTAGTTAAGAATTTTTATCAGCGTCTGAATAACACTCCCATCTATCTCTTACTGACCAATCACATTTTGTGCTTGCTGTATCGAAAATCATAAAAACAATTAATATAAATGCAAAAATTAATGGAAGGATAAAAATTAAATCTTTCAGAGTTATTTTAAGATTTTTAATATTTTCTTTAATTGTCATAAAGATTCCTAATTATTGTTAAGAAAAAATTTCTCTAAATATATTAAATTAAAATCAGCAAATTTAACATTAATATTGAGTTTTTCTAGATGTTGATCCACTGTTTTTTGTCCTTGAGGTACTTTATTATTGTTTAAGAAAGTTTTTATTTTTTCAGAGCATTCAACATCTGTGATTGCTCTTATTCCAGTTAGTAACCTTGGTATTGAATTTTCAGGAAATTTATCATTTATTTTATCCCAATTATTTTCTATGAAATCCCATGAAACTGAAAAATGTTTTTTGTTTCTTAATGTTTGACCCAAAAGATATGGAGCATTTTGAGTTCTCACTTTTTCAGATAATGATAATTCTAATGTGTTTATAAAATTATCTATATTTTGAAATGAAGATAATGCAAAAAGAAATCTCATTTCATCTTGAGGAGTGGATGAATTTAAATATAATTTAAGAAATTCATTATATAAGTTAGAATCCCCATTATTTGAGAGTACTGATATAGTAGCTGCTAATGAATTTGCTTCCACATCTTTAGGGTTTTTTCTATAAGTTTTAAATAATTCGGCACAATAATTGATTGTTTTTTCATCACCACATATGTTTCCTAATCCACGTATTAATGCTGCCTTAAATTCTTTAATTTTATTGGTGTCATTATTATTGTTTTTAAAACCATATTTTTTTAATAAATGAGAAAAATAATCTTTAGAAAAACTTTTAAAATTATTTGAATGATTTTCATCTATGAATCTATCAATAAATGATAAGCAACTAATTATTAAATTTAATACTTCTGGATCATTTTCTTCTTCAAAGAATTGCAGATCCTCTAAAAAAGTATCTACTGTCTTATTACAACTAAGAATATCACTCCAATAATCATCCAACAGACAAAATCTTTCAATATTACTTAATTTATTTTTTTCTGGATTTAAGTTTTTAAAAATTTTTGTTAATAGATCATTTGAATATTGAACTCTGTAGAAACCATCACCTCCAACATTAACTAGGTGGGAAATATCAGGTGAATTATTTAACTCAATAATTTTGTTGTTATCTTGCATCAAAGTTTTATAAATAGATTCATCCGACTCAGAAAATGATTTGATTACTATAGGAATTTTCCATATTTGATTTTTATTTGATGTATTTTCGTATTTAAATATGCTTTGTTCTAATTTAAGGGAATCTTTTTCTTCCGAAACCTTTATTTGAGGAAATCCAGGTTGAAAAATCCAACTTTCCATTGTTTTTTCAACAGGTTCATTCGTTGATTTTTCTAAACTTTCCCATAGATCTTTTGTGTCTGTATTAGAGTATTTATGTAATCTAAGATATTTCATGACTCCATCTTGAAATGATTCTTCTCCTAAATATTGTTCAAGCATTCTTAGGACCGATCCCCCTTTTTCATATGTTAAAAGATCAAACATTCCTGATGCATCATCAGGAGAAATTACTTCATATTCTATCGGCCTAGTTTCTTCTAATGAATCTACATCAAAGGCTGCAGATCTTTCAAAGCCAAATTGAACCCATCTCTCCCAATCTGGATTGAATTTATCTACTGCTTTAGTAGCCATAAATGTAGCGAATGCTTCATTTAACCAAATCCCATTCCACCATTTCATAGTTACTAAATCACCGAACCACATATGTGCAATTTCATGAGCAATAACATCTGCTATTCTGGTAAGTTCACTTTCTGTAGCTCTTCTCTCGTCTACTAACAATAATGATTCTCTGAATGTTATACATCCGAAATTTTCCATTGCACCTGAAGCAAAATCTGGAACTGCTATTAAATCAAGTTTTGATCCCGGATAATTAATTCCATAATAATTATTAAAATAATCAAGGAAAAACTTTGCACAATTTAACGCATATTTTGATAGATGTTTTTTCCCCTTTACAGAAACAATCTTTATAGGAACCTTATTTACTACAGCTGTTTCGGACTCTTCAAATGGTCCAATTATAAATGCGACTAAATAGGTAGACATTTTTATTGTCTCTTTAAAAATAATAGTTTTTTTACCATCAGAATTTGTTACTTCACTTTCAATGGGAGAATTTGATATTGCCATTAGATTTTGATCTAACTTAAGTGAGATTGAGAATACTGCTTTAAATTCCGGTTCGTCAAAACATGGGAAAGCTCTTCTAGCATCTGTACTTTCAAATTGAGTAGTACCTATCTTATGCTCAACATCTTTATTATCTTTGTAACTTGAGAGATAAAATCCTCTGAGAGAATTATCAAGGTTACCTGAAAATTTTATTTCTAAGTTATAGGATCCTGGATCTATCTGAGATTTAAAATGAATAGTTATTGTTTCATGTTTTTTGTCTTCTTCAATTTTAGAGGAATTTAATTCAATATTGCCTGTTAATTTCGCACTTTCAATTACTAACCCAATCGAATTAATTTTTATAAACTCTGTTTTCTCTAATACAGATATGGAAATTTTTTCATTTCCTGAAAAAGATTCATTTGTTAAATCTGGTTCAATAAAAATTGAATAATGACTTGGAAAAATTGATTTTTCCAATCTAAATTCGTTGTTCATTCTTACTCCTTATAGACCTTTTATCCCTTCTATTCCCATTTGTATAGATATAGCTATCATTGCAAATGATAATAGTTTCATCATAAGTCTTCCTTTTAATTTCTTTGAAATTATAACGCCAAATTGAGATCCTATTATTGCTCCTATGGCTAATGGTAAAACTGGTTGAATTTCAACATTTCCATTGTATAAATGAGCTAAAGATCCAAATACAGTATATATAGACATTGTAGCTACAGATGTTGCAGTAGCTACTTTTACAGGGAAATTAAAAAAATATATTAGTGATGGTGTACGTAATGGCCCTCCTCCTATGCCAAAAAAACTAGATATAAATCCAAAAATCGTATTCAAAGCTGTAGCTAGTGGTTCAATAAAATTATATCTGTACTTCTCCCCACTCGTTGGTGTAATTTTTCTATAAACTCTCCAGAATCCTTTGTTTTTTTGATGTTCACTATCAACTGTTGATGATTTTTCAGATTTTGATGGGCTCCAAAACACATATAATCCAGTTAGTAAAAGCATTATCGCAAATAGAATATTAAAAATAGCACTATCTATTTTTTCTAATCCAATTACAGCTAATATTGCTCCAGGTATTGCTGCTAATCCAAAAAGAATTGCGCTCCTAATATCAACGATTTTTAATCTCAAATATGATATTGCACCTGAAATTGATGCTACAGAAACACATACTAAACTAGTTCCTACTGCTGTTTTATTATCCCAGCCAAATAATAGTATTAATACTGGCCCAATTATGAAGCCTCCTCCTGCACCTACTAAAACTCCATATGATGTTGCAATAATTCCTAATAATAGAAAAGCAATTAATTGAAAAAGAGTGATTTCCATAAATTATTAACTCCAAGTTCTATCATGTGAATCTAATTTATCCCATTCATCAGTAGGCTCGAAAGCTCCTGTTGGATATATATCCATTGATTTTCCTTTTCCTGCAAAACCACTAGCATTAGTGTTTAAATGTTTTTCAACAGCATCCTCATTTAGAGTTACTCCCAAACCTGGACTTTCTGGAACTTTAACAAAGCCATTATTTATTATTTTATCGGTCTCACCATTAACGAGATCATCCCACCATGGGTTGTCAACTGAGTGCATTTCCAGGGCTATAAATCCTTCTGTTGCCGCTGCACAATGTACATTAGCCATAGCGACTACAGGGGAACCTGCTTGATGTAATGCCATTGGAATTCCCTTTTCTTGGGCATAATCTCCAATTCTCTTTGTCTCTAAAATCCCACCCGATGTAGCTAAATCTGGATGAATGATAGAAACTGCATCATTATCTATTAAAGGTTTGAACCCATCAAGGGAATATATATCTTCTCCTGTACATACTGGAGTATCAACTGAATTTTTCAATTGCTTCCATTGTTGGGTATACTGCCAAGGAATCATATCTTCATACCATGCAAGTGAATACTTATCTAACTCTTTACCTAATCTAATACAACTTTCAAGTCCTATATGCCCAAAATGATCAGTGGCAATAGGGATTTCATAACCCACAATATCTCTTACAGTTTTAACATATTCTGAAATTTCTTTTATACCTTTTTCAGTTAATTGAATACCTGTAAATGGGTGCATGACATTTTGTGACTCATTAATCATACTTTTTTGTGATCCTCCAGTGGATCCTTCTTGAATTTGAGTTTCATGATAATCATTCGGGAAAATTATTCCACCATCAATTTCGTCTGCAATCCATATTCCGATATCCATTTTTAAGTACGAAAATCCTCTATTCATTCTTTCTTTAAGAGCATGACCCATTTTGATAGGATCTTTTTTTGATGGGGTATCTGAATATACTCTTATTTGATCTCGATATTTTCCCCCTGCAATCATATATGCAGGTATTCCATAAGCTTTTCCCGCTAAATCCATTAGAGCCATCTCTACACCACATACTCCTCCACCTAATCGACCATGACCTCCGAATTGTTTTATTTTTTTAAATAATCTTTCAACATCACAAGGATTCTCTCCAAGAAGTCTGCTTTTTAACATTAATGCATATCTTGCACTAGCACCATCTCTAACTTCACCTAATCCAACGAGGCCTTGATTCGTGAGGATTTTTATAATTGGCCATCTCCAATTATCATGACCTACAACAGCAATTCTCATATCTGTGATTTTCAAATTTGATGGATTAGAGTTTTTATTATAGTTAGACATATATACTCTCCAATTATTAAAAATATTAAAGAATGATAACACAATGAATCTACAAAGAATTTCAACATTTTTTTTATGATTAAAAATATCTGTTGCTTACTGAGAAGGAAAAAAATACACTGAATTTATTCGTTAAGAACTAGGTATTTTTTATGGACTCTAAAAATTCAAAAATCCCTTTAGCACAAATTGGAACAAAACATGGTCATGCTCAAGGAGTTTTGGAAGTAATGATTGAGAATAATGATGTTGATGTAAAAGGAGTTTTTGAGCCTGATAAAAACAGAGTTGAAAAGTTAAAAAAACTTAATGAATACCCATGGAATAAAGTTCTCTTTTTTGAAAATCAAGATCAAATTTTATTAGATCCAACTATTAAAGCTGTAGCTTCTGAAGGGCGTAATATAGAAAGTTTGCCTCAAACTTATGAAATTCTTAAATCTGGAAAACACGTCTTCTATGATAAACCAGCAGGAGATAATTTTGATGATTTTCTTTCATGTATAAAAATTGCTAAACAAAAAAAATTGTTTCTTCAAATGGGTTATATGTTTAGAAACCATGATGGTTTTACTAAGATTGCTCAAATTATTTCTCAAGGAAAAATTGGGAAGATATTCCAAATTCGAGCTAATATGTCTACTAACCTTTTACCTGACGGCTTACACGGAGAAATACAAATTTCTAAACATCAAGGTGGAATATTATTTGATCTAGGAGGTCATATGATTGATCAAATAGTTTATTTATTAGGTCGTCCAAACAAAATATATTCATTTTTAAGAAGAGATATTTCATTAATAGAAAATTATTCTGATAATACTTTAGCAGTGTTTGAATTTGATAAATCTATAGCTACTATTGAAATCAATTCAAGAACTATTAATCATATGAAAACTAGAAGATTTGAAGTATATGGTGATAAAGGAACTCTTATATTAGAACCATTTGAACCTGCACAATTTTTACAAATTAGTTTGAAGAGCTCTAATGAATCATTGCCTATTGATGAAGAATATTATTCTGATTCTATAACTCTTTCTGATAAACCTAGATATGTTGAAAGTTTTGATTCTTTTATAAAGTCAATAAAAGGATTAAAAAAACCTGATAGAACTTTAGAACATGAAGTTCTAGTTCAAGAAACATTATTGCGAGCAACAAATAGTATTATAAATTAATTATAATGGCTATATTTTCAATAATTTTCAAATCATCAAATTCTCCTTTAAATAAACTTTCTAAAACTGAAAGAAAAATAGTTAGAGCTTGGTGTATGTATGATTGGGCTAATTCAGGTTTTTATACTAGTGTAGTTGTTGCAATTATGCCTGTTTATTTTGTTTCACTTTACAAAGAAGAAATGGGTTCTGGAGCTGTATTTTGGGGTTTTCAGTTTTCTGCATCAGTTGTTTGGGCTCTTACTGGTGCATTAGCTACTTTTATAGTTGCATTAAGTAGTCCTATTTTTGGTATCATTGCCGATAGATCTGGACTTAAGAAAAAACTTTTGACTATTTTATGTGCTACTGGATCTTTTTGTACTTTATTACTTTTTTTATCTGCATATACATCTACTCCTTGGTTATTTAGTTTAGCCTTTTATTTTCTTGCTGCTATAGGTTTTGCTGGTTCTAATGTTTTTTATAATTCCCTACTTCCCCATATAGCCCCTGAAGATTTATTAGATGATGTTAGTAGTAGAGGTTATGCTTATGGATATTTGGGTGGCGGACTTCTTTTACTTGTTCATGTTGTATTCCTTATATTTTTTGATTATTCGGATCTTGCTATTAGATCATGTATTGCATCCACAGGACTTTGGGCATTTGGTTGGGCAATATGGACTATCTTAGTAGTTCCTGAACCAAAACTTCAATCTCAAAAACCTGGTGAATTTAAATTTTTTCGTTCTGTCTCAGAAGCATTCAAACAATTAAGAAAGACTGCTGGAGAATTTAAACAATTTAAAACACTTTTGATTTTTTTATTAGCATTTATAATTTTTAATGACGCAATTCAAACTGCTCTTGGTGTTGCTGGTGCTTTTGGTCTTGATGTACTTAGAATTTCAGCTGAAACTAATATTCTTACAATTTTGATAGTTCAATTTGTAGCTACTCCAGGGGCTATCTTTTTTGCATATCTTGCTAAAAAAATTGGTACTAAAAGAGCATTAATTACTGCAGTTTTAGGTTGGGGTCTTATTACAATATTAGCTGTTGGTTTTGCTCCTTTAAATTTATCTGAACATACACAGTATGATTATCAATTAAACTATGACAATACTAATGATAATTATCAACTTTCAACTAAACCTACTCTTTCTGATACAAATAAAAATGAGATTGAATGGGCGAACCAAAATTCTGATTTTATAAATAATGATATTCTTTCAGTTGATCAAGTTAGTTTATTTATCCAAAATTTTGACTTACAGGGATGTCGTTTTAGTGGATCTGTATCAGGAGGTAGTTTAGATAAACTATCATCTGTATGTGATACACATCCTTCTAAACTGAATGAAAATTTTATTGATTTATGGCCTAGATTTTTAAGAATGATTCTTTGGGCTCCATTAGGTTTTAATCAAGACATGCAGTTTATTTTATTAGGAATTGGTGTAGGTATTGTAATGGGTGGTTCTCAAGCTTTAGGTCGAAGTATGTTTGCTTATATGGTCCCTAAGTCAAGAAGTGGTGAATTTTTTGGTTTCTTCTCTTTCTCTTGGAGAGCAGTTTCAGTAATTGGTCCTGTAACATATGCATTACTAGCGGGATTCTTTACTCCAAGAACAGGGATAGTTTCACTGGGGATTCAAATTTTTATAGGAGTCATAATATTAAAGTTTGTAAATATAGAAGATGGAAGAAAAGTAGCATTAAAACATGATCAAGATTCATACAAAATTTAAGTAATATTTGTAGCTTCTTCAGGCCAGTCAACTGTCATAGCCTCTGCTCCTGAAACGATCATTTTATTTACATCGCTAAGTTTTTTAGCTCCCCATGCACAAAGAGTAATATTGTTTTCTTTTAGAGAATTTTTAAGTTCAATATTTTCCCAAAAGGTTGAATTAACATTAGGAATATACATATCAATTTTATTATCTAAAAGAAATTCAGTAAGACTAATTTCTTTTTCATCTTTTTCTCTTAACCATCCTACATTAATTGTTGGCTCTAATTTCTTTGCTGATATTACTTGATTAATATTGAAAGATGTTAGGCTAAATCCAGGAATAGAATATGGAGTTTTATTATAACTATCCATCCAAAAATTCTTCTGTAAAGAATTAAGGGTAATTTGAGATAAATTTGTCTCATTGGATTTAAGTTCTATCTGCAAGTGTGAATTTCCATGAAATATTTTCAATACCTGATCAAGAGAAGGAATTCTTTCTTCTAAAAAATTTTCTCCGAACCATATGCCTGCATCCAATAATTTTAGTTCATTCCATCTATAATTTTTTAATAATCCAACTCCATTGGTTGTTCTTTCCAAACTTTCATCATGGAATATTACAGGTATATCATCTTTGCTTAATTGAACATCAAACTCGATAATATTGAATCCTTGAATAAGTGATTTTTTGAAACTAGCTAAAGTATTTTCAGGAGCTTTTGATGATATTCCTCTATGTGCAATAAATTTCATATAATTATTTTACTTTCTTATTCATTTAAATGTTAATATTTTAAAAAACAATTATTCTGAGGTTGAATTGATAAATTATTCTATAAATGAAGAAAATATAAAATCTGATTCTTCTATTTTATTATTTGCATTTGCTGGATGGCCAGATGCTGGTCAAGCAGCAACTAATGCTTTAAAAACATTATCCGAAAATCTAAATGCTAATAAAATAGCAGAAATTGAAAGTGAAGATTTTTATAATTTTTCAAGAGAAAGACCAATGGTTTACACTGAAGATGATAAAAGACTTCTCAAATGGCCTCAAAATGAATTTTTATTTATACCAAAGATTATTAACAACCATGATCTTGTAATCCTGAATGGAATTGAACCCCATCTAAAATGGAATACATTTTCTGATTTAGTAATAAATCTTTCAAAAAAATTAAATGTTGAATTAGTAATTACACTTGGAGCTCTTTTGGATGCTATTCCTCATACGCGACTTCCAAAATTAACTCTTACTTCAACACAAACAATACCTGAAAAATTTACACAAAAAAAATTTGAGAGGGCCTCTTATGAAGGCCCCACAGGAATCACATCAATATTATTAGATAAGTTTACTAAAATTAACATATCATGTTTAAGTATTTGGGCTCATTCTCCCCATTACCTCCAGGCATCACCTAACCCGATATTATCTTTAGCTTTGTTAAACAAACTTGATTCAGAAATTGGGATAAAATCAAACTTAACTAAACTTAATTCTAAAGCTGCTAAATTTAGAGCTAGATTGGACAATGCTATTCTTCAAGATAATGAATTAAAAAATTATGTTTCAAATCTTGAAGAAAGGTATGACTCTTCCCTTCCTACATTTCGTAATCCTGAAGAAGATAAAAGATTATTTAATGATTTAGAAGAGTTTTTAAAAGATGCTAGAACAGGTGATGAAGAAAATGAGTAAGATAACAAAAATAATAGAACGATTAAACCAAAACGAACCTAATTCTATTGGTTTTGGCTCAAATAATAATATTAAAAAAAATCAGCATATGATTCTTATTTCATATCTCGATATAGAGAGAGATTATGATATGAAAATATTAAAACATTCTGATGCTATTGTCATAAAGAATTGGACTAAAAAACATTCTTTGAATTCTTTGAAAAAATCTGGAATGATTATTGGATTAGAAGTTTATGACAATATGAATTCAGATATAAAACTGTTAGAAAAAGAGAATTTTGATTTCATTGTTTTTGCTTCTGATAATGTTAATGCTAATTTATTATTGTCTGAGAAGTTTTCATCTGCTTACTTTATATCGTCTGTAATAAGTGATGATAAAGGCGCATCGATTGAAGAAATTGGATTTGATTTTTTGATACTTAAAAATGATTCTATTTCTTTTCCATTAAAAATTTCTGATTTATTGAAATTAGAAGAAATGGTTCTGAAAAATTCAGGAATCCTTGTAATGTATTCAAATTCTTTACCCACATACTCTGATTTAGAATTAATGAGAAAAGCTAATATATCTGGAATAGCTGTAGATGGAAATGGGATTTCAAAAAAACAAATAGAATATTTACGAAATGAAATCCAAAAGCTCGAACCTTTGAAAATGAATAATAATTCTTCTGACTCTCCTTTTTTGCCAAATTTTTCTAATAATCAAGATTTTGATGAATATGATGAGTGAGAATCAACTAAAACAAATTAGAAAAATCACAATTATAGGATTAGGTGAAACTGGTAAATTGATTTCTGCTAATCTTTTTTCATCTCCTTCAAAAACCTATCAATTAATTGGATATGATGCTAATTCTGATACCCATTCTAAAATGAAAAAATCTCAAATTTTAGACACTACTGAATGGAACTTAAAAACTGCCACCCAAGATGCTGATGTTATTTTTATTTGTGTTCCTAAAATTGAAATTAATGAATTACTAAAAAATTTAAATGAGTTTGTGAAAGATCATTGCATTATCATTGATACTAGTATTTTTAAGAAGGAAATTTTAGATTATGCCGATTCAACATTTAAACAAAATGTTTCTTTTATTGGAGGAAGTATAATCTTTAATAACGAAGTAAAAAATGAAACAACAAAAAATTATTTCGTTTTAATACCTTCTTCTAAAGCTACCTCTGAAAGCATGGATATCACTGTTAATCTTATTAAATCTATTGGTTTATCTCCATTGTTTTTTGATATTGATGAATATGATAATTTTATGTTTGCTCTTTATGGACTTCCTAATTTAATTTCTACTGCTTACAGAAATTTAATGATGGATTCACCATCTTGGCGTGAAATTAAAAAATTATATGGTTCAAATTTTCTTAAATTAGCAGAAATATCATTAACGGAACCTGAAGATGCTAATTACATCCCCTTTTTAAAAGAGAAATTACCATCTGATTGGATTAATAGATTTAATGAAAATTTAGCTTACTTTACTGAATCAAAAAATGATTCTAATAAAAAAATAATTAAAAACTCTGAAATCTCAAGAGATAAGTTTTTTAAATTGA
Source organism: uncultured Dehalococcoidales bacterium (assembly GCA_964434385.1). GTDB lineage: Bacteria > Chloroflexota > Dehalococcoidia > Lucifugimonadales > Lucifugimonadaceae. The sequence continues at coordinate 45,545 of CAYSUW010000002.1, read as the reverse complement.
AAGAAGGAATTAATCCAAATACTGATTTTTCAGTAAAACCTAACGATTTAAACCATGGAATGCTTGAATTATTTCTTGGTTCTAAGCTTACTGGATATTTTACAAATCGAGGTAGAATCGAGAATAATAAATCTCAAGATAAAGAATAAAAATGAAACATTCGGTATCTCCACCAAATTCAATTAAAGGAGAATTGATTGCTCCATCAGATAAATCAATCTCTCACAGATCTGCTATATTCAATGCTATTTCTGAAGGTATTAGTTACATACAAAATTATTCTGATGGTGATGATTGCATTAGTACTTTGAAATTATTACAGAAACTTGGAATAAATATTACTGTATTAGATGAAAATGAATCAGGGTTATCTTTGAAAATAGAAGGAATTGGAAAAGAACTTTTTTCTAATACAAATTTAGAATTAGATTCTGGGAATAGTGGAACTACAATGAGATTAATGTCTGGTGTTTTATCATCCAGATCTCAGGCATATGTGCTTACTGGCGATAACTCATTATGTTCTAGACCAATGAATAGAGTTATTAAGCCTTTAAATCTTATGGGAGCTTCTATTAATGCTAATAATGGTTATCCTCCTCTTAATTTTCCTTCTGAAAGACAAATCATTAATGGAATTCAATATTCTATGCCTATATCTAGTGCACAAGTTAAAAGTGCTATTATTCTTTCTGGATTAGATGCTCTAGGAAATACTACTATTACTCAACCTTCATTATCACGTGACCATACTGAGAGAATGTTGATATCTATGGGTGCTAATATAAAATCTAGAAATAATATTATTGATATTCAACCATCTTCTCTTTCTTCTATAGATCTAAATATTCCTGGTGATATAAGTTCTGCCTCATATTGGATCATTGCAGCATTAATTCATAAAAATGCTAGTCTCCTTATTAAAAATGTAGGAGTTAATCCAACTAGAATAGGAATTCTCAATGTATTAAAAAGAATGAATGGAAACTTTTCATTAATAAATAAAAGAATTATTGGGAATGAACCAGTAGCTGATATTTCTGTCTTTTCAAGTAAATTGAAAGGGACTATTATTCAAGGTAATGAAATTCCCCTACTCATTGATGAGATACCTATTATTTGCATAGCAGCATCTTTAGCTGAAGGTGAAACTCTTGTGAAAGATGCTTCAGAATTGAGAGTAAAAGAATCTGATAGACTTAAATCAATATCTAATGTTTTAACTAAATTAAAAGTAAAACATAGTAATAATGAAGATGGTATTCTTATTTATGGATCCAATAAATTGGTTGGAGGAGATCATGAGACTTTTGGAGATCATAGAATTGCTATGTCTATTGGAATAGCGGGATTAGTTGCAGAAAATACTGTAAACATAAATGGATCAGAGGTTGCGTCTGTTTCTTATAAAAATTTTTGGTCAGATTTAAATAAAATTTCAGAATAATGATTCCACTAAAACTTCAATCCAAAATATTTGTTATTTCTGGTCCTTCTGGAGTAGGAAAAGATACTATTCTAGAAAAAATGGATAAAAATGGATTACCTTATCATTTTGTTATTACAGCTACTACTAGAAAACCAAGATCTGGAGAAAAAGAAGGTGTTAACCATTTTTTCCTCACAGAATCTAAATTTCTTAAAATGAAAGACCAAAACCAATTGATTGAGTGGGCATTTGTTTATGGTAATTATTACGGTGTTCCTAAAACTCAAGTTGAAAAACCAGTTTTATCTGGCAAAAATGTATTAATAAGAGTAGATATTCAAGGTGCTGAAAGATTAAGAAATTTATATCCTAGAGCTACTTTGATATTAATTAAGCCCTCTTCAGTTGATGATTTGAGAGAACGTTTAATTGAAAGAGGTGCTAATAGTGAAATTGATATATCTAAAAGATTAAAATCTGCCATTTCTGAAATGGAATCTAGTTCTATTTTTGATCATGAAATATTTAATGTAAAAAATAAATTAAATGAAGCTATATCTCAACTTGAAGATATAATTAATAAGACTGAATAATATCAATCTTCTTTCGGGATAATGGTACTATAATTAACTATGAAAATAATTATTGCTCCGCAAAGTTTTAAAGGAAGCTTAACAGCATTAGAAGTTTCCCGGATAATAGCTCAATCTGTAATTAATAATTTCCCAGATTCAGAAATAATTACAATTCCTATTGCAGATGGTGGTGATGGAACACTACAAACCCTAGTTGATGCTACTAACGGAATTATAAACACTTTAAATGTTCATGATCCCTTACAAAGACCTATTAATGCTCAATGGGGTTCATTAGGAAATAAAAATACTGCAGTAATAGAAATGGCACGTGCATCTGGTCTTGCCATATTAAATCATAATGAATTAAATCCTCTTGCAACAACAACATTCGGTACAGGAGAATTGATAAAAGAAGCTATAGATACTAATCATAAAAAAATAATTATTGGTATAGGTGGAAGTGCAACAAATGATGCAGGTGTAGGGATGGCTTCAGCTTTAGGATATAAATTCATTAAAAAAAATGGAGATTTAATTTCACTGGGAGCATCAGAAATAGGTTTGATTACAAACATTTTAATTCCTGATAATCTTACTAATTTTTCTAATCATAATATCCTAGTTGCTTGTGATGTTAACAATCCTTTATGTGGAAAAAATGGCGCATCTTATATTTATGGTCCTCAAAAAGGAGCAAATGATGAACAAGTAAAATTCCTTGATGAATCCCTGTATTCTTTTTCTAAAGTAATTGAAAAAGATTTAAATGTTGATGTTTTAAACATTCCTGGTTCTGGCGCTGCAGGTGGCTTAGGTGCTGGATTAATGGCATTCACAGGAGCAACATTAAAATCTGGTATTTCAATTGTGTTTGACACTTTAAAAGTGGAAGAAAAAATTCAAAATGCTGATTTAATTATTACTGGAGAAGGCCAATTTGATAAATCTACAATTTTTGATAAAGCTCCAATTGGTATAGCTAAATTAGGCTTAAAATATGATATTCCTACAGTGGGATTATCTGGTTCTATTGGTGAAGGTTTTCATTTGATTCATGAAAACGGTATATCTGCTATATCATCTATAATGAATAAACCTATGGATATTCAAACTGCCATAGATAATTCATCCGAACTCCTTCTCCAAGCTTCTGATCAACTTTTGAAGGCTATTAAAATTGGAATTAAATTGGAAAATAAAAAAGGATCTTAATGACCCAATATAAATTTGATGTCACTATTATCGGAGCAGGAATTATTGGTCTAGGAACTGCTATATCCATACTCAAAAAACATCCAAAAATTAAATTAGCTATTTTAGAAAAAGATCAACAAGTAGCGGCTCATCAAACTGGCCATAATAGTGGTGTGATACATTCAGGTATTTATTATAAACCAGGTTCCCTTAAAGCAAAATTTTGTGTTGAAGGAAGAGCATCTATGGCGAAGTTTTGTGTTGAAAATAATTTGCAATATGAAAAGTGTGGAAAATTAATTGTCGCATACAATCAGGAAGAAATTCCAAGACTAGAAGTTTTAATGAAAAGAGGAAATGCTAATCTTGTTCAAGGTCTTGAATTAATTGGTCCTGAGAGAATCCGTGAAATTGAACCAAATGCAGTAGGATTGAAAGCTCTTTATGCTCCTAATACTGCGATAGTAAATTATTCTGAGGTATCTGAACTTTTTGCTAAAAATATTAAAAATAATGGAGCTGAAATTTTACTTAATTCTAAATTTTTGGGTTCTGAAACTTTTAACAATTCTACAATTATAAATACTTCTAATGGAGATATAGAAACGAAATGTGTTATCAATTGTGCTGGATTATATTCAGATAGAGTTGCTAAAAGTATGGGTATTAAACCTAAATTACGGATCATACCTTTCAGGGGAGAATATTATTCTTTAATCCCCGAGAAATCTGATTTAATTAACGGTTTAATTTATCCTGTTCCTGATCCTCAGTTTCCTTTTTTAGGTGTACATCTAACTAAAAATGTTAAAGGTTTTATTGAAGCAGGTCCAAATGCTGTTTTGGCATTTTCACGCGAGGGTTACAGAAAAATTGATTTTCATCCCTATGACATCATTAATACTATTACCTACCCAGGATTTGTTAAATTTTCCATAAAAAATCTCAAAACAGGAATTATGGAAATTAATCGTTCTTTTAGAAAAAATATATTTCTTAAAGATCTACAAAAAATGGTTCCTAGTTTGAAGAGTTCCGATTTAATAAAAGGTGGTTCTGGGGTAAGAGCACAAGCAATTGCTTCAGATGGTTCAATGATCGATGATTTTGCTATTGAAATGGGAAATAGAAGTATTCATGTTCTTAATGCACCATCTCCAGGTGCTACTTCATCATTAATCATTGGAGATTATATTGCAGACTTAGCTGATGATTTTATCAACGATATTCCACCTAAAGATTTCGAATATTCTAAATCCCTTGATACTGATCAAACTGATTCTCAAAATTTCAATATTGCTATGCTTATAGGAATGGTTGGGTTTGCTTCATTGTTGTTTGCATTAATTACTGCAATTGGAGCATTCTTTGTTTTGCGGGCTATATATATATATGAATGGGGAGATAATTCGTTTACTCATTATATTGATACCTGTAGCTTTGAAGGTATTTATTTTATAGGAAAATATATTTGTTCTTTTTTGGGTTTTTTGGGTTTCTAGAATTATAGTTATTTTAGACTTTTTACCGTTTTATCTAATTCTGCTAATTTTAACAACATTTCAAAAGGATAAATTCCAGATGTTGAGCATGGGTCAGCATTAGACCACAGGAATTGTAATGCATATTTTCCTACTAATGAATATTCAAGGATAGTTATATCTCCTGGGACTGTAGAAATATCAAGAATTGGTCTTCCAGTCATTTCCTCTACGCAATGTGCGCATGGGCATTGAAGTCTAAGGTATAGATAAGGGAAAATATGTGATTTCCCATTACTCCATTCGATTAGAAGTCCATCATTAAGTAAATCTATATTATTAGGAGTAATCATAAATAAAGTCTATATTTTGTTTTATTAAAAAATATATTTGTTAAAATTCTAAAAACTAACTTTATCATTAATTTGAATCTATGAAAAAAATATATAATGCTGCAATTATTGGATGTGGTGCTATAGGAAGAGCTCACATGGAAGGTTACAATCTTCTAGATAATGTTAATGTCACTGCTGTTGTAGATCCTTATGATCCAGCCAGAGAAAATTATCAAGATGAATATTATATTCCCTATGGATTCAAAAATATTTCAGAATTACAAAATATCGATATCGATATTGTAAGTATTTGTACTTGGCACCTAAAACATCATGAAAATACAATTGAAGTGGCTAAGATTGGGGCTAAAGGAATTATATGTGAAAAACCTATGACAATTGGTTCTGGGAATGCCTCAGAAATGATCAAAGTTACTGATAAAAATAACTGTAAGCTTGTCATTAGTCATCAACGTCGATTTACTCCAGGATGGGTTAAAGCACGTGAAATAATTAAAAATGGAGAAATAGGTTCCGTTTCTTTAATTGATATTAGAGTTGAACAAGGACTTTTGAATTGGGCTACACATACTATTGATGGTGCATTATTTTGTCTGAATGATCCAAAACCCATCTGGGTAATGGGTTCTGTAGAAAGAAACACCGATAGATATGAAAGAGATGTAAGAATTGAAGATTCTTCTATAGGTTTAGTACAATTAGATAATTCTTCTCAACTTTTTATTCAATCAGATTTATCTGATCAAGAATTTACTGGTTTCAACAATGATGCTGGTTATTTTTCTGTAATTGGAACTAAAGGTATGTTGAATGTTAGTGAAAATAAAGTTTCATTATTTTCAAGTAAAACTAATGGATGGGAAACAGTCCCTTTAGACGAAGAGGAAAAAAATATAAAACCCATTGGTGGTAAGACGAATGCAGATCAGATAAATGAATTAATTAATTGGATAGAAGGTGGGCCTGAACATAGAGGTTCTGCAAAAAAAGCAAAGACTACATTAGATATTATGATGTCAATGTATGAATCTGCTCGAATTAATCAAAAAGTTTCCTTCCCTGTTACTCAAACTAAATATCCAATAGATTTAATGGTTGAAGAAGGCAAACTAAAAGTTAAAAATCAAGGGAAATATGATATTAGAGGATATTTAAAAAGAAATAATATTGATGAAAAAAAATTCAAATCATTAAGAAAAAAAGGTGTTGATCATCATCAAATAATGCATGATTTAAATACTAATGATCAAAATCATGAATAATCCTGAAATAGTAGTTATTGGAGCTGGAGTTTTTGGTCTTTCTACATCTTATAACTTATCTCTCAATGGATATGAAGTTCTTTTAATTGATAAATCATTTCCTGCTTCAGAGGCTTCTGGGAAAGCAATGGGAAGATTAGATCCAATTTTAGGTGGTGTTGGTTCTACTTTAGAAAAAGCAAACTCTCTAGGAAGACCTGATGATCAAAAAGAATTATCAGAAGAATCATTCAAATTACATTTAAATAACCATAAAGATCTAATTAAATCTTCTATGATAGATTATGATTTTCAATCTATTCCTACATTGCAAATAATTCATTCTGAAAACGAATTAACTCAATTGATTGATTTAATCCCCGAATGGAATCAAAAAGGTTTTAACTCAAAAATCATTACTGATCAAAATGAATTTATTGATTCTAGGATTAGTAATAATCATATTGGTTTAGTTTTAATTAATGGCGTTGTATTTCTTGATTCTTTTAAATTTTGTCAATCCCTTTTTAAAACTTGTGAAATTTCTGGAGTGAAATTTGAAAATTTTGATGTAACAACTTTCTCCAATACAAAAAATGGAATTGAAATAAGAAACAAAGATCATATAATTCGACCGAAAAAAGTTGTCATTTCTACAGGTCCATGGACTAATTTTCTTACTGAACAAATTGGTGTTTCTATTGATATAAAACCTCTTAAAGGAGAAATGTTAAAAGTTGAGCCATTTAACGAACCCTTAGAATTTCATTTACATGGAAAAGTTTCAATTTGCCAAAAATTAGATAATTTACTTTGGATTGGAGCCACAAAATCAAATTACACTTTTAATTCTAAAAAAACAAAAACAGCACAAGATGAACTAATTCATCTCGCATCGGAAATTATCCCTGAAATTATTAATAACAAAATAGTTGATCATTCTGTATGCTTTAGACCTATGACTCCAGATGCTATGCCTGCTATAGGTCCCATAGATGCAGGTAAAAATATTTGGATTGCATCTGGTGGTGGAGGATGGGGAATTCTTCATAGTTTTAATATTGGACAAGAAATTACCAGGATGATCAAAAAAAATACAGATATAAGTCGTTTTTCTGGAATAAATGTTAAAAGACTAATATATAATTAATAACCATGAATATATTAATTACTGGTGGTTCTGGAATGGTTGGAACATTTATAACACCTTATCTAACAAAGAAACATAACGTTACCGTTTTTGATATAGCTCCCCCAAAACATGACAATGTTAAATTTATTCAGGGTTCTATGCTTGAGCCTAATGATATAGAGAAAGCATTAGATGGAATTGATGCTTTTGTTAACGTTACAATGAAAAGCCCACAAGGTGGTTCTGAAACCACTCAAGATATCACACAAATTAAAGAAAACTATGAATTGAACAATTTGGGTTTACATTTATTTTTATATAAAGCTCAAGAAGCAGGAGTAATGAAAGGAGTACATACTAGTACTATGAGTGTTCATTACAGAGAACGAACCTACTATCAAGCAGAAGAACATACTCAACTAGATACCCCCTCTGTTTATGGTTTAACAAAAGGTTTTGGTGAATTGATTTGTCAATATTTTGCTACATGGTTTGATATGAATATTGTTGCATTAAGAATTACTGGTCCTCGACCTCGAGATAGATGGTTAATAGAAAGAGAAAACTCTAATCATAAATATGCTGCTGAAGCCCCCGGAGGAAGTTTATTTTGGTTAACTGATGAAGAGGATTTAGCTAATGCATATTTGGGTGGATTAGAAGCAGTAAAAAATGGACATGGTAGATTTGATTCTATATTCATTGCTGCTGATCCTGATCATGAGGAACATAATTTATCAAAAGCAAAAAGAATATTAAACTGGGAACCAAAAACTCATTTGAAGTTCCCCAAAAAAAGACATAAATAACATTTATATTGATAATTATTCTCTAACTAAATTAATATATAAATATTATAAAATTTAGGAGGTATATGAATATATTAATTACTGGTGGCTCTGGAATGGTTGGAACATTTATAACACCTTATCTAACAAAGAAACATAACGTTACCGTTTTTGATATAGCTCCCCCAAAACATGACAATGTTAAATTTATTCAGGGTTCTATGCTTGAGCCTAATGATATAGAGAAAGCATTAGATGGAATTGATGCTTTTGTTAACGTTACAATGAAAAGCCCACAAGGTGGTTCTGAAACCACTCAAGATATCACACAAATTAAAGAAAACTATGAATTGAACAATTTGGGTTTACATTTATTTTTATATAAAGCTCAAGAAGCAGGAGTAATGAAAGGAGTACATACTAGTACTATGAGTGTTCATTACAGAGAACGAACCTACTATCAAGCAGAAGAACATACTCAACTAGATACCCCCTCTGTTTATGGTTTAACAAAAGGTTTTGGTGAATTGATTTGTCAATATTTTGCTACATGGTTTGATATGAATATTGTTGCATTAAGAATTACTGGTCCTCGACCTCGAGATAGATGGTTAATAGAAAGAGAAAACTCTAATCATAAATATGCTGCTGAAGCCCCCGGAGGAAGTTTATTTTGGTTAACTGATGAAGAGGATTTAGCTAATGCATATTTGGGTGGATTAGAAGCAGTAAAAAATGGACATGGTAGATTTGATTCTATATTCATTGCTGCTGATCCTGATCATGAGGAACATAATTTATCAAAAGCAAAAAGAATATTAAATTGGGAACCACAAACACATAAAAAATACCCTAAAAAAGGAGCAAAATGAAGATAGAAAAAATTGAAAAATTTTTAATTAGAAATAATATTTTCGTAGTTAGAATAACTACTGATACTGGAATTTCAGGAATAGGACAAACTGCAGCTTGGTGTTTTCCAGAAGCAGTAAGTACAGTAACCGAAAAATATGAAAAATATCTTATAGGGAAAAACCCAGAAGATATTGAAAACATACAACAATATTTATATAGAGGATTTCCTTTTAGAGGAGCTATAATTTCAGGTGCTCTTTCTGCAATTGATATTGCTTTATGGGATATAAAAGGGAAAATTTACGATACTCCAATTTGGAATCTTCTTGGTGGAAAAGTTAGAGATAAAATACGATTGCATGGTTTGTTAGGTGGATCAATAGATAACTCTATTTCTAAAGATGAGAATATCAGAAAAAATGCATCTGATTGGGCTAAAGAAGGATTCACTGCACTTAAAATCGACCCATTGCCAAGTAATTATTATGATCTGACTATGGATAGGCTTATCTCTGATACAAGAAATACTGTAGCTGCCCTACGTGAAGGAGCAGGACCGGATGTAGATATCATTTTAGAAATCCATAGAAAATTAACACCAATGGTAAATATTCCTCTTGCTGAAGCTTTACAGGAATTCAATCCTATGTTTTATGAAGATCCTATTCAAATTGACAGTATGATGTCTCAAGGTGAATTAGCTAAAAGAATTTCAATTCCATTGGCAAACGGTGAAAGGATGCATTCAATATGGGAATTTAGGGAATTATTAACTCATGGTGGACCTCAATACATTAGACCTGATGTAGGACTTGCTGGTGGAATTACTCAAGTAAAGAAAATAGCTTCAATTGGAGAATCATTTCATTCTGCTCTTGTAACTCATAATTTTTTGGGTCCAATTCTAACTGCTGCAAGTGTTCATATAGATGCTACTATTCCTAATTTCCTTACCCAGGAATATAGTAAAGGTGATGAAAGTGAACAAAATAAAGTATTTAAGAATTCATTAAAGAGAAAAGGTGGATACATATTGTTACCTGATAAACCTGGTCTAGGAGTTGAAATAGACGATAGTTTACTTAGTGAAAATCCTCATGAAACTTTGGACATTGAAGGATTTCCTCCTTTAAGAGAAGATGGATCAGTTGCTTATTCAGTGTAATAAGCAACTATCTAAACTGATTCTAGTTGTCCTGAAGTAGCAGAACGATATGCTGCGTCTAATACTTCAATAGATCTCATCCCTACTATTCCAGGTGACCAATTAACTTCAGACTTACCTGAAATGAGATCTATGAAATTATTAGTTGGTTGAAATCCTTTTGGATCTCCTAGTGAGGCATTTGTAACAGGTTTTTCTTTATGTGCTTGTAACTCAGAATCTTTTAGAACTGTATAATCTTTATTAATAATATTTACTGTTAAAGTATTTTCTCTATCTAACTCTAATTCTAATTCTCCTTTGCTTCCATAAATTCTAACCAAAGTTTTAAATCTATTATTTTTATGACTTGCTGATCCTGAGAAAGTAGCAACAATTCCATCTTCACATTGGACCGAAATTGAATTATGTATTTCAACTTGACTGTTTGGAGATGAAGAGAAAGAAAATACTTTTTTAGGCACAATATCTGCTAATAGAAAAGTTAAACCTAAAATATGAGTCAATTGTGCGTATCCATAGCCTCCTCCTGCTCTTACAGGATCAGCCCAAGTATTGTTTTGTGGTGTAAACAATACTTTTGCTCCCCTTAGATCTAAACCTCTACCTTCAAGTAAGTCTCTTACTGGTGATGATAAAACACAAACTAAGTACTCTATATCTCCAATAATATTTTCTTTCATATATTCTTTTGCCTTTTGAACTAATTCCAAATAATGCCATCCATGAGACATCATTAAATGAACATTGTTTTTTTTAGCCGTATTCACTAAATCTCTAGCTTCTTTAGCAGATGTGGTCATAGGTTTTTCACATAACACTGGTATACCTGCTTTCAGCGCAGCTATGCTGTGCTCATAATGTAGTGTATGTGGAGAAGAAACTATGATGCCATCAGGTTTTCTTTCAATAACATCTAAAAAGTTCTCACTAGCAAAATCAAAATTGAATTCATTTTTAACAATTTCTAACTCTTCTGATCCTAATCTTGATACTGAATCCATTATTACTTCTTCCCTATTCATAGCTGTAGGGAGATGATGAGCTGTACCCCACCATCCAGCACCAATTAATCCTAATCTAACTTTATTCATTTTTCTCCTAAACTTTTTCAGGTTTTCCTGAAACTGATGATTTATAAGCTGTTGATAGAATTTCTGTTGATCTTAATCCAATATAACCTGGAGCCCAATTTTCAGGATTCTTTCCAGTTAATAAATCTGCAAAATTATTAGGAGGACCATCTGCAACGTAATTTCCCGCTTCAGAATCTAGATCAAATTTTTGATGTTTTCCATCATGTCTCAAGATTTCAAATCTTGGCTTTGAACTTGGGCCCCATTCTACATAAAGTAATAAAGTTCCTTCATTACCAAATAAATTTATTTGGACTTGAAAACCACTATCTCCAGGTATTCCACTAGAACCTGAAAAAGAGCCTATTATTCCATTTTCAAATTTAGCAACAATAGAATCATATAGTTCTACTTTACTAGTTGGGGATGACATGTATGCAAATACTTCTTTAGGTTGAATATTTACAAGTAAAAAAGTTAGAGCTAATGAATGAGACATTTGTGCATAACCATAACCTCCACCTGCTTGTACTGGGTCTGCCCAAGTATTACTTTCAGGAGAAAACATTATTTCACCTGATGCATCAGCACCACGTAAGAAGTCTTTTCCTTCAAGTAATTCTCTTGTTGGAGAAGCCATATGGCAAACTATAGATTCAATATCACCAATAATTCCTTGATCAATCAGATTCTTAGCTTTTTGAACAAATGGAGTATAGTGCCATCCATGAGACATCATAAGATGAAGATTGTTTTTTTCAGCAATATCAACCAATTCTCTAGATTGTTCAGAGGATGTAGTCATAGGCTTTTCACACAACACATTTATTCCTCTTGATAAAGCGGCTTTACTATGTTCAAAATGTAATGTGTGAGGAGATGATACAATCACTCCATCTAAATCCCTATCTAAAAGTTTATGATAATTTTCAGTAGCAAATTGGAATCCAAACTTTTCTTTTACCTGTTTTAATTCAGATTTACCTAAACGACAAACTGAATCAAAGATAACATCATCTCTATCTACAAGAATAGGCATATGATTAGATGTTGCCCACCATCCAGCTCCAATAAAACCTAGTTTAATTTTTTTCATAATTCTCCTTAATCTTTTTGGGTCATATCATATAAAAATTCAGTATCATAAGAATCATAATTTGTAGGATAAACATCTTCAAAAACAGCTGCTCTTATAGCTGGAGTAGCTACCCATTTTGGCATAGCATCCTCAAATTCAGAATAACTATTCCATCTTTGTATTGTAACTACAGCATTGTGAGGACCTTCAAAAGGTTTCCATATTTCTGTCTTAGGATATCCATGATCTTCTATAACTTTTGCTAATTTTTCTAGTGCTTTAATAAGATCAGCACCTGCACCAACTTTAGGTACGTATGTTTTTTTTACGATAATTTTATTTGACATTTTTTTCCTATATCCTGTAATACTTTTCTGAATTTTCTACAAATAATTTATTTCTTTCACTTTCAGAAAAATGAGAAGTGATACGATCAAAAAAGTTCCAGAGTTTAGTGAATTCAATACCTTTTTTATCTACAGGGAAATTACTAGCAAACATTGATCTGTCTACTCCAAAAGTATCTATAGTTTCCAAGATAGCTTCTTTAATAATTCCATCTAAATCATCGCTCGACATAGAAAAACCAGATAGTTTTACAACTACATTGTCAAAAGATGCTAATTTTTTCATTCCTTCACTCCAAGTTTTGATATGCTTCATGTCATCTACCAATGGCATTCCTGTGTGATTCATTATGAACAAAATGTTAGGAAAATTAGAAACAACATCATGAGATTCAGTTAACTGCCATGGCCAAATCTGTAGATCAAAAGATAAGTTATATTTTTCAAATAATGATAAGCCATCTCTCCACTTGTTATTAGGCATTAAATCACCTCTATCAACCATATTGAAATTTGGGTTCTCTTTAGAGTAGTTTAAAATTTGTCTAACCCCTCTCATATTGGGGCTTTTACAATGTTCTACTAGAACTGATTCTACCTCATCATCTGACAAGTCAGCATAGGCTACAATAGCATTAGGAAAGCCTTTAGAATCTGGATGATCGGCAACCCCTTGTAACCAATTTGTTTCCACAGATGGATGTACAGAATGATCCATTTCTGCTTGCACATGAACACTTTTAATTAATTCATGATCTTTTGCATCATTGATGAAATCTTCTACCAAATAATTTCTAGCTATAACTGACATATCTCCTGAAGGATGATCTTTAGCTTTTTCCAACCAGGTGTACTTATTTGTATCAAGGTCCCATAAATGGTGATGTGCATCTATAATTTTCATTAGAACTCCTAAAATGTATTGGTTTAAGACTTATAATATAGGATACTAATTTTTATCAAATATAGAAAAATTTGGGAGGATTTATGAAAACTTATGCAATGGCTCTAGATCTAATAGATGATGAAAATATTATTTCTGAATATGAAGAATATCATAATAATGTTTGGCCAGAAGTTTTAGAATCAATTAAAAAGTTAGGCATTCATAGAATGAGGATATTTAGAATATCCAATAGGATGTTTATGTTAATTGAAGCAGATGATTCCTATGATCCAAATAACCTAATGGAATATTCTAATACCAATGAAAAAGCTGATGAATGGAATAATATAATGATGAAATTTCAACAAAAAGTTCCAGGAGCATTACCAGATGAATGGTGGGCATCAATGAAACAAGTATTTGATTCTGAAATTTCTTCTAATTAAAACAAATTATGAGATTGACCACCATCTATATTTATACATGCACCAACAATTAATGCTGCTTGTTCTGAAGCTAAAAATGCTACTGTAGCACCAACTGGTTCAGGCCAACCCCATTTACCTAATGGAAGATTTGAACTAATAAAATTATCAACTACATCTTCAGTATTAGAATCAACAAATTTATTCCATGTTCCTCCATCTATATATATAGATCCAGGAGCAATTGAATTTACACAAACACCGTCTTTAGCTACAGTAATGGCTAAATGCTTAGCTGTAGCTATTAAACTTGCTTTTGCTGCCATATATGGAGAACTAGGACCACCAAATTCTCTTCCATAAATAGATGCTATATTAATTACCCTTCCCCATTTTCTTTCCTGCATTTTGGGAGTCAATAATTTCATTAAATGTAAAGCTGACCAATAATTTAATTCGAATATACTTTGAAATGTTTCTATATCAGTTGAAATTGTATCTTTAGTGCCCAAAGAACCACCTGCATTATTAACAAGAATATCAATTGGATGAAAATCAGTTTCAATTTTTTCAACAACATCATTGATATTTCCTACGTCACTCATATCACATGTAATTCCATATGCTTCAACTCCAAAAGACTTAATCTTTTTTACTGCTTCTTCAATTCCATCTTCATTTCTTGCACAAATTGCAATATTTACACCTTCATTAGCTAAAGCTAAAGCAGAAGCATTTCCAATCCCTCTACTTCCACCAGTTATAAATGCAGTTTTTCCTGATATTCCAAATTCCATAATTTTCTCCTATTTAATTAAATTATCATTAATATAATCCCATTCTAATTCAAATCCTAAGCCAGGTTTTGTAGGTAATATTACATTACCGTCATTATCTAGAGGATCGCAAGTGTTTTTTAGGTATATAGGAGGTTTTGAATAGTCATAACCTGGCCTCAATAACCCATGCTCAAAATATTCACATGTTGATTGATCAAATGCACCTAATATATGACTATTGCCCCATCCTCCTCCATGCATCTCACATTGAATTCCATATGCTTGGGCTATACTAACAGTTTTATAGCAACCAGTGATTCCTCCAAAGTTAATATCAGTCCTGATCATGTCGCATGCACCTTGAAGAATCCATTCAGCCCTTGTTGATACTCCTCCCCTTGCATGTTCAGGAGACAATATTGCGATTTCAGTTTGTGAAGTTAATCTTCTATAAGGTTCAATTTTAGTCTCCATCATTGGATGTTCAAGCCAATAATAATTCAATTCTTCTAAACCTCTAGCAACCTTCAAAGCATCTTGAAGTGTATAAACACCAAAAGGATCTAACATTAAGACCATATCATCACCTACAGCTTCTCTTACAGCAGTACAAACTTCTAAATCATGGTCTGGAAAAGCA
This sequence comes from uncultured Dehalococcoidales bacterium, assembly GCA_964434385.1. Lineage (GTDB taxonomy): Bacteria > Chloroflexota > Dehalococcoidia > Lucifugimonadales > Lucifugimonadaceae. The sequence goes on along the minus strand of CAYSUW010000002.1, from coordinate 30,095 downwards.
GGCATTAATGGAGCTGGTTCCCAATTTACAGGATCCCAGGCAATATAAGCATGTACTTTAAATGCTTTATAACCTTGATTCTTACATTCTAAAGCAAACTTAGCATAATCTTCAGGTTTTCCCATATTGGGGAAAGTACTTGCATATGCTTTAACTTTTTCTCTAGATCCTCCTAATAATTTATGAACTGGAAGATTTGTCATTCTCCCAAATAAATCCCAAAGAGCACAATCAATTATTCCAGATTCATGTTCAGATATAGAATTTGGACTATCGTGATAACTATGTGCATGTTCCATCCATGTCCATATTTTTTCTCTAGATAATGGATCTTCTCCTAGTAATAAAGGTTTATAATTATATTCGATAGTTTTCTCATCTCCACCTAACATATAACCCTCAGCACCTTCATCAGTTGAGATTTTTGTAATAGTCTGAACACCGTTTATACGTGGATTAGAAGCAATAAAAGCATCATCTAGTGGGATATCCCCTACTTTTTTATCTTCAGGAGGACATCCATATCCCCATCTATGATGTTTACGATAATATTCATCTGCAACTCTGAATTTTATTACTTCGACATTAGTGATTTTCATATTTTCTCCTTAAAAATCTTTGTAAATCCAATTTCCTGCAGTATCTGTAATTCCACAAACTTTCATTTTTCCATCATTATTACATACTACTATTAATTCGGTACTTACTTGTTCCTCTGATCTCCAACACGCATAATCATATGTAATCCCTTCATCTAGTACTACAGCCTTAGCTATCGCTCTTGTAATTTCTATAAACTTATAATCTTTATTTTTCGGAGTAGTAACAACCCTTGAAAATACACCATCTTTTTTGGGATCCCATGCTTTGAATTTATATGAATTTTCATCAATTGCAGATGCTGAATCTATCCTATATCTTACTGGTAATCCAAATGGTCCATAACATGGCAATGTAGGAACTCCCCAACTAAAACCTTTCCACATTGATGTGTCTTTAAGAGAATAAATATCATACATATATAATGCTAATTCTCTAGTAGCATAATTCAATATTTCATTAGCAGATGATTTTTTAGGGTTAGAAGAAATATTCCATAAACTATTATAAAAATTATATATAAGATTTTTTTCTGAATCTGTTCTGTTTCCATCAATAGATTTGAAATCAGTAAAATTTTCAAAACTCTCCTGAAAATTTTCAATTGTATTTTTATTTCTTCTTATCTCAGAATTTTCAATATATTCCCATAAAAAACCCCAAAAAATAATACTTGTTGATAGTAATATTATTGATATCAATGATGTTTTTTGATTAGAGAATTTTTTTTCGACAACATAATTATGTATTAATAAAGTGAGCAGAAATAAACCTACTCCCATAAATACTCCGGAGAAAATTGCACCAAACCCATGTTGAGGCCAGAAGGTATTTTTTAAAATTGGGTCTGGAACAAACCATCTATCCTTATGGAGGACCCATACAAATACTGATAAAGTGATAGAAACTATTAATCCAAGATATTTGTATCTCATTAATTAGTAAAATAATTCTCAGTTTTCAATTAGAATCTTCCTTAACCGCTAAAACCATCCATGTCAGTTAAATCTCCGCCTCCACCTTCATTGAATCCAGGACCAGTAGCACTTGATCCACCATCAGCTACTGAAATCATCAATAATAAAATTAAAGCCAAAGTAGCCAGTAAGACTGATACTAAAATCATTAGAGATTCTATAGTAGAAGTTGGCGCGAATTCAGCATCTTCTTCAACACTGAAAGATTGAAGATCTTTAAGAAAACTATCATATTCAGGACCTTCTTCCTTCCATTTAACTTCAGGATTAGGTTGTGGAATTGAATCCATTAATAATTTTGTGTAAGGGTGAGTCGGATTTTTAATAACTGTTTCAACATCTCCACTTTCTACAACTTCTCCTTTATTCATAACATAAATATCATCACATATTTGATATGCAGTAGTTAAATCATGAGTGATGTAAAGAACTCCAACACCTAAGTCTTTATTTAATTGTTGAATAGTTTCTAGAATAGTTGCTCTTAGAGATGCATCAACCATAGAAACTGGCTCATCAGCTACCATTACTTTTGGTTTGAGCAACATTGCTCTAGCAACCATTAATCTTTGTCTTTGTCCTCCACTCAATTGATGGGGATATCTTCCTAACGTTTCTTTTGGTCTTAATCCAACCATTTCCAATGATTCCTCAATCATGGTTTGAGCTTCATCTTGATCTCTTGTTAAATCGAAATTTTTTATAGGTCTGATCATTATATGGTCGACTTTATAAAAAGGGTTATAGACTTCAAAAGGATCTTGAAATACTGCTTGAACAGATTGTCTAAAATTAATTTTCTCTTTTTTGTTCATTTTGGAAATATCTTTTTCTTCAAATAAAATAGAACCTCTAGTCGCTGAAACCATTCCTAAAATTAATCGAGCCATAGTTGTTTTCCCACTACCACTTTCACCTGCTATTGCAATTATCTTAGGGTTTTTTTGGGGCACTGTAAGTGAAACATCTTTAACAGCTACAGTTTGAGTCCTGCTAAACATACCTTCACCAAAAACTTTTGATACATTATCAACTTTAATTAAATTACTCATATTACCAGCCTAATCCTCCTTCTCCACTAGCAGAATCTCTCTGTTCACGAGTTGCTCCAGAGGAAATACCTTCAGCTACGATATCTGTATTATCAGTACCAACTGTTAGATAAACAATTTCAATAATTATTCCTATGAAAAGCAAAATAATTATTAAGCCAATTATCAAATTAGCATTATCTTCCAAATTTTGTATTATTTTCTTCATATTAACCTAAATCCACACAATCATTGCACAATGCAACCCAGTGATTTTTTGCTACCTCTGTCCATTCTGGATCTTTCCCGTCATTTCTTTTTGCACCTTCAACCCTTTGGCAAAAAGTACAACCTTCAGGTAGATCAATTAATAATGGAGGCAATCCAGGAATTCCTTTAAATTCTTTTTTTGAATCTAAATTGGGTAAACTAGAAATTAATAACCTTGTATAAAGATGAAGAGGTTTTTTAAATATATCAATTACTGGTCCTAATTCAATTAACTTACCGGCATACATTACTCCAACCATATCTGCAAACTGAGAAACTAAACCCATATCATGACCAATCATTACAACAGATGCGTCAATTTCTTTTTGAAGTCTTCCTAATGTTGAAACAACTTGACGTTGAACTACCACATCAAGTGCACTTGTAGGTTCATCAGCTATAATAACTTGAGGTTTCATTGAAGTAGCAATAGCCATAGCAACTCTTTGTTTCATTCCACCACTTAGTTCATGTGGAAACATCTGTGCTACTTTTTCATTCAAACCAACAGAATTTAAAAGAACAGTTATTCGAGCAGAAAGATCAGTTTTAGAAATTTTTTCTTTTGTATGATGTTTGATGGCATCAGATATTTGTGCACCAACCCTCATTACAGGATTAAGTGAATTCATTGCTCCTTGAGGAACTAATGCAATTTCTTTTAATCTAGTATCTCTTAATGCAGTGTCACTAAGAGATATAATGTCTTTTCCATTTATTTCTATAGAGCCGGAAACTATTTTTCCAGGTTCTTTAATCATCCTCATCAGTCCCATAGCCATAGTAGTTTTCCCAGAACCCGATTCTCCTACTAAAGCTAATCTTTTACCTCTTTCTAAATCAAAAGTAACATCTTCTACAGCTTTTACCCAACCTCTACTAGTTTCGTAGTGGACTTGTAAGCCTTTTACCCTTAATACTGCGTTTGTTTTTGTACTCATTCTTTAAACCTTTGTCTTTAATCTTGGATTTGCAATTTCATCTAATGCTACTGAGGCTAAGAATAAACCAAAGAATAAAACTATAATTATTGCAATAGGAGGACCCCACCACCACCATGCACCTCTAAGCAAAGCATTATAAAAATCAACCCAGAAAATTATCTGTCCTAATGTTGCAAGATGAGCTGGGCCTAATCCTAATACTTCAAGTCCAATTGAAGCTAATAAGGCACCTGCCACTGCAGATACAAAGCTAGCTAATAAAAACGGCATAAGATTAGGAGCTACTTCAAGAAATACAATTTTCCAATCAGGTTCACCAGATAATCTGGAAACATCAATAAATAATCTCTCTCTCAATACTAAAACTTGAGAACGAATAACTCTTGCAGGACCCATCCAGGCAAGAGCAGCAATAATAATAGCCATTAATTCTACTGTTACTACTTCTAACATAGATGCAGCAATAACCAATATTAAAATTCCTGGAACTGTAATCAAAACGTCTGTAATAATCCTTAATACAGTATCTATCCATCCACCATAAAAACCAGCAACGAATGCTACAACAGCACCTATCACTACTCCTAATGCACCAGCTAGTAATCCAATTCTTAAAGTTGCAGGAGTACCAGCTATCATCCAAGCCAATACATCTCTACCTTGAGCATCTGTACCTAATGGATGTTCAGATGATGGTTCCATCATTGGCATGCCTGCTCCAACTTCATGTTTCTCTATATCCCAGAAAGCTGGTCCTACTACTCCAAAGAGAACCACTGAAAGACACAATAAAAGTCCCACTGAGAGTTTGTAATTAAGTATAAATTTTATAAGATTATTTTTAAATGAATTCATAATTGGTTACAACCTATTATTTCTTCTGATAGTTTATTCTTGGATCAAGTAATGGTAAACAAAGATCTACTATCAATAATGTTACTCCAACTGAAAGTATTAAAATAAACACAATTCCTTGTATAACCCAATAATCTTTTCCTGATATTGCTTGCCTCAAAAGAAAACCTACTCCAGGATAATTGAAAATTACTTCTACTAACACAGAACCTGACAATACAAATCCAAGGGAAATAGCTACTGCAGTAATTTGAGGTAGCATTGCATTTCTGAACGCATAAACAAAGAATATTCTGCTTTCTGGCAATCCTTTAGCCTCAGCAAGATGCATAAAATCTTCACCCTGATTGGTTACCATTAGTGCACGCATACCCAATCCCCACATTCCCGCACTGGATAAAATAATTGATAATGCTGGAAGCATTCCATGTCGGAAGATACTTATTACAGCTTCCAATTCCCAACTAGGGGCCATTCCAATTTTTATTCCTCCTCCCAGTGGGAAAATTGTATATACCAATGCAAAAGAGAATATTAGAAGAAGTCCAAGTAAGAAATATGGAATTGCAGATAAAATCATAAAAATAGGCATAAGGGGAAGAACAAATTTAACAGCTCTTTTCCATGCAAGTAAAGCACCCATCAAACTACCTATAACAAAAGATATTATTGTAGCTACAGTAATTAAACCGATTGTCCATGGCATTGCATAACTAATTTTTTGAGCTACAGGTTGTGGGAAATCTGCCATTGATACACCCATATCACCTCTAAATAAGTCTCTCCAATAAGTAAAGTATTGCCTTGTTACAGATTTATCTAAACCATATTGCTTTCGATAAGATGCGCCAATTTCAGCAATGTTTGTAGCTGCATATTCATCAAAAGCTGTGATTAAAGCTAATCTCTGCTCTATAGGGTCACCTGGCATCATTCTAGGTAAAGCAAAATTAAGTGTTACTGCAAGCCAGATAATAAGGAAGAATACACCCAGTCTTTTTATTGCATAAGATAATTTCATTTTATATTAAATAATTTCTCTTGATTACGATTAAAGTTTTATTGTTTATTTATTCAAGCATACTTCGATAATTTTTGGTAGTAAAATTTTATTATCAATTTAAATTTAAATATTACATTATTGTTTTCGTTGATTTTTTTTTTATCACTATATAAACTTAGTCCTTAAAACTTAATTCTATTTTTTATTTTTGTTTCTTATTTAATTAATTAATATATTTATTTAAGAGCAAATATAGAAACATGAAGGAGAAAATTAATATGGCAAAGAAAAATACTTTTACTTTTTTGAAGTATGGTAGATTTGCTTTAGTTCTCGGTTTAATGCTTGGATTGATGCTTGTAGTTACAGCTTGTGGTGGCGATGATGATGTTGCTAAACCTGCTGCAAAGAAAGCTCAACCTAAAGTAGCCTCACAATCAGAAGTTGTAAAAACTGAAAAGAAAGAAGTGAAGCCTTTAAAACCTGAAGCTAAAGAAGAACCTGCTACTGCGAAAAAGGAAGAAGCTAAGCCTGCAAGAGTAATGGGTGGAGATGTTCCAAGAAGCAAGACTCTAGTAGTCATGCCTTGGAGTGACACTTTAGGAAATCAATTACCTATGCCAGACACTTATAACCCATATCAGAATGGTGTAAACCATCAACGACATGCTGGTGAAAAAGGAATGATTGAATTTCTTTTCTACACTAACTTAAACGTTGGTAGTATCATTCCATGGATTGGTAAAAAGTGGACTTATAATGCAACTCTAGATTCTGTTGATGTTGAATTAAGAGATGGCGTAAAATGGTCTGACGGCACACCTTTCACTTCTAACGACGTGAAACACACTATTGACATGGTTACTGCAGCAGCGCCTGACGTAAGGTATTCTCAAAACTTTAAAGACAAAATAGCTAGTGTTGATGTTAAAGATGACCTCAACTTTACAGTTAATTTGACTAAACCTGACCCAAGATATTTCCAAAATGTTTTTGGTCTAGGACATGAGAATCACCAAGACATTCTTCCTAAACACGTTTGGGAAAGTGAAGATGTAAAAACATTTAAGAATTTGGACATAGCTAATGGTCACCCAGTATTTACTGGAGCTTATCAGTTAGTTCAAATGTCTGCTGAATCTCACAAATATGACTTAAGGGACGACTGGTGGGGAACTGAAACTGGTTTCTGGCCTGAAGACCCTCATGTAGAGAGAGTATTGTACATCCCTGCTTCTGATGATGAAGTTGCAGCTGCACTATACATTAACAACGAAGCAGATGCTGGACCTCCACTATTGGTTGGTACCTTTAAGGCAGCTATGAAGCGAAATCCTGCGCTTCAGTCTTGGGGAGAAGGACCTGTATTTGGTGCTCCAGATGGTTGTACATTTAATATGGAAATTAACCACGAAGTTGAGCCTTATGGCAATGTTGATGTAAGGTGGGCTTTGAACCACACACTTAACAGAACTCAGGTTTCTGCTTTAGGTTATGAGGGAGCAGTACCTCCAGTTTCTGGACCGTTCTCTTCATATGCTGTTAACAACTACATCAAACACTTCCAGCCATTAATCGACAAATATGGTGGAACTGACCCTCACGACTTAGCTAAAGCAGCTGAGAGAATGGAGAAAGCCGGTTACGCTAAAAACGCTGATGGTATGTGGGAAAAAGGTGGAGAAGTTTTCTCTATCAAGTTTGAAGTTGCTGGATGGTTAAGACCTAATGGTCCAGTAATTGAGAAACAATTAAGAGACGGTGGTTTCGATGCTACTTACGTACAAAGTGAACAAGCTGTTATGGTTGACAACATGTTAACTGGTAACACACCAATTGGTATTTTCATTATGTGTGGAAGTATTAACGAACCTTATGACACTCTTAAGCAGTATCACAAGAAACACTATGCACCGTTAGGAGAAAAAGCACCTAACGCTGTTAATGCTACTCGATGGCAGCATGATCGTTTCAGTGAAATCATTGATAAACTAGAAGGAATGGCTCACTCTATGGATGACGCAGAATATATGTCACTCACAGAAGAAGCTATGGACATCTGGTACACTGAAATGCCTGCTATTCTTATAGCTGAGGAACTTCACGTAGTAGTTCAAAACGGACATTACTGGTCTGGTTGGGCAAGTAGAGATGATCCTTATGTAGCTCCATATCCATGTTGGAATGGTTGGTACATGCAAACGCTTAAGTTAAGATCTACAGGTAACTAGTAGAATATAACGAAATATTTAACGGGGATTCAATTTGGATCCCCGTTTTTTTTTTGCTATTATCATGATATGAAAATTAAATCAGTTAGAGCTGTCAATATAAACTTTCCAAGGCCATCTGTGAAAACAAAACCTTGGAGAGATTCATGGAATAAATATGCACCAAGAATTTTACCTATTAATAAATATCCACAATTTTCAAAAATTCCATCTAAGATCCCTGGTTTAGGAGGAGGTGAAGTTTGGGTACAAATCACTGCTGAAAATGGTCAATGGGGATTGGGAAGATGTTCATTTGGACAACCAGTCGCAAATCTCATAGATTTTCATCTAGCTCCATTACTTGAAGGACAAGATTGTTTTTCTATTGAATACTTAAATGACTTAATGTACAGATCTAATGCTAGATTGGGTACTGGATTAACAAATGTAGCACAAAGTGGAATTGATTTAGCTTTATGGGATCTTAAAGGAAAATTATTGGATTTACCTGTATATAAATTAATTGGAGGTCCCAGCAGAGATCATATAGACCTGTATTCGACTGGAGACGATTTAGATTGGTACATAGATTTAGGATTCAAATCATTTAAAATCACAAATCCAGCTCATTATGAAATGGGAATTAAAGGTTTAGATTTAGTTGAAAAAAGGGTTACTGATGCAAGAAAAATAATTGGAGATAGTAGTGAGTTGATGATTAATGCTGTAATGTCGTATAACACCGAATTTACTATCCGATTAGCAGAAAGATTGAGACAATATGAAATTCGCTGGATAGAAGAACCATTAATTCCTCATGATATAGATGGTTTAATATCTATAAAAAAATCAGCACCGTGGATGCCTATTGCAACTGGAGAAGATCATCGTGGAAGGCATTCCTTTAAACAAATGATAGAAGCTAAATGTGTAGATGTTGTTCAACCTGATATAAATTGGGTTGGTGGTTTAACTGAAACTTTAAAAATTTATAATCTTGCTGAAACATCTGGAATTATAACTGTTCCTCATGGTGGCGCGAACTCTCCATTTGGACAACATTTTGCTTTTGCTATGCCAGAATCACCATTCGCTGAATTTCATATGGGATTTGATCCTGGAATACCATTAGAGGAATTACCATATACACCAGGAATGGCATTACCAATTGATGGAAAGATTATCCCTTCAGATGCTCCTGGTTTTGGAATTGAAATTATAGATGATCAAATTAAACCTTGGGATTACTCAAATAAAACCTTTAGTTCCGGTCATGCCGGTTATGCAAGTTGAGGTAATATGAAAATTACTGATATTCAAATTATTAGATTCTCTGTTGAAACTGAACAATTGAGTACTAAATGGGGTTATGGGAAATTAGGGCCCAAAAAACGACGTATTCCTAATGGTCTTATTAAGATAATTACAGATGAAGGAGTCAACGGTTTTGACACTGTATATGGCTGGGGTATGTATTATGATCCCCCTTCAGTTGAGATTACTGAAAAGATAATAAAACCTTTGCTCGTAGGTCAAGATCCTAGAAATATTGAAAGACTTTGGCAATGGATGATGGCTCACAGAGGTTTTTCAGAGACTGCTGTTGGATCTGTTGATTGTGCATTATGGGATATTATGGGCAAAATTGCTAACTCCCCTACTTATAAAGTTATAGGAGGAGCAAGAGATAAAGTTCTAGCCTACGCTAGTACATATCCAAATCTAGGAGATCCAGATGTTTATGCTGAACATGCTAAAGATGCAGTAAAAAGAGGTTACAAAGCATTTAAAGTACATGCTTATATTTTTTGGGATCCTATAAATAAGTGTCCAGCACCAGGAAAACCTAGTTTTCCTAAAAATGATATTGAAGTATGTGAAGCAGTAAGACAAGCTGTAGGTGATGAAATAGTCTTAATGCTTGATCCATGGAGTGTTTATACATATCAAGAGTCAATTATGGTGGGCAGACAACTAGAAAAATTAGATTATTACTGGTTAGAACATCCTATGGACGAAAGAAGGATAGAACCCTATAAACAATTAACTAAGGAACTTCAAATAAATATTTTAGGACCTGAAATGGAACCTGGCAGTTTTTATAGTAGAGGAAATTGGGCTTTTCAAAGAGCATCTGACATGGGAAGAATAGATGTTAGTTTTGGTGGAATTACAGGAAATAAAAAAGCTATCGCAATGTACGAATCTTTAGGAATGCAATGTGAAATGCACGTTGGAGGATTTGGTAACCTAGCTATACTTGGATCCACAACTGAAGAACAATGTGAATATTATGAAAGAGGTCTTACTAGACCAGAAATTGATAGAGATCAATGTCCTCCATTTCTTAATAACCCTTGTGACCCAATGGATAACGATGGATATGTAGCAGTACCTCAGGGACCAGGATTAGGGATAGAATTCAATTGGGATTACATTAAAGATAATTTTTTACCAGATTTAAGTAGTAAAAATGTTAAATTTGAAGATTAGTTATATATTTAATTCATCTAAAATTCTATGAAACTCTAAAAATATTTCTTCATCTGGTTTATTACATGATCTCCTAGGAAAAGCATTGTTTTTCGAAAATATACCTTTTCTTACTAACATATCTTTTGTTAACCACATAGCAGATCCAGGATCCATAGCAACAAGATCAATTAAAGTTTGATACTTTCTAAATTTTGATTCCGCAGCAAATTGATCTTGATTTTGCCATTCATTCCATATTTCAACTAAAAAATCAGCCATGCTAGCAAATGGCATTGTTCCTACTGAGCCTCGTCTGGCTTCTTGAAGCATAAATTTTCCACCTGCACCACCAAAAATTATTAATGAATTATCTGTATTATTAGAATTCGTTTCTGCAACTCTAGGAATTGTAGGCAAAGTTTCAGATTTAACATAATTTAAATTTTTATGTAATTTTGATAATTTTATAGCTACAAGAGGTGGAACTTGAGCTTCTATCACATCTTGCATAAAAATTGGCAAATTCACCGATTCAGCTATTTCAATGAAGTAATTAATTAAGTTATTACCAGATGCTCCTTGTGGCGGTTTTATCATCAATGCATCTGCACCCAGAGATTCAGCTTCTTTTGAAAATTCTAAAGCTAAAAATGTAGCCTCTCCACCTGAATTCATTACTACAGGTACTCTTCCATTAACTTGTTGTACAACACATTTTAATATTTCTTTTCTTTCAGAATCTAGTAATGTGTATATCTCGCTACCAAGAGCAATACCTAAACCAGTAACACCTACTTCTATGCTCCAATCTATTTCTTTTTTTAAATCATCAAACGAAATTAAACCATTTTCATCAAAAGGTGTAGAAAGAATTGGAATAACTCCTGAAAAATTTTCAGTACCCATAATTTATTCTCCTAAATTACTTGATATTTTTTAATGTAATTTTTATCTAAAATTATTCCCCAACCTGGTTCATCTAAAGTTTTATAAAATCCATCTTTGGGGCCAGGTCTATTTTCTATAAGATTCCAAAATAGAGGATCTCGTAGCGGATGAAAACACTCAACATATTTTGATTGTTTAAAAGATGAAAGCATTTGTGATGAAATTTGAGGTTCTTCGTGGTGTGCCATTTTTATCCCATATACTTCACACATATTAGCTACTCTTATCCATTCTGAGGGTCCTCCTCCCCATGAAGCATCAAAATTACATATATCAATGGAATCTGAAGTTATTAGATCTAGTATCCCCCTTCTACTGGTTTCACTCTGCCCTGCAGCGACAGGTAATCCACTTTTATATCTAACATTTTTTAACCCTTGGCGATCATTTATCCAACTTACAGGTTCTTCAAACCAATCAAGATTATAATCCTCTACTAGTTTGCAAAATTTAATTGCATCATCAGTAGTGTAACCTTGATTAGCATCTGCAATTAAAATGAAATCATTACCTCCAGCATTCCGCATCTCAATAAACCTTTTAGAATCATCTTCTGGAGTAGAGCCTCCTACTTTCATTTTGCAACCTGCTAAACCCAATTCTTTATATTCTAAGACTTCTTTAGCTAATTCTTTATGTGTTCTTCCGTAATAACCACCTATAGCTATAATTGGAAGTTCTTGATGATAGGAACCCCATAATTTGCTTAAAGGTAAACCTGCGGTTTTTCCTACTATATCCCATAAAGCTGAATCTACAGAAGAAATAGCCTTTATGACCATAGATCTATCTCTAAGAATATCTTTAGTTAAAATTTGCATTTGATTCCAGCATTTTTCAATTAATAATGGATCTGAATTCTTAAGCAAAGGGAAAATTTCATTTAATATAATCTCTCGAATTTCTACTTGATCATTTATTTCGTCCCCGTTGTAGCATTCTCCTACAATTCCATCATCTGTATAAATTCGAGTAATTAAAGTAGCTCTTTTTGACATAGAATAATAAGAACCTTTAAATGTAGTTCCTAAATCAACTACAAGAGGTATAACTTCTATAGATTCTATTTTCATCTTAACCAACTTATTTTCATGCTATTATTAATCTAATAAATCTAATAAATTCTTACAATTATTTATTGATTCTTCAGTATCCCAACCTTGACACAATAATATAAAATTTGAATAAATCATATACTCAAAATATTTAGGAGCCACTTCTTCTCCAGTTCTTAAATTAATTTTTGGTGCTTTTAGAACCCTTCTGTCACTAAGACCAACTCTCCACATAGCCTCTTTTCTATTTAATTTAGCATCTTTTCCAGTAACATTTTCTGCAAATGAAGTTCCTTCATTCACTGCAATTGTATGATCAGGGTAAAATCTTATCTCGTAATATTTCACATTATCTTGATCTGAGCCCCAATATCCATACCATGCTTCTGTAGCTCCAGTAAGTTTTGAAACATTATATTCTTTATATTCTTGAAAACCTGAATCAAAAAAATCATTAGAAGTATATAATTTTCCATTATCTACAACTTGCTCAAAAGAAAATTCTTCAACCATTGATAAAGGAGTTGGAGTAACTACAGGTTCAGAATTACATGAGATTATTAGAAATAAAATAAGAATGATTGAAAATGTAAATTTATACATATATTGGTGTTTTACTATTTAGTAATAAGATCAATCAAATTAGAGCAAGTTTTGTATGAATCTTCAATTTCTACACCTTCACAAAGCATAATTACATTATCAAAGATAACATATTCGGCATATTTTGATGCTGTATGAGGTACAGTCTCATTTCTCTCCGCATATGAACCATGAGAAGTTTTCAACACATTTATTTTTCTATCACTAATTCCAACTCTCCACATTGTATCCTTACGACCGAGTATTGCATCTTTTCCTGTAGCATCTTCAGCAAATGGTTTCCCATCAGATAAAGCTGTTGAATGATCAGGATAAAATCTTAGTTCATAATATTTAACGTTGTCTTCGTCAGGGCCCCAAAAACCATACCAAGCTTCAGTTGAAGATGTAAGCTTGGATACATTGTATTCTTTATACTCTTTAAACCCTGCATTAAAAAAATCATTAGAAGTATATGTTTTTCCATTATCTATAACTTGTTCTATTGAAAATTTCTCTTCTAATGGCTCAGAAGATTTGTTTTGCAATGATTCTTCCTTTGTAGTTGAATCTGAATTCCCACAAGATAAAAGAAACAACAGTGATAGAATTAAAAACATCTTAAAAGGTGATTTCAAAAAGTTCATTTTACTCCTTTACTTCTAATTTTTTACATTTATTTCAGAATTATTAATGTAGCTTTTAATAATATCAATATTTAATGAAATATCTAACTTGGCATTAATTAATGGAGCCCTATTAATTTCTTTACCATTTAGCAATGAGTGGAAATGCCTTAATTCTCTTCTAAATGGACTCTCCCAATCTAAAATCGGTTCTTTTCTTTGAGAAACACCATTTTCATCAATTTCCTGAATTAATAAACTAGATTGGTTTTTTGAAAAACCAGTAGCATAGGAAACAGTTAACCTCTTAGAATCACCATAAACTTTTAAAGTTTCATCAAAATCCCATAAATTTGGCAAGTCTATCCAAGTTATAATAGCTCTAGCTCCATTAGAATAAGCTAATGTAGTATTAATGGCTTTACAATAATCCCCTTCTCCCCATATCTCGGTGTTCAATACTTTTTCAGGCATTCCCATTAAAGTTCTTAACCCATACATATCATGAATTGCACTTCCAGATATTGTCCCATAAGCAGATGATATTTGAGGAATTTGATCTCCTATAGCGTTTAACAAGGAATTTTTTGCATCATTATTTCTTTTTAGAATTAATTCTTTAGGGATATCATTAAATTTTTTAGTTCTAAATTGTCCAACATGTAAATCATTATTTGGATGTATATGACGAATTTCAACTAGAGATATGTCATTAATGGTTTTAGATTCTTGAAGAGCTCTCTCAAAGGCAGGTTCAAATAATTTCATATATCCAGTTTGTACTACTACACCAGACTTTTTTTCTTCCTCTAAAAGAATATCTATGTCTTCTAAAGACAAAGCTACAGGTTTCTCAATAAAAACGTGTTTTCTTTTTTTAATAGCTTCTAATGCAACTTCTGTTTTGGGATCAGTGTGACATAAAAGTACAGCATCAACATCAGAATTAATTAAATCTTTATAATTTGTAAAAGAATTTGGAATTTTCCACCAATCAGATAAATATTTTGAAGCACTTGGAGAGACATCACATACACCAGTAACTTCATATTCATCAGATAACTCAGTTAACCATGGTAAATGATGAACTTGAGCAATAGCGCCACAACCTACAACTCCTATTTTTATTCTCAATTTTCATCTCCTTTTTTATTAGGCAAATTCGGGGCTATATTATTCCAGATATCTCCTAATTTGAATGTTTCTTCAAAAACTGAAATAAGTTCTGACCAAAGCTGATTTCTTTGTTCAGATATTGAATCATAATCATTTTTATCAATTTGTGTTTTTAGACGATCAATAATAATTTCCTGATTTGAGTTAAAATCTTTAATAGCAGTCAATAGGTTGTTAGTTATTTCTATTTGTTCATCAAGAAGGATATCAATAGGTTTTTGTATCTGATCACTTAAATCATATGAACTATTAGGCATAAAATTATTAGGTAAACGGTTTCCCTCAGAATCATAGAAAGTATGAGTAGGTTGAACATGAGGAGTTACAGATAAATACATTATTACGTCTTCTTCTCCAATAACTTCAAATGCATGAGTTTGATGAGGTGCTGCTATACACATTTGACCTGGACCTAATATTCCTTCTTCACCATCTATTAGTCCTCTGACTTTTCCTTGTAAAATTAGAAAAATTTCATACCCAAGATCATGAGAATGGCTAAGAGCTTTATCATACAAATTGACTTTTTCTCCAGCTTTCATATGAAAGATTCTTGCTCTTATTTCAGGTTTAACTAAAACATTACGAATATCTTTTTTAAAATCATAAATTGGAAAACTCATATAAACCTTAATTAGAATTGTCTTGCATAATGATCTGAGGATAATTTATCCAGTTTAAATTTAGGATCTAAATATATTTCATTTTCTAAATCCTGGATAATTTTTTCATCCAATTCATCCCACAATGTTTCAGGATTTGGTCTAGGAATTGAACCTACTAATAATTTAGTATATGGATGTTTTGAGTTTCCAATTACTTTTTCGACAGATCCCCATTCAACCATTATTCCTCTGAATAAAACCATAATTTTGTCACATATTTGAAAGACAGTAGCTAAGTCATGTGAAATATAAACAATCGCTATTCCTTTTTCTCTATTCAATGCTTTTAAACTTTCTAAAATAGTAGCTCTTAAAGATGCATCTACCATGGAAACAGGTTCATCAGCTAATATTACTTTAGGTTCTAAAAGTAATGCTCTAGCAACCATAATTCTTTGTCTTTGACCACCGCTTAATTGATGAGGAAATCTACCTAACGTTTCATCAGGACGAAGTCCTACCATTTCTAATGCTTCTCCAACAAGTTTTTTTGCCTGAGTTTTTGATTTAGACATTTTAAACTCATTTATAGGAGTGTATAAGACATGATCGACCTTATAAAAAGGATTATAAACTTCAAATGGATCTTGAAAAATAGGTTGAACTTCTCTTCTAAATTCACGTAATTCAGGTTTTTTCATTTTTGCAACATCTTGGCCTTGGTAAAGTATTTCACCTTCATCTGGTTTTATTACACCTAATAATAATCTTGCTAGTGTTGTTTTTCCGCTACCACTTTCACCTGCAATCGCAGTTAAATCAGCTTTAGTTTTATTTGATCCTGAATCCAGAACAAAATTAATTTTGTCTAAAGCTTTTGTGACACGTTTATTAAAAATACCACCACCGAATATTTTTGTTACATTTTTTGCTTCAAATAAAATTCCCATATCTTCCTTTTTAGAGTTTATAATCAACGCATGATTTACATTCAGAAAAAAAGTGCCCCTTTTCTATCTCAACCCATTGAGGTTCTTCTATTGTTTCTTTATTAATTCTTAAACAAAAAGAACATCCAGGCTTGATATTTAGTAATGAAGGAGGCAAACCATCAATTCCAGATAATTTAGGTTTTCGTTTATCAATATCAGGCAAACTTTCAATTAACATTCTTGTATAAGCATGATGTGGTTTTTTAAATACATTTTTTACATCTCCTAATTCAACCATTTTTCCTGCATACATAACTCCAATTCGATCTGCAAATTGTGCTACTAGTCCCATGTCATGACCAACTAAAACCACAGATGCTTCTAATCCTTCTTGTAATCTTCCTAGAGTTATCATCACTTGTCTTTGAACAATTACATCTAATGCACTAGTAGGCTCATCTGCAACAATTACTGAAGGATTAAGACAAGTAGCTATTGCCATCGCAACCCTTTGTTTCATTCCTCCACTGAGTTCATGAGCATACATTCTAGATACTTTCTTAGCTAAACCTACTCTTTCTAGCAATGCATAAACTCTTTCATTATATCCCCTTTTAGAGTCTTTAATTCCATGGTCCTGAAGGCCATCTATAATTTGTTCTTCTATTCTAATAACAGGATTTAAGGAATTCATAGCTCCTTGAGGAATTAATGCAATTTCTGCTAATCTTGTTTTTCTTACTTCTTTATCGTCTAATTTCTGTAAATCTTTATTACCTATTAAAATACTTCCAGAAACAATTTTTCCAGGTGGAGAAGTTAAACCCATCATAGACATTGCTAAAGTGCTTTTTCCAGAACCAGATTCACCCACTAATGCGAGTCTTTCACCTTTATTCAAATTGAAAGATACATTTTCTACCGCTTTAACGACCCCAGCATCAATAGCATAGTGAATTCTTACATCATTAACACTTAGAACAGGAAAGTTTGTACTCATAATTGTTTCCTCAATCTTGGATTAGCCCATTCGTCAAGACCTGCAGTAACTAGAAACAATCCTACAAATAATATTATTATTACAGCAGTAGGTGAACCCCACCACCACCACATTCCTTGAATCAATGATCCATAATAAATATTCCAATAAATTGTCATTCCCATAGTATTTGTATCAAAAGGACCTAAGCCTAAGGCTTCCAGACCAACAGAAGCTAAAATTCCTCCAGCAACTGCCAATACAAATTGTGAAACTATAAAAGGCATGATATTAGGTATCAATTCAACAAATATGATTTTAAATCCACTCATTCCTGAAAGTCTTGCTATTTCCACATAAGTTCTTTCTCTCATGGTTAAAACTTGAGACCTAATTGTTCTTGTAGGTCCTACCCAAGCAACTATTCCAACTACTAGTGCCATTTGATTAACACTTAAGCCTCCTGCACCTATAGCAAGAGCTATTACAACTAATATCATTAATCCAGGAACTGTTGTTAATGTATCAACAATTACACGAATAATTGCATCAGGAACACCTCTGAAATATCCAGCTATAAAAGCTAAAATTGTTCCTATTATCGTTCCAAATGCTCCAGCAAATAATCCAATCCATAGAGTTAGAGGAACTCCTACAACCATTACAGCCAATATGTTTCTACCTTGAGGATCAGTACCAAGAGGATATTCTAAAGTAGGAGATTTAAGATGAGGAACTGATAAAGCTTTAGCCATCTCAGGAGAAACATATAACCTTGCTGCTATCCAAAGAAATATTAACAAAGACAATAATGAAATCCCATAAACAAGCATAGGGTTCCTTCTAGCATATCTTAAAAATAAGACACTTTTATTTTTCACAAATCATCCTTTTTGTTCGTAATTTATTCTTGGATCTATAAAAGGATAAAGAATGTCAATTATCAACATAGACACACCAATAGAAACTATGATGCTAAAAACAATTCCTTGAATCAAGAAATAATCAAAAGCTTTTATAGCATTTAGTAAAGTGTTTCCTAATCCTGGATATCCAAATATAACTTCAACTAAAATAAGACCAGATAAAAAATGCCCTAAAGATAAAGCAAATGCAGTAGTTTGAGGGAGTATTGCATTTCTAATTGAATATCTAATAAAAATTCTAGTTGGTTCTAATCCTTTTGCTTCAGCTTGTATCATGTAGTCTTCACCTTGCATAGTGATCATCATTGCTCGCATACCTAATGCCCACCAACCAATAGACACAATAATTATGGAAATAGCTGGTAATACTGAATGTTTTAATATAGAGAGAACAAAAGTCCAATTCCATCCAGGAAACAGTCCTCCTTGATATCCACCCTGGAAAGGAAACCAAGGTAATTTAAATGCAAATATATAAATAAATATTAATCCTAAAAGAAAATACGGAATTGCAGAAAAAGTAAATAGAAATGGCAACAAAGTTTTTAAATACCTAGGAGCTTTTCCCCAAGCCATAACTGCTCCCAACATACTTCCAATAACAAAAGCGATTATTGTAGTGGTAACACCTAAACCAATTGTCCATGGTAATGATTCTTTAATTATTCTAGATACAGGAGTTGGATATCTCAAAATAGAATAATTTAATTTGAATTGAAATGTATCTACAAGATATCTAAAATATTGTTTGTATAAGGGCTGATCTAATCCAAATTTTTTATTATATATTTCTGACATCTTCTTTATACCTACTTGGGCTGATCCTCCTCCTTGCATTTCCTTTTGAAGTTTTAATGCAATTGGATCTTGTTGAGAAATTTTAGGTAACAAGAAATTTACACTGGCTGCAATCCATATTATTAAGAAAAATAAACCAATTCTTGTAAGTAAATACTTTACTGTCATAAATCCTTTTTAAGTTTTATTTAAAATTAAAGCAGGCTAATTAAAAGTTAGCCTGCTTAATTAGTTTCTTTAAACAATATTCATTGAATATTATTCATAATTTTACTCTACTGGTTCCAAGTTCTGCAAGGTTACATGGAAACCTAAATGAGTAAACAATCCATTCATATATCCATTGCTTCCTTGTGGCCAATTTGTCCAGTATTTTGTACTCATCGCAGGTCTAGTTAGGAATTGAACGATTTGAATATCTGGAAGATCTTTCATCCAAATTTCCATCGCTGCTGTACTAACTCTTATAATTTCAGCTCTATCATCAGAATCAATCAAAGCTAATTCATCTACTAACTTGTCAAATTCTGGATTACTGTAATTGTAGAAGTTTCCTTCATTTCCTGTGTAGTAAAGTAATAGTGTGAGATAAGGATCTCCACCTTGTGCTCCATTATGACCAAATATAGAACAAGTGTAACCACCATCTGCTACAGTCTTTCCAGAAGTCATAAGTGCGTAAGCATCTACTGGTTCAGCATATGATGATTTAATACCACCTTTTTCTAATTGTGCAGCCAATACTGGTCCTTGGTCAGAGAAAATTCCATAACCAAGAATGTCACATGTTACTACACCATCTGCATTAGCCCAATATCCATCAGAATTTTTTGTATATCCCTCACCAGTCATAAGTGAGTCAGCTTTTGCTGAATCAAATGCATTAGTCGGGTTTGCTGTATATGTATCTGCAAGAGCTGCTTCAACATCATCAAATCCTCCGAATGGAGGCCATGGATAAGCTGATAAAGTACCATGTCCACTGAATGAAACATCGATTACTTGTTCTCTATCAAGATAATAACTTAAAGCCCATCTTACATCTCTTTTTGAAAGATGAGGATCTAGGTTATTAGTTACAATTGAAGTTGGCCACCAACTAGCATGACCAAAAGGACCTGGGTCAGATGAACCATTTCCAGACCAACTGACTACATTTTCACTTGCTGCTTGTGCAGTTTTAAATTGTTCTGCCTGCAAGTCTCCAGTTGAATCAATTTCTCCAGTAATTATCTGTTGAGTCCATACACTCTGGTTAGTACTAGGTAAGTTTATGAACCTTTCAACTTTTGGAAGTTCTTGGAATCCTGTCTTACATGCCCACCATTCATCACAACTTAAAACTCTATCTATGATTCTCTGGTTAGGATCAGCAAAGGATACTCTCCAAGGACTTGTTGTAATAGGCCAACCTTTATCAAGGTCAAAATGTTTGAATTCAGGCCATTCATGTTGTGAAAAAATGTGTTCAGGAACAATAAAGATCCCAGAATCACCTTTATATGTCAAAAATGAATGAAACTTAGGTGCAGGTTGAGTAAAGTTTATAACTACTGTTCTGTCATCTACAGCTTCAGCTATATCTAAGAATCTTTCAAACTCTGCTCCATATCTTACTTCTGCACCATAATCAGCTAGAGTGTTGAATGTATAAGCAACATCTCCTGCAGTAAATGGTGTTCCATCACTCCACTCAATTCCATCTCTTAAGTTATAAGTCAATGATAATAAGTCATCACTATATGAATAACTCTCAGCAAGCCATGGATACCAAATGTCATCAAAACCATCATAATAGTAAAGAGGTTCATAGAATAAACCTACACCTTTTTGATGAGTTCCTCCTATAGCATACATACTCCAAATATCGTATGCAGTATCATCTGCTGGCAATCCACTAACTTTAACAGTTCGGTTCCTAGGAACGTTCTTCTGTCTAGTATTAACTGTTACAACTTTTTCAACTTCTACTTCTCTTTCAATAACTTTTACTACTTCAATAGTTTTAGTTTCGCCTTCTTTAGTAATAATTTTTTCTTCTACTACGATCTTCTCAACCGGCACCTCTTTTTCAACAATCACTTGTTCTGTGACAATTTTCTCTACAGGTACTTCTTTAATTATTTCTATAACTTCAGGTTCACTACTTCCACAAGCAATGAATGAAGCTAGAAACAATCCAGTGAGTCCAATCAAAATTAATTTTTTCATAAGTATAAATTCTCCAATTTCAAAATTAAATATTATTTATATGCAATTATGAACTACAAATTTATTATGAACTCATTTTCTTTTGAATCAAAAATAATGTCAATCAAAAAATTTTTGAAAAATTGAGTACATTGAAAATATTCTATATCCTGTTACATACAAATATTATTAATTACAATTTAGGAAAAATTGAGTACATTAAAAATTATTTCAAGAGATGGTGGAGTATTTAATCATTTTATTGAAAAAGCGTCAGAAAAATTCAGAAATCTTCATAATTTACCCGATTTTACTGTTGAAGTAATAGAAGAAGAAGTTCATACACTTTATATGAATATGGTTAACAACAAAGGCATGTTAGATGACAACGTAGATATAATGACAACAGTTACAGACTGGTACCCTGAAATATTTGAAAAAAAATTAGCTACATTATTAAATCCTTATATTGCTAAAGATCCACCTGAAGGTTGGAGTGATGGATGGCCACAAAGTCTATTACAGCTTCAGAAAAGTAATAATAATATATTTGGACTCCCATTACATGATGGACCTGAAGTATTAATTACAAGAAAAGATTTATTCGAATCACAGGATAATAGAAATAAATTCTATAATGAATATGGTTATTCTTTGAAACCTCCTACAAATTGGTCTGAATTCTTAGATATTGCTTTATTTTTTAATGACCCTACCAATGGAATGTGGGGTACTATAACAGCAGGTCTTCCTGATGCCCATAACAATGTTTATGATTTTTTAATTCAATTATGGAGCCGTGGCGGAGAATTTTTAAATAATTCCAATAAAATTGCTATGTTCGATAATAATATAGGCGAAGAATCTCTACAATTCATGGTAGATTTAATCCACAAATATAAAGTCGTCCCTAAAGAATCACTAAAATGGGATTCATTGGGTTCAGGAATTTTCTTTGCAGATGGAAAAGCGGCAATGATGTGGAACTGGATTGGATTTGCTTCAATGGCACAAAAACTAGATTCATCTAAAGTAAGAGGTCAAGTTCAATGTCATCTTATTCCTAAGTCAGAAAACTTAAAAGATAACATATCCTTGAATGTTTATTGGGCATATTCAATTCCACAAGGTTCTAAAAACAAAGATTTAGCTTATAAATTCATCAAATTTTTATGTTCAGAAGAAATGGATTATCTTTCAACAACTTTTGGTATGTCAGGAACAAGAATTAGTACTTGGAATAACCCCAAACTACTAGAATCAAACCCTGAATATTCAATAATGGAAGAATCACATAAAGGTGCAAAAACATTACCTAAAATAACTGAAGGCACACCCATTATTGAGATTCTAAACCTCATGGTTGATGATGCAATAAATTTAAGGACTTCCCCAAAGGAAGCAATTTCTGATGCTGTCCAAAAAATTAACAAGATATTAAATAAATAAGGAGATTTATGGATTTTGGAATTAAAGATAAAGTTGCTTTTGTCACTGCTGCAAGTAAAGGAATAGGAAAAGAATCTGCACTAGCATTAGCACGAGAAGGAGTTCATGTAGCTATATGTAGTAGGAATTCTAAAACTATCAAAGAAACTGCAGAAGAAATAGAAAAATTAGGAGTAACTGCTTATGGATTTGTAGCTGATCTTTCTGAATCTGGATCAAGAATTAAAGCATACGAAGAAGTAATAAAAAATCTTGGAGATATAGATATCTTAGTTAATAATGTTGGAGGTGGTGGCTCTTCTACTTCATCAGGTTCTATTTTAGAACAATCTATCCAAGATTATGAAATAGTTCTAGATCTGAATTTCTACACTAGTATAGATCTAATGAAACTTGCAATTCCTAAAATGCAAGAAAAAAAATGGGGTAGAGTCATTAACATTGCTTCAATTTGGGGTAGAGAATACGGAGGTGCAAGTTCAGCTTATATGACAGCAAAATCTGCATTAATAACTATAACAAAAAGTACTGCTAGAAAAGTCATTAAAGATGGTGTGTGTGTCAATTCAGTAGCACCTGGAATGATTAAGAATGAAGGTAATGGATGGGACAAACTTGTAAAAGATAATTCTAAAGAATTTATAGACTCTTTTATAGAACAAAATTTACCAGCAGGAAAATTTGGAACAGTAGAACCAATAGGTGCAACTGTTACATTCCTAGCATCACAACAAGCTGGATTAATCTCTGGAGCTTGTATAAACGTAGATGGTTGTCAGACAAATAGTCTTATATGAGAATTCAGAATAATTAAATTAACTAAAGGAGAAAAATGAAAATATTATTAATTACTGGCGGAAGACATCCTTATCATCTATCTACACCGATTATTTCAAAATCTTTACGTGAGTCAGGTCATAGTGTAAAAGTATCAAGATCTGCTAAAGAATTAGATAGAGTTCCTTTATTGGATTATGATGCAGTAGTTTTAAATACTAGAAGAGGTGGAATAGATGAAGGATCTACAAAGAAGAACAGAAGGATTCCTAGTATTCCTAAGTCAGAAAGAAATAATGATTTTACTGAACAACAACAACAAAATTTAAAATGGTTTGTAGAATCCGGGGGTGGGTTAATTTCAATTCATATTTCTCCTGATTCATGTCCAGGTTGGGACGAATGGTTAAAAATAGTTGGAGGAGGATGGGTTGGAATTCAACAACCACCTACATATCCAAATCAAACTCCTAGTACACATCCACCTTTCTCAAGATTTGAAGTTAAAGTCACCGATGAAGATCACCCATGCACACTAGGAGTAGAAAATTTCTTCACAGATGATGAATTATATTACAAACTTCAGTTACCTGAGAATGATTATAAAATTTTTATCGAAGCAGACTATGAAGGAGAATCTCATCCTCTCGGATGGTCAACTAATTACTATAAAGGAAAAACTGTTTATATAGCTTTAGGACATACTGGAATAAGTGTAGATAATCCTGGATTTTTAAAAATCCTAGATAATTCAATTAAATTTGTTTCTTCTAAAGATTAGGTGATAAATGAAACAATTACCTCATGATAAATATGATGGATATAGGGGAACTGGAATAAGATTAAATGAACCCCTTTTATCTGATGTGGCTTATGAAAATGTAGAAGATGATACTCCATTCATCAAAACTTATCACGCATTCGATAAATCTCATGTTTTAATGCTTGGAGAGAATAATATTATTCCTCAAAAAGATGCACAATCAATTTTGAAAGAACTAAGATATATGGATAAAAAAGGAGTTGAAGAAATTAGATCTCAACATGGATGGGGACTTCACTCTGGTGAACATTATCTAATTAGAAAATTAGGTTATGATGTTGGAGGTAGGATACATCTTGCAAGATCCTCTGGAGATTTAGGTCAAGTCAGAGTTCATGTTTTTCTTAGAGACCAAATTTTACAAACTATCCCATTAATGATTCAAGTAGAAAAAACATTGATTGAGTTTGCTATAAAACATCGAAAGGTTATAGTTCCTGAATCAACACATGGATTACATGCTCAAGTAACTACTCTAGGCGCATATGCTTTAATGTGGGCTGAAGGATTACATAGAGACATTGATAGATTTTGTTATTCTTATAAATATTCAAATTCCAGCCCAGCAGGATCTGCAATAGGAACTGGATCTCCTTTTCCTGTTAATAGAAAAAGAACAGCTGAACTTTTAGGTTTTGATGATGTAAGGGAAAGTACTCTTGATGCTATTTTAGGAACTGATGATTCTTTACTACAGGTATATTCAAACCTTGCTATTTTGTGTTCACATACTGGAAGGTGGGCTGATGATTTAGCATTTTTTTACAGTGATGACATGTTACTAATAGATCTACCTGATAGATTTTGCCATACAAGTAGTATTATGATGCATAAGAAAAATCCAGTTGCATTAGAACATATGCGTAGTTCTACAGCTACTGCTATAGGATCTCTTACTGGAGCCTTTTCTGCTAGTAAAAGCAAAACTGGTCCTGCAGAAAGTGGTATGTCTACAATTTGGCCAATTTCATTACAAAATATTTTTAATTTAGCTAGAAGAGACCTTACTTGGCTAACAACTATGCTACCTGATATAACAATTAGAGAACAATATGTAGAACTAAAATCAAAATCCAGATGGGCTACTGCTACAGAAATTGCTGCAACAATTGTAAAAGAAAAAGGATATTCTTGGAGAATTGCTCATCAATGTGTAGGAACACTTGTTAGGCTTGCAGAAGAAAGAAACATTAATTCTCAAGACACTACTTCTGAACTCTTGGATGAAGCAGCTATTGAATATTTCGGAAAACCAATTGGCCTAACTAAAAATCAATATGAAAATGCTTTAAATCCCTTAAATTCTGTTTTATCAAGACAAGTTGAAGGAGGACCTCATCCAGAGCATACATTATCAATTGCAAAAAATTTAACTAACAGTTTAACGGATCAAGAAAAATGGTTAGAAGAAAAACTTCAATTATTAAAAGATTCTGAAATTAAATTAAACAAAGAAATCGATAACTTTATTTTAAAAGGAGAAAGTTAATTTTATGGAATATGTAAATTTTGGAAATAGCGGGGTCAAGGTGTCTCGCATAGCTCTAGGATTAGGATTACGCGGAGAAGGAGATCCCTCAAAAGCTGAAAAATTTATCAGAAGCACTATAGATCTTGGAGTTAATCTTATTGATTGTGCTAACGTCTACGGACTACTTGATGAACGCATTAATGCAGGAACTTCTGAGCAAATACTTGGCAAAGTATTAAAGTCATGCAGAGATGATGTAGTAATAACTTCTAAAGTCACTAGTCCCATAGGAACCATGCCTAATGATAGAGGAAGCTCTCGTTTCCATATCATGAGAGAAGTGGAAAGATCTTTAAAAAGACTAAATACGGATCACATAGACGTTTATATACTTCATGAACCTGATAACTCTACTCCATTGGAAGAAATTGTCAGAGCAATGGATGACTTGGTAAGAGCAGGAAAAATACTCTATCCAGCTTGTAGCAATTACAAAGCATGGCAAATATACAGAGCATTATCTATAGCAGAAAAAACTAATGCCGCTCCATTTATAACCATGCAAAATCCTTATAGTTTAATGAATAGACAACTGGAAGAAGAACATTTTAGCCTAGCTAAACATACAGGTGTTGGAATAATGGCATACAGTCCTCTAGGAATAGGACTTCTTAGTGGATCATACGATCCTAAAAGCAAACCGGATGCAGGAAGTCTTTGGAACGTAAAACCTTATCTAAAAAGCATCTATTCAGATGTTATGAAAGGAAAAACAATAGAATTGATAGAATTAATTCAAAATATAGCTGAACAGCATAATGCTACACCTGCACAAATATCTCTCTCATGGGTATTAAGTCACCCCGAAATATCAGTAGCTATATCTGGGGCAGATAAAGAAGAACAGATGAAAGAGAACGTTGGTGCTTTAGAAATAAAACTCACAGAAAAACAAATAACAAATTTAAACAATAAATCAAAAGGGCTCAGTTATGTGTTAGATGGAAACCCTGAAGAAAACGAATTATAAAATAATCAAGGAGTAAAATGTCAGATTTAAAAGATAAAAAGATTTTAGTGACTGGAATTGCATCTGGAATTGGCAAAGCAACAGCTAAAGAGATTGCAAAATCTGGAGCTCAAGTGGCAGGATTTGATTTTAACCAAGAAGAAGGAGAAGAAACTATAAAAGAAATCCTATCTTTAGGTGGAAATGCAAAATTCTTTAAGGTCAACATTATGAATGAAGAAGAAGTAGAAAATGGGGTATTAGAAGCAAATAAGTGGATGGGTAACATAGATGTACTACTACAAATTGCAGGTGTTATGGGTGGAGCTATGGTTGACATTAGAGAACTAGAAGAAGAAGTTTGGGATGAAGTGTTAAATATTAATTTAAAAGGATCTTTTTTAGTTGTAAAACATGTATGTAAAGTTATGATTCCCAATAAAAAAGGAACTATAATTCTTACAGCATCAGGAGCTGGAGTAACTGGAGGTAGTGCTTCTTACGCTTATGGCTCTAGTAAAGGT
This sequence comes from uncultured Dehalococcoidales bacterium, assembly GCA_964434385.1. GTDB lineage: Bacteria > Chloroflexota > Dehalococcoidia > Lucifugimonadales > Lucifugimonadaceae. The sequence continues at coordinate 2,857 of CAYSUW010000002.1, read as the reverse complement.
GGAACGCATGGATTAGCAATGGTTCTTGATTACCATATTTCTAGACATGGAATAAGAATTAATGATGTCTTGCCTGGAAGAGTTAGAAGTGGAATTACTACTAAAGGTGCTTCTGATGAACATATAAAAGCATTAGCAGATCCAGAAAAAGTGGCTGAAGTTTATGCATTTCTTGCAAGTGATGCGGCTGAATACGTTAGAGGAACAATAATTACTAGATAATAAATTAATTATTTTCTCTTCCAATAGATTTTGGTAATGGAACAGGTTCTGTATCTTCTCTTGAAATAGCCCAATTCAACAAATAAGATTTCATTTGATTCTTAATATCTGAATAATTAAGATTTTCTGACAAATTTTCCATTTCCCATGGATCATTTTTTAGGTCATATAGTTCATCTAAATCACCCATAGGATCATATATATACTTCCATTCGATTGTTCTGACCATTTTTCTTCTTCCTTCAGCTTCCCTAGCCCAAAGAGTTTCAATAATTGTTCTACGTCCTAAAGGTTTTTCAAAGTTTTTTAAGTCTTCTAAGTTAAAAGGAGGACCTCCAGCTCCGTATTCAGAAAAAGTAGCTTTTTGAGGTTCTACGTCTAATGCTGAAGGTAAAAGATTACCCTGCATTCTTTTGGGGATTTCAATATTCTGTAATCTGAGAAGAGTAGGAACAATATCAATAGTATTTACAACATTTTCTTCAATAACTGATTGTGGTACTACACCAGGATATGAAACAATTAAGGGGACTTTTACTAAAGAATCATAAAACACTCCCCCCTTTCCCATCATATTATGTTCTCCAGCAAAATCACCATGATCTGCTGTAAAAACTATAATAGTGTCATTTTCCAATCCTAGTTTTTTCACTTTTTCAATAATTCTTCCAACTCCATCATCTACAAATTTCACCATTGCATTATAGACATCAACATTTTCCTGAATTTGATCAGGATCATCTTTTTCCATGTTCAAAATTTCATATAAAACTTTATTCCTTTCAGGGTGGCCAGAACCTTTTATTGAATTTTTAGAATTTGGAGGTAACTTATTAGATTCTGATTTAACTTGATTAAAATATTTTTCAGGAACTTCGTAAGGAGCATGTGGATCTGGATAAGATAACCAAAGTGCAAACGTTTCATCTTTATATTTCTCTAAAAAAGATTCTGCCTGAGTAGTAATCGCATCAGTAGAATAACCTTCTATCTTATGATTTGTTACAGCGTAAGAAAGTCTAGGACTTTGCCATGGCATATTATTTCTAGTTTTATGTGAACCTATAATCACATCTGAATCTATTACCCACTTCATTCCCTTAGTCTTTACAATATCAGGAGTGTGAGAGCAGAATATCTCATTACAAATCCTACACTTCCCTCCAGTAGAATGAGATATAGGACAAAAAACATCGAAGGAATCTATATGTTCTTTTTCCTGATAACAATGGTTTTTCCCTATCAAGCCATTTTTAAACCCAATTTTCTTCCATATTTCAAATACATGTGTTTCAGTTAATGGCAAGAAAATTTCATTTCTTCTACAACCTGTTGAACTAGGAAATCTTGAAGTAACCAATGAAGTTCTAGCAGGTACGCACAGTGGATGAGGCGTAATAGCATTTTTAAATAATACCCCACTATTAGCAAGGTTTTCTAAATTCGGTGTTTCAACGCCATATTCTGAATACATCTTAAGGGACGTTGCTTTCATTTCATCAGAAATAATAAATATCACATTAGGAGTTTTTTTAGTAAATTTCATCTTAAAAAACTATAAACTTTGTTATAAAAATGATTATGTTAAAATACACCTTATCAACTAATACACATTAGTGGAGGAAAAGTATGAATTTAAAAAGAATTGTTTTGGGGTTTGTTTTCATTTCAATGATTGTAGTACTGGCTTGTGGTGGGACAGAAGAAGATACTGCATCAGAGATAAAAGCAGAACCAACCAAACAAATGAAAATACCAGGTAGTGCTGAAAAGACATCTGCCAAAGCACCTGCTCCAGCAGGTAAAACTAAATATCCTGATAAAGGTGCACCATTCAAATTAGTTTCTGATGGCAAACTTACTGTTTGTACAGATGCTCCTTATCCACCATTCGAAATGGAAATAGATGGTAAATGGACTGGATTTGATATGGAAATAATGAGAGCTGTATCAAAAGGACTTGCAGAAATGACTGGCTCTAATTTAGAAATGTCAGTTAAAGTCGTTCCATTTGATGGAATATGGTTGCTCCCTGCTGCAGGAGAATGTGATGTTGTAGCATCTGCAATGACAATTACAGATGAAAGAGCAGCTCAAACCTTGTTTACTAAGCCTTATTTCAATGCTGATCAGTCTATGCTAATCAGGAGAGAAGACGCTAACATGAATATGACTTTAGAAAAATTTAAGGGATTAACTATTGCAGTTCAAACCGGTACTACCGGAGAACAATTCGCTAATGAAAATAATCCTGGAGCTACTATAGTTTCATTCGATGAACCAGCTGCTATGTTTTTGGCTTTAGCAGCAAGAGATGTAGATGGAATTTTGCAAGATCTTCCTGTTAATGGATTTAGATCAACACAAGATGATTCTTTTGTTGTTGTCGATACATTCCCAACAGGAGAGAAATATGGATTTGCAGTAGATCCTGACAATCCAAATCTTGCGGGAGCCATAAGTGAAATGCTTGATCGAATCCAATCAAGTGGTGTTTATAACCAGATACATGCCCAATTCTTTGGCTCACCTGATGATGGAGACCATAGTGGAGGCCCTCCTACTGCTCACTCAGGACCAACTGGAGCAGCTGAAGTTGCAGAACTTGCAGCTAGAGATGTTTCTAGAGAACGAA
>CAYSUW010000001.1:0-256402 GCA_964434385.1 uncultured Dehalococcoidales bacterium | reverse complement strand
TAGGTTAGTTGGGTTTACTTTAAGTGGTTTAACTTCTTCTTTACTAAGATTAAATCGATTATCAGTAGTTAGTGTACAATCAGTTGCCGTTAGCATCGTAAAAGATAAAGAGGACGAAATAAAAGCATTCAATCCAGAAGAATATTGGAATATAAATGCTAATTTCTTATCAAATAATAATTCATACTCAGGAAAATTATTCAAAATACCTGGAGTAACTGCAAAAGATTTCAAAATAAGTAATCAATTACAAGCAGATCAGATTGAAAATTCAATAAACAACTCAGTTTTTTCAATAGAATCCATTAAGACCTCCAATAGAACTTCAAAGCCTAGGCCTCCTTTTACAACCAGTACGCTTCAGCAAGACGCTTCTTTTAGGTTAAGAATGAGTCCTTCTAAAACCATGGCTGTTGCTCAACAACTATTTCAAGGAATAAAAATAGGAGGAGGAGAAGAAGGATTAATTACTTATATGAGAACTGATTCAACAATATTATCTAATGAATCAATGAAAAGTATCATGGGTCACATAAAAAATTCTTATGGTGAAAATTATTTTACTGAAAGAAAATACAAAACTAGATCTGCTAATGCTCAGGAGGCCCATGAAGCAATAAGGCCTACATCTATAAATAGAACACCTGAATCAATTAAGAGTTTTTTAGAAGATGATCAATTTAAGCTCTATGATTTAATTTGGAAAAGAACTGTGGCAAGCCAAATGACGGAGAGCAAAACTAAAAAAACTAGTTTAATTACTTCCTCATTGAATGATGAGAATAGTTACAAATTTAAATCAGAAACAGAGGAGTTAGTTTTTGATGGATTTAAAAAGTTATTTCCTGAAAAAGAAAATAAAAAGCTTCCAGATCTTAAAGAAGGAATATCAGTAGATCTAGATTCATTAAATAAAGAACAAAAATTCACACAACACGCTCCAAGATACACGGAAGCTTCTTTAATAAAAGCAATGGAGGATTTAGGTGTGGGACGGCCTAGTACCTACGCAAGCATTCTTAACACTATAAAAGATAAAAGGTATGTATGGATAAGTAGTAGATCAATATATTTAAGCCCAATAGGAAATGCACTAGTAGAGGAACTAAAAATAGAATTCTCAAATAGTTTTATGGACTACAAATTTACTGAGAAAATGGAACAAGAACTTGATCTTATTTCTAATGGAAAATCAAAAAGAGAAAACTTTGTAAAAAACTTCTGGAATAATTTTGAACCTTTGACATCTAAATTAGCTTTAAGGGGTGAAGAAAATCCTAGAGATCCTAGTGAATATAATTTTTTAAGAACTAACATAGTATGTTCAGCGAAATCTCCGTGTATCAATTCTGAAACAGGAAAAAATTTTGAGGAAAATGATCCACCCTTAGGAACAAAATCCGTGAATGAATCTTTGGAAATTGCCCCACACTTAATGTGGATAAGATTCAGAAATAAAAAAGGTGATGGTGCATTCCTAGCTTGTGAGGACAGAGAATGTAAAGTTACAGGAGATGAAGAAGCTTGGGCATCAAAAGGAAGAAGGAGAGAAAGATCACTAAAAAAATTACAACTTTCAATGAGTGAAAAAAGTCTCCACAGCTAAAAATTCATTATCTTAGTATCTTTTATAGAAGAACAAATAAATAAAACTAGATAAAATTAGAGAATATAAATTTTTAATTTTAAATAAATGATATCTTCTAGAAAAAATCAGGAAAAATCAGAAATCCCTAAGTCGCTTTATGAAAAAATTATCCGAAAACCTTGGTTTGATCAAGTAATAAACTACAAGGAATTTTTGGATAAAAGACGACTTCTCTCCTCGTACACCATTAGAAATTATGTAATAGATTTAACAACATTTTTTGAGTTCTTAAATAGCATTTCATTAAAATCATTGCATGACTTACATAAAAATCATATTAGAGGATATATGAGGTGGTTATCAATGAGGAATGTGTCTAGGAAAAGCATTTCAAGAAAACTCTCATCACTAAAAACTTTTTTCACCTACTTGGAAGATAACAATGAAATATCTCATAATCCTGCAGAAATGGTAAAACCTCCTAAGCAAGATCAAAAATTACCTAGAATAGAAAACTCAGAAGATATCTCTAAAATGATGGAAGAAGATTTTATCTCGACTAAAATGAAATTAAGAAACTCAACAATAATAGAAGTTTTGTACGGATCAGGAATGAGAGTAAGTGAATTGAGAAACCTATTACTCGAAAATATTAATCTTGAATCAGGCGAAATAAAAGTGAAAGGTAAAGGAAATAAAGAAAGAATAGTATTAATTGGAGAAAAAGCTGTAAATTCAATTAAAAAATATTTGGATTTTGAAAGAAAAACAACATCTAATACAAACTATTTATTCTTAAATAAATTTGGAAATCCTATTTCAACAAGATCAATTCAAAGAATAGTGAAAAAATATAGTCAGATTGCAGGACTTCATGAAGATTTCCATACACACACTCTTCGTCATAGTTTTGCTACCCATATGTTAGATGGTGGCGCTGATATCAAAGTAGTCCAAGAATTATTAGGACACTCTAGCCCAACTACAACACAAATTTACACTCATATTTCTAAAGAAAAAATAAAAGAAATATATAATTCATCTCACCCTAGATCTAAAAATGCTTAATCAAATATTTTTTTTGTTAATAAATCCGTTAAACTTAAATACTGAGGTATAAAATGAAAAAAATTCTATTAATTAATGGTCCAAATTTAAATAACCTAGGTAATCGAGAATCAAAATTCTATGGAGATATAACTCTTGAAGAAATTGAAAGCGAAATTCTAGAATATGGAAAATCACACAACCTTGAAATAGAATGTTTTCAATCTAATCACGAGGGAAATATCGTAGATTTTATCCAAAAACATTCTAAAGATTCATTTGGAATAATAATTAATCCTGGTGCCCTAACTAGTTCAGGTTATTCCTTGGTAGATGCAATAATTGATTCAAATCTTGCTACCATAGAAGTTCATCTATCAAATATTCATGCAAGAGAAAAATTCAGAAGCACCTCAATCATTGCACCTATATCAATAGGTCAAATTTCTGGTCTCGGTAAAAAGGGATATATTTTTGCCCTCAAACATTTAATTGATCAAATAAATAGCAAATAAATTGACTGAGAAAAGATTAGAAAAAATACAAGATGTAATCAAAAAAAGTGAATTTGATTCCATATTAATTTCAAATCCTATTAACAGAAGATATCTATCTGGATTTACAGGTTCTTGGGGTTACTTATTAATTACAGAAAAAGAATGTAGGTTATCTACTGATTCAAGATATTCAATCCAAGCAGAAACCGAATCTGCCCAATTTGAGGTTATTACAGTTACTAGTCAAACCCCCTGGCCTTTAGCTATTACTGAAGGATTAAATCTCAAAAATATAGCTTTCGAATCAGAAGATATCACTGTTGAAAATTTGAAATATCTTGAAGACAAGACACCTTACAAATGGATACCTTCACCTAATATAATATCCTCTCTAAGATCCATAAAAGATGACGAAGAATTAGAAACAATTCAAAAAGCAATAAATATTGCTGACAACTCTTTTAACGCAATATCTGAAAATATAAAACCAGGAGATACTGAAAAAGAGATAGCATGGGAATTAGAAAAACACATAAGAATGCAAGGAGCAGAATCATTATCTTTTGAGACAATAGTGGCATCGGGGCCTAATTCAGCTAAACCTCATCATTCTCCAAGCAATAGAAAAATACGCGAAGGAGAACCAATAGTAATTGATATGGGTGCAAAATTTTCAGGATATTGTAGTGATTTAACTAGAACAATATGTATAGGAAAACCTGATGAAAAATACAATAAAATTTATGATACTGTTTTTATAGCTCAATTAACTACTATAGAAACTCTCGAAAAGGGAATGACAGGAAAAGGAATAGATAATTTAGCTAGATCAATAATTACTGATTCAGGTTTCGGTGAGAATTTTGGGCACAGCCTAGGTCATGGTGTAGGTTTAGAAGTTCATGAAAACCCAGGCGTAGGACCTACTAGTGAAAATATCATAGAAGAAAACATGGTTTTCACTGTAGAGCCAGGAATATACATAGAAAATTGGGGAGGCGTGAGGATCGAAGATATAGTATCTATTAAAAATGGTGAAACAAAGATAATGAGTAACGCAAAAAAAAATAAAATCTTAGATTGATCAGAAAGGGGAAAAATGACAATTAGTTCTAGTGAAATAAAAAGGAATATGACAATAATGCTTGATAATGAAATATATCAAATTCTTGAATGGCAACATAGAAAACCTCCCAAAGCTCCTCCCACACTGACACTAAAGGTTAAAAATATTAAAACAGGGAATGTTTTTGAAAAAAAATTACAAGGCAATAGACCATTAACATTAGCCAGAACAGATAAAAGACCATTTCAATATCTTTATAGTGATTCAAGTAGTCATACATTTATGAATAACGATACTTTTGAACAAATAGAAATCTCATCTACAATTTTAGGAAATGCTTTAGATTTTATTGTTGAAGGAGAGTTGATAGAAGTTATTTTGTTTGAAGAAAATCCTATAAGTATTGAATTGCCAATTTCAGTAATCTTAAAAGTAGAAGACACTGAACAAGCTGTAAGAGGAGATACTGCAACTAATGTAACAAAAACTGCTACTTTAAATACAGGTCTTAAAGTACAAGTTCCATTATTCATATCTACAGAAGATAATATTAAAATTGATACTCGCTCAGGACAATATATTGAAAGATCAAAGTAGAAATGGTTTTTAAGGAAGAAAACAACTACTCACGAATTCATGCTACCTTCTCTGTTGGGGAACTTTCAGAATATATAAAAAATACTTTGGAAAAAAGCTCTCATTTAAGAAACTTTGAAGTGATTGGAGAAATATCTAATCATTTTCAATCATCGAGTGGGCATAATTATTTTTCTTTAAAAGATGAAAAAGCAGTAATAAGATGCGTTATGTTTAGAGATGCATCTGGAATTGAATTTATTGAAGATGGACAACAAATAAGTGCAGAAGGTTATGTTTCCTTTTATAAATCAAGAGGAGATCTTCAAATATATGTTAATAAAGTTCAACCAGAAGGAATTGGTTCCCTCCAAAAGAATTTCGAATTATTAAAAACTAAACTTGAATCAGAAGGTTTGTTTGATGTATCTAGAAAGAGAAATATACCTCAATATCCACAAATGATTGGAATAGTCACTTCCAAAAAGGGTTCAGTTTTGCAAGATATTATAAACATTATTAAAAGAAGATATCCATTAATAAAAATTAAGATTGCTGATACTAAAGTTCAAGGCAAAGAAGCTGCTATTTCAATTGTGAAATCAATAAAAATATTAGAATCAGAAAAGAATATTCAATTAATAATTTTAGCTAGAGGAGGAGGATCTTTAGAGGATCTTTGGCCTTTTAATGAAGAGATCGTAGCTAAATCTATCTTTGCTTCCAAAGTGCCTATTGTAAGTGCGGTGGGGCATGAAACAGATGTGACAATTTCTGATCTAGTTTCAGATATTAGAGCAGCAACTCCCTCTGCTGCAGCTGAAATAGTTACACCTGATATTAAGGAATTGAAAAATATCATCTCACAAAAATTATATGACTCTCTAAATAATCTGGAATTTATTCTTAGCAAAAAACAATCAGTAGCTGAAATAACATTAGACAGACTATTGAATAATAAACCAGAAATTTCTAATTCAGAAAATATTATCAATCTTCATTCAAATTCTATTCGCAATTCATTTATTCAAATTCTTGAAAAATCATATTTTCAAATAAACTCATTAGAAAATTCTTTAAGAACCTTGAATCCTGAAAATGTCTTAAATAGGGGATATTCAATAGTCTCAAATAAAAAGGATAATCAACTCATCACAAAAACTGATCGCTTGAAAGTCGGAGATTTACTTTCAATCACCATTAAAAATGGAGAACTTGAAGCTAAAACTACTAAGATAAACAATAAAAAGACCAAGGAAAATTATGAGTGAAAAAGATACTTTTGAATTCTTATTAAATCAATTAGAAATCATTGTAAGAAAACTAGAAGAGGGAGATCTTTCATTGGAAGAATCAAAAAAATTATTTCTCGAAGGTGTAGAAATTGCAAAAAAATGTAAAGAAAAACTTTCAGAAACAAAATTAGAAATTGAAGATATTTCTAAAGAATTAGATTTTGATAACTCTATTTAGAAATACTTACTTTTTTTAAGACTTTTTACCTGATTCTACAGGCTTTTCAAGAATCTCATCAATTATTCCATATTTTACTGCCTGTTTAGCGGTCATCCAAGAATCTCTATCAGAATCCTTAATTATCTTAGATTCAGGTTGTCCAGTATGATTAGAAATTATTTTAGTTAAACCATCTTTTACTCTTAAAACTTCTTTTGCAGCTATTTCAATATCAGAAGCTTGACCCTGAGCCCCACTTATAGGTTGATGCATATGAATTGTAGAATTAGGTAATGCAAACCTTTTTCCTTTAGTTCCAGCAGTTAAAAGAACAGTACCAAAACTAGCACATAAGCCTACACTAATTGTTGAAACATCACATGGAATATGTTGCATCGTATCATAAATGGCTAAACCTGCATAAACTCCCCCACCAGGAGAATTAATGTAAAGATTAATATCTTTAGTAGAATCCTCTCTTGCTAAATAAAGTAACTGAGCAACAATTAAGTTAGAAATCTGATCATTTATAGGTGTCCCTAAAAAAATGATCCTTTCTTTCAAAAGTAAAGAGAATATATCAAATGCTCTTTCTCCCCTAGCGCCACTTTCAATCACCGTAGGTATAATATTTTCTATATTATTCATTTTTACTCCAAATTTTTAATGTAATTGTTTTTCTATTATCAGTAAATTATTTCTTTTGTTCATCTGTAGATTTTACCACTTTATCTTTAGCTAATTCCAAAATTCTATCCATTATTAATCTATCTTTAATTGATTGTCTAATGTTTTGCTCAACTTGATCTTTAGAAATCTTAGTATTTTTACTATTATTTTCTTGCCATTGATTCAATTCTTTCACAACCTCTTCTTCGTCAACATTTATGTCTTCTTTTTTAGAGATTTCATTGAAAACTAATGACTTATTAATGTTTTTCTGAGCAACTTCGCGAGATTCCTTTAACAATCCTTCATAAGTCTTTTCAGAATTCTTTAAATATTCGTCAAAATCTAATTTTCTAGATTCAATATATTCTTTTTGTCTTTTTACAATATTTTCTGATTCTTGATCAATTAAAATTGGAGCAACAATAAATTCTGAAGATTCTATAACTTTATCAATAAAATCTTCAATAATCCTATTATTCCATTCATTTTCAGCATTTAGTTTTAAATTTTCTTTTATTTTTTGCTTTAACCCTTTCACATCTTCTAGCCCTTCCCCTAAACTTTTAGCAAAATTATCAGTCAAATCTGGTAAACCTTTTTCTTTGATTTCATGTATCAATACATTAAAATTTCCTGTCTTATTTCTTAAATTCTCATCTGGAAAATTATCAGGAAATTGCAAATTGAAAAGTTTTTCCTGATCTAAATTCATTTTTATTAATTTCTGAGCAAATCCAGGAATTGATTCTATATGTTCTTTACCATAATCAACTATATATTCCATCTTCTTCTGACTAGTAACTGTCTTATTCTCAGACTTTATATCAATATCAATTATCAAGGAATCACCTTTCTCGACAGATCTTTCTACTGGAGTCCATGTAACTTGAGATTCTCTTACTTGGTTTATAACATTATTAATTTCTTTAACTCCAATTTTGTTTTTCGATTGAATAATCTTAAATTTTTCAAAAGAAGATAAATTTACTATTGGAACCAATGCTACTTTAGCAAGAATTTCAACTTTTGGTTCTAGAGATTCAACAGAAACTACTGGAGTAGAAACTATCTCTAATTTCTCTTTATCTACAGCTTTGAATACAACATCTGGAATTAGAGTATCTAACGATTCTTGAAGTATCCTTGGTTTTCCTAATGAATTTTCAAGAACAGATCTTGGGACTTTTCCTTTTCTAAATCCTGGAAAACTCATTTTATTACTCATTTTATTACAAGCAATTTGAATATGGCTTTCCATATCTTCATCATTTACTTCAATAGTTAAATTTACTTGTTGTTGGTCAGTTTTTTCAGTAGATATTTTCATTATTCCTACATCACATTCTTAATCTAAATATAGATAGAAATAATATCATTCATTTTTGATTATGAATATTAAAATTCAATTCTCTGAGTTGTTGGTCAGAAATTAAAGATGGTGTTTCGAATAAAGGATCAAATGCGGTTTGAGTTTTAGGAAAAGTAATAACTTCACGAATTGAAGTTTCTCCAACTAACATTGCTACTAATCTATCTAAACCTAATCCCATTCCACCATGTGGAGGTGCACCATATTCAAAAGATTCCAAAATAGTTGAAAATCTATCAGATACTTCTTCAGATGAATATCCTATAACATTGAAAACTTTCTCTTGAACTTCCCTATTATGAATTCTAATGCTTCCAGATCCTAATTCTACTCCATTACAAACTAAATCAAACAATTGTCCAATAATTTTACCGGGATCCGAATCCAAATATTTGATATGTTCTTCTTTAGGAGAAGAGAAAACATGATGCATTGCATCCCATTTTTCTGCATCAACGTTCCATTCAAACATAGGGAAATCAACAATAAAAGCAAAAGAAAATTCATTTTCTTTAATCAAATTTAATTTCTCAGCCATTATTTTTCTCAACATGCTTAAGGATTCATTTACGATTTTTTCAGAACCAGCACAAATTAATAAAAGGTCATCCTCATGACAATTTGTAGATATAATAGTTTTCTTTAATTTTTCCAATTCTACATACTTACTAAAAGCAGACTTTATATCTTCAACTTTTAAATCCTCATTTTTCATACTTGCTCTTGTAAAACTAAAAACTCCAGGACCTCCATTTTCTATAACCAAATCATTCAATTCAGATATTTGAGAACGAGAATAAGAAGAACAACCAGGTGCTACAAAACCTTTTATAATTCCATTAGAACTAAGAGTTTTATTAAAAACTCCAAATTCAGAATTAGAAAATATCGTAGTTAAATCAACTAACTTTAAATCAAATCTTAAATCAGGCTTATCGGTACCATAAAGATCGATAGCATCTTTAAAAGAAATTCTAGGGAATTTTTTAGGAAGTTTGATCTTGGGAAAATTTTTTTTAACAAGTGATTTATATAGATCTTCTACTAAATTCAAAACATCATCTTGTTCTACAAAACTCATTTCAAAATCAAGTTGAGTATGTTCTGGTTGTCTATCAGCTCTTAAATCCTCATCTCTAAAACATCTGGCAATTTGAAAATATCTTTCAAATCCTGAGACCATTAAAATTTGTTTCATTTGTTGTGGAGATTGTGGAAGAGCATAAAAGTTTCCAGGGTGTACCCTACTAGGAACAACGTAATCTCTAGCCCCTTCAGGAGTACTTTTAATAAGAATAGGAGTTTCTATTTGAATAAAATCTTTATCATGAAGATAATCCCAAATTGCTTTTGTGACACTATGTCTGATTTTAATATTCTTTTGCATATTAGGTTTTCTTAAATCCAAATATCTATATTTCAATCTTAAATTTTCATCAACATTTATATCTTCGTTAATTTCGAAAGGAGGGGTTTTTGATTTATTCAATATTCTAATTCGGGTAGCTATTACCTCAACTTCTCCAGTTTTAAGATTTGGGTTTTCTGCACCTTTAATACGTTTCTGAACAGTACCTTCAACTTCAATAACCCATTCAGATCTCAAAGATAATGCAATTTGATGAGAATCTTCTGAATTCCTAGGATCAAAAACTATTTGAATGATTCCTTTTGAATCTCTTAAATCAATAAAAATCAGAGACCCATGATCTCTTCTCTTGTGAACCCATCCTGCAAAACAAAAAATTTTTCCTGCATGTTTTTGTCTAACTTCTCCACAACCTATATCCTTATACAATTCTCAAACACTCCATAAATCATTTTGATTTTTTAGAATCAACTAATTGCCATAATAAGCCTGTAACTAGTGCAGCAAAAACTATTTTTAACAGATCACCAATTATAAAAGGATAAACAGCTTGTGATAAGAGTTGTCCAGTTTTAGGCCAAGTAAAGTCAAAATAAGCTACTCCAAAACTCAACCAAATAACCGCAGGAATGTATATCAGGGTATTCCCTATCAACATCGCCCATAAAGTTTTACTTCTAGTCCACCCTCTTTGAGATAAAAAACCCATTACTGGTACAGCAAGAAAAAATCCTATTATATATCCTCCAGTAGCACCTAAAAAATAACTAATACCCCCATTCCAACTTTGAAAAATAGGAATTCCTATTACACCTAACATTACATATGAAAAAATAGTAATAAGTCCAAGCCTCCATCCCAAAACACTTCCCATCATCAACACTCCAAATGTTTGCATAGTAACTGGAACTGGATTATCAGGAAGGAAAAATTTAATCTGAGCAAGGATTGTTTCAAAAATCAGAAAAGCAATTATCACTAATAATTTTGCTTTCCAGCCAATCATAGGAAAGATTGATTCCAATAAAGAGTTTTCTTTTTCCCCTAATATTGAAACATTATTTTTTAAACCTAAATGAGTAGAATTTTCTATTGAAGATTGTTCCATAATTTTCTCCTATTAATCTCTAGGACCATGTCCTCTTTTAACAACTCTCAGATTAACAAATGTTTCAGTTCTTCGCACACCTGGTATAGTTCCAATAGGTCCTCTGATAAATTTCCCTAATTCTTCAGTGGATTCCACTGCAGCCCACAAAAATATATCATAAGTTCCAGTAGTATGCGCGACCCATGTGGCTTGTTCTAGTTTAGATACTTTGTTCGCAATAATTTCCATTTTATCGGGATCTACTTGAATTCCAATTAAAGCTTCCGAATGTAACCCAATGCTTTCAGGATTTGGAACAGCAAAAATTCTAATAATATTTTCATTAGTCATTCTTTTTAATCTTCTTCTTATAGTACCTTCACTAACTTTAAGAACTCTAGCAACATTTGCATTAGAAAGCCTTCCATCTTGCTTCAACATTGAGACAATTTTATAATCTAATTTATCCATTTAACACCTCATTAATATAAAATTTAAAAAAATTGAATACATTACTCCGAAATCATACCAAATTTTTCTTTTTTTGATAATTTTTCGTTAGAACGATAACTGAAATCGTATTTTGAAAATTATTACTACTATTATTTTCTAAAAATTTTTCATGTATAATCCTTATAAGTAACCTAAAAAATTAGATTAATCTGGGGTTTTAAATGGAAAACGAGTCTGCTCTTCTTATAGATATGACTGAAACAGCTACTTCAAAAATAAAAGAGGTTCTAGAAGAACAAGAAATAAATAACTCTTACTTAAGAATCCAAATGACCTCTAATGAACACGGTGCTCCGGGTTACGCTTTTGGACTAGAAGAAAAGCCCAGTCAAGATGACACAGTTGTAGACCTTGGAGATTTTAAAGCCTTAATAGATCCTGGAACACTTCCCTTGATATCTGGATCCAATATTGATTACGTAGAAGGGCTTCATCGTTCAGGATTTATAATTACTAACCCTAATATACCAACTGGAGGCGGTTGCGGTGGAGGCGGTTGCGGTGGAGGAGGCGGCGGTTGTGGCTGCGGTGGAGGCGGTTGCGGTTGCGGAAATTAAATTCTTGATTATTATCTATGTAATAAATCAAAAATCATAATTTGAGGAAAAATGACTTATATCATTACTTCTGCTTGCAAAGATTTACTAGATGGATCTTGTGTTGATGTATGCCCTGTAGATTGCATTTATTCAAAAAAGGGAGACAATCAATTATTCATTAACCCCGAGGAATGTATAGATTGTGCTGCTTGTGAACCTGTATGTCCAGTAAATGCCATTTATCCTGAAGAAGAAGTTTCAGAAAAAGAAACTGCTTCAATCGATTTAAATAAAAAATACGACTATGATAATTCGGAGCCAGGGTTAAACACATAATTAAATGATTAATTCAATTCATGGTATTCATTTTATGATGCCAACTCCTTTCACTAAAAAATCTAGGATTGATTTTGATTCAATCGATAAACTTGTTGAATTAGCTATAAATACTAAATGTCATGGAATTGTAACTATGGGGATGATGGGAGAAGCTCATAGATTAACAGAAAATGAAAGAAATGATGTGATCAAGCATGTTTCAAAGAGAGTTAATAACAGAATTCCAATTACTGTAGGAGTAAGCGGAGAAAGCATTGAAATAGTTTCTCAAAGAATAAAAGAATCAAATCTCTTGGATGCAAATTATATCCTTTGTTCTCCTCCCAAAATGATCAAAACTAATGAAAATGTTTTATTAGAATTTTTTAAAGGAATTTCTAAAAATAATAACTTACCTATAGTCCTACAAGATCTACCACAAGAAACAGGAGTCAATTTAACTGCTGAATTTATACATAAAATTTCTACTAAAGTTTCTCAAATAAAATTCATTAAACTAGAAGATCCTCCTACACCTAAAAAAATCTCTGAAATATTGTCAAAAACATCAAATAAACTTGGGATATTTGGAGGATTAGGGGGAGCATTTCTGATTGAAGAATTGATGAGAGGAGCTATAGGTACAATGACTGGGTTTGCTTATCCAGAAATCCTTGTAACCACATATGAAGAATTTAAAAAAAATAACATAAATAATGCAAAATCATTATTCTTTAAATGGTTACCATTAATTAGATATGAAAATCAACAAGGAATAAGTTTAAGTATTAGAAAACATATCTTATTTAGAAGAGGAATAATAAGTACCCCTGATACTAGATTACCTACACCATCAATAGATGAAAAAACTGAAAAAGAACTAGAATTACTCCTAAAAGATTATGATGCAGACATCAAATTATAAGACTCATTAGAATTGCATCATCTCCATTATGCAAATAATACTTCTTTCTATAACCATTTGTTTTAAAACCAAACTGTCTGTATAAATTCTGTGCTTCTATATTCTTTTTGCCAACTTCCAAGTTAATAATTTTCATTTTTTTAGAATGAGAATAATTAATTAATTTACTAATTAATAAGTGAGCAACTCCCAGTCTTCTATGACTTTTTAAAACTCCTATTGATACAATCTCTGAAAATTCTTCATAAAACCAAATACCAGCAAAACCAATAATGAACTTGTTGTTTAATATAGCTTTTTTGTGTTTTATTATATTTTGATCTATATCTATTTCCTCATAAGCAATAAAATAAATAGCATTTTTTTTTCTTAATTCTTTCAAAAAATTAGTTTTCCTCCAATCTATTGGGAAACATTGATTTTCTATATATTTAAGAATTTCAGAATAGCGAAAATTAGCTCTTTGAATATTAGTTTTTAAAGATTTCATGCTTAAAATATTAAATTTTTGAAAACTTACACTAAAAAGTATAGTAAAAAATATTATTTATCCCTTATTATTACTTCTCAGATACATAAAAATTAAAAATGCATTTCCCCAAACCACATATACCTCATCCACACATAGCTGAAAGGATCGCCCATGCAAAACAACTATTGCATATAGGTGACAACCTCACTCATTTATCACATAAAAAAGAATTCGAGGTGTTAAAAAGAATCACAAAAATGTGTTTTGAATATAAAAAATACATATCTTTGGGAATTCTTGGAGTAATTGGCATAGTAATTGCACAACTATTTTTACCTCTTCTACTAGGAAACGGAATAGACAAATCAATAGAAATAATTTCATCCGGATCCTCAAATTTTACAGGTCTATATTTAATAGGCGCTATGATAGTTATCACAAGTATGTGTAGAGGTTTATTTGGTTTCTTAATTCAATATTTTGGAGAAAAGATTGGAAACAATATAACCACAAATCTGAGAAGTGACTTTCATAAAAAACTACAGTCACTATCATTTTCTTTTCATGACAAAATTCATTCTGGGAATTTAATGTCTAGAGGAATATTGGATATTGAAGGAATAGGATTATTCGTAAGAACTGGTTTTTTAAGAACTTTAGAAATTTCCCTTCTTATGTTTTTTGGAGGAATCTTTTTAATATCTGTAGATTGGAAAATAGGATTATTAAGTCTTATTTTCTTAATACCAGTTGGCTCTTTAGCAACAACTACACGATTGCGTTTAAGAAAAATTTGGACTAATATCCAACAATTTTATTCAGATTTAAACACTAAGTTACAAGAAAATTTAATCGGAGTAAGAGTAGTAAGGGCATTTGGAGGACAAAACCATGAGATGAAGAAATTTAATTCATCCCATCAAAATGTAACAAATCTAACTATCAAATCCATAGAAGTTTCTGCATTCGGACAAGCCCTAATGGGGTTCTTTTTCCTAATCACCTGGTCTCTAGTTATATGGATATGCGGAATTCAAGTTATTTCAGGAGCTTTAACATTAGGTGAAATGACACAAGCATTGGTATTCCTAGGTATACTCCAAAGACCAGTAAGAATGATGGGGATGATGGTCAACGCTTACGCTAGAGCTACATCATGTGGATTGAGGTTGTTTGAAATATTAGACAAGGAACCTAATATCAATTCTATAGACAACTCAAACTCTATAAATAAAATCAAAACAATTGAAGCGAAAGATATTGTGTTCAAATTTGACCATCATAGTGAAAAAAATATTCTTAATAATATCTCATTCAAAGCCAGTTCAAATCAAATCTTAGGAATTATTGGTCCTCCAGGATCAGGAAAATCATCTCTAGCCCAACTTATTCCAAGATTTTACGATATAGAATCTGGCTCATTAACTATTAACAATATTGATATAAAAACTCTAGACATTTCTAAATTGAGAAGAGAAGTAGGGATAATTTCTCAACACACTTTCCTATTCAATATGACAATAAAAGAAAATATTTCATATGGAATGCCTAACTCAGAAATGGATAAAATAATTGAATGTGCTCGAATTGCTGAGATACATGACTTTATAGAAAGTCTTCCTCAAAAATATGAAACCATTGTGGGAGAATTTGGAGTTTCATTATCTGGTGGACAAAAACAAAGAATTTCTATCGCCAGAACATTACTAAAGAAACCTTCACTAGTTATCTTCGATGATTCATTGAGTGCATTAGATTCAATTACAGATCAAAAAATTCGTGAACATCTGGAAACATCTATTTCATCTCAAATTACAATAATCATCTCACACAGAATTGATTCCCTAGAACACGCAAATGAAATAATAGTCCTTGATAAAGGAGAAATCTCTCAAAGAGGCACTCCTTCAAAATTATTAAAAGAAAAAGGCATCTATAAAACCATTTCTGATATACAGCATCCAAAATATGAAAAAGAAAAAATTTACCATGATTAGTATTAATAAATCAGCAAAAATAAAAAAGAGAGAAAAGAAAGCAGAATTTCTTGAAGATAGCTTAGAAGTAATTTCATCATATGATCAAGAAGTTTTAAATAAGTTTATTCAATACTTAAAACCATATAGAAAAAAAGTATTTAGTGGTCTTATTGCAGTATTATTATTTACTGGTGTAGTGGTCTCTATTCCAATTATTGTTAAAATCACTATTGATAATGCTATTTCTCAAAAAGATTCCTTTAGTTTGAATCTAATGTTCATCATTCTATTAATTTCATCATTTATACATTTGCTCTCCAATTATTTTCAACAAAAACTTCTGGGAAAGATAGGAGAAAATGTAATTTTTGACATTAGAACAAAAATGTTTGCTCATATACAAAAACTTTCCATGTCCTTTTCTGATAAAACGAAGTATGGAGGCTTAATGTCAAGAGTTCAGGGTGATGTGGGAGCACTTCAGGAACTTTTCCAAGCAGGAATCCATTCCATTGCAGATATACTTACTCTAATATGTGTTGCAATAATTTTGATCAGCTTAAATTGGATCATGGGATTAATGATTTTAATAGTTCTTCCAATTTTAATTTTAGTCAGAATGTTTTGGTTACCATTAGCAAGAAGAGCTTTTCTTGACGCAAGTAAAGCAAAATCTATAGTTTCAGGAGTATTGAATGAACACCTTAATGGTGTAAGAGTTACTCAATCATTAAACAGGGAATTTAAAAATCAAGAATTATTTGACGAAAAAATAGCAGAAAGCCTAAGCAAACAAGATAAAGCTGCTAAATTTGGAGCTGGAATCATGCCTCCAGTTGAAACCCTAACTGGATTATCTATGGCAATAATTATAGTTACAGGAGGATATCTAGTAACAAATGGAGCCATAGAAGTTGGAATCATGGTTGCATCTATACTATATATCCAGAGACTTTTTGATCCTATTAGAACTCTTACAATGCATTATAGCGTTGTACAAAGAGCAATGGCATCAGGCCATAGGATTTTTGAACTTTTAGAATTACCTGTAGATATAAAAGACTCTCGAAATGCAAATCCACTAAAAATTGAAGAGGGAAAAATTGAACTTAAGAATGTTAATTTCGGATATGAATCTAATAATCAAATACTACATAATATAAATCTATCTATAGAAAAGAATGAAACTATTGGACTTGTTGGCCCAACAGGATCAGGAAAAACCAGTATTGCTGCTTTAATTCACCGGTTTTATGAAATATGGGATGGAGAAATTCTTATAGATGGTCAAGATATTAGGAAAGTAACTCAAGATTCATTAGGATTTAATATCAGCATGGTACTCCAAGATCCCATCATATTTTCTGGTAGTGTTTTGGAAAACATTAGATATAGAACAAATGCATCTGATGAAGAAATCATCAAAGCGTGCAAAACTGTAGGAGCTGATGAATTCATCACCAGGTTACCAGATCAATACTCTACTCACCTGTATGAAGGTGGCTCTAATTTATCTATTGGAGAAAAACAATTACTCAGCTTTGCAAGAGCATTAGTTTGTGATTCTAAAATATTCATATTAGATGAAGCTACTGCGTATATTGATAGTTACACAGAATCGAAAATTCAAAATGCCTTAAAGAAAGTTTTAGAAAACAGAACCGGAATAATTATCGCACACAGATTATCAACAATTAAAAATTCAGATAAAATCGTCGTGTTGGATAAAGGCAGAATCTTAGAAATAGGGCCACATGATGAATTAATGAAAAACAAAGGATTGTACTCAAATCTTTGGTCAAAACATCAATCTTCATTTGATGACTTAGATGTTAATTAAAAAAGCTGAGCTTGGTCAGATTTTCTAGTTTTATCAACATTTAAATATGAGTAAGCTTTTTCAGTTGCTTTTCTACCTGAAGGAGTCCTAACAACAAATCCAATCTTAAGAAGAAATGGTTCTACTACATCCATTAATGTTTGAGATTCTTCATTTATAGTTGCGGCCAAAGCTTCTATACCTGCTGGCCCTCCTTTATAATTAACTAACAAAGTTTTCAAATATTCTCTGTCTAACCTATCTAATCCCAATTCATCAACACCTTCAGATTTCAAAGCTTTTTGTGAGATATTTTTATCAATATTTCCTGTTTCATGTACTTCTGAATAATCTCGAACTCTTCTTAACAATCTATTAGCAATTCTAGGGGTTCCTCTCGATCTATTTGCTATTTCATATGATCCTTCATCTGAAATCTTTATACCTAATAATTCTGAGGACCTCTTAATCACATTACTTAGTTCTTTCGGAGAATAATAATCTACATGATAAGTTAACCCAAATCTATCTCTAAGCGGAGAAGACAACATGCCTGCACGTGTTGTAGCACCAACTAAAGTAAATCTCTGTAATGGAAAAGAAAGACTCTTCGCAAATGTCCCAGAACCAGTTATAAAATCCACTTTAAAATCTTCCATGGCAGAATACATATATTCTTCCACTCCTTTTGAAATACGATGAATTTCATCTATAAAAAGAACATCTCCAAAATTAAGATTAGACAATAAACCTACCATATCAGCTGGTCTCTCTAAACTAGGGCCAGAAGTATGAATAATTTTATACCCGGATTCCGTTGCTATTACATGTGCAAGTGTAGTTTTCCCTAAACCAGGAGGTCCATGAAAAAGCACATGCTCCAAAGGTTCTTTCCTGTTACTAGCAGCTTTCATAGCTGTCTCTAAACTATTCACCACAGATTTCTGACCTACATATTCTAATAAATTTTTTGGTCTCAAATTTATAGATTGATAAAGATCTTCTTCTTTATTCACTTCTAAATCTTCTTGAATTTCTAAACCTTCAGAATTAGAATTTTTTATTATTTCTTCTCTTGCCAAAACTCACCTAGATTAATTGTTAATATCTTGTTTTTTCTTAAAAATTTCTCTTATCAATGCTTCTAAATCATTTTCTAAATCAGAATTATTTTCTGTTGCATCATTTATACTACGAATTGCCTCTTGCTCTTTGTATCCTAAATTAACAAGGATACTGGAAGCTTCTTTTCTTAGGTTTAACTTTTTATCTATATCAGTATCAGATTTTTCAATACGACCTTCTATAAGAGAAGAAGTAGAATCAGCTACTTTTCCTTTAAGAGTTGCAATCATTTTTTGTGCAGCTCTAGCCCCTATTCCTGGCATTTGAGTAAGAGTATGTACATCTTCAGTTTCTATTGCTCGAGCAACCACATGAATAGGGAAAATCAAGGCTCCTACGGCTTTTTGTGGGCCAACTCCTTCTACTTGAATAATTTGTTCAAAAAAATTCTTCTCTTGAATAGAATTAAATCCTACTAATATTGGTTTTGGGCTTCTTTCAGTTGAATGATAATAAATTTCTAATTCAATTTCATCACCTAGTTGTAATTGTTTCACGTGAAGAGATTCAAAAACAAACACAGGTAAAAGAACTTCATACCCTATTCCGCTAACAAATATTTCTAACTTAGAGTTACCAAGTGGTAATTTCCTTAAAGAACCTTTCAAAAAACTAATCAATTATTAACCTACCTTCATTCATAGGATACATTATTCGACATCATTGAATAACATATCGCAGCAGCATAAGCATCTGCTACATGTTCATTAAAACTTTTAAAATTTAAACTTAATAATCTTGCTACTGATCTCTGTATTTGAATTTTATCAGCTCTTCCTGATCCAGTTACAATATTTTTTATCTGAGTTGGCTGATAATTAAAAACAGGTATTTCGAATTGTGAAGCTACTAAACAGACTACCCCTCTAGCATGCCCCATAATTATAGCTGTTTTTAAATTACGATACCTAGAATGTAAATCTTCGACAGCCATAACTTTTGGTTTATACTCAATTACAACCTCTCTGAGATCATCAAAAATAGATTTAAGCCGGATTTCTAAATTATCAGATACCACAGTCTTACAAACTCCACCTTCCAAAGCAGTAATTTGATCTCTATCAAAATCCAGAACCCCATAGCCAGTATTAGATAGTCCGGGATCTATACCTATTACTCGATTCTTCATTTATACACCTATTAATCTAGAATTATATAATCAATATATTTCTAGGTTTATAAAAATAGTATCCAACTATTTGAATAAAAACCTACACCACAAAGTCACTTTGTTATAAAAACACAAAATTAGATAAAATTATCTAGAATTTTAATATTATATTACTCTGATTTTAGTATCTGTAATATAAAGCATAAAAAATCACTTGAAAAAAAAATCATTTACACCGATAATTCCTTCGTATTAATACGAATTGAATTAAATAAATTATGGCACCATTACCTAAAAAGAAACATTCTCGGTCAAGAACGAGAAAAAAGAGAACACATCAAAGTTTAACAAAAATCAACCTGATCAAATGCCCAGCTTGTCCTGAGAAAACACTGCCTCATAGAGCTTGTTCTAGTTGCGGTCATTACAGAGGAAGATATATCGGAGTAATAAATAAAGTAAGTCCAACTTCTAGTGAGGTAGAATCTTAGATGACTTATAAAGTTATTACTAAATCAAATCCTGTATTGCTCTTTCCGGGGCAAGGATCCCAATTTGTGGGCATGGGAAAGGATTTACTGAAAAAAAGTAAATCTGCTAAAGATGTTTACGAGCAAGTAAACGAATCTCTCGGAAGAGATTTAACCAAAATTATATTTAATGGAACACAAGAAGAACTTAATGAAACCAGCAATGCTCAGCCTGCAATAACAGCTACTTCATTAGCATGTCTAGCCTATTTAAAAGAATTAACTGAAGAGTCTTTCAATATTCATTTTACTGCTGGTCATAGCCTTGGAGAATATACTTCATTAGCAGCTTCAGGGGCCCTGTCAATAGAAGAAACGATAAAATTAGTTGTAGAAAGAGGGAGATTAATGCAACTAGCATGCGAGCAAAACCCTGGAAGCATGATAGCTATAATAGGTGTTGATGAATTTACAGTAGAAGAAGTATGTAGAGAAACTGGAACTTACACTTCTAATATTAATACTGTTTCTCAGATTGTTATCAGCGGGGATCATATGAGTTTAGCTAGAGCAGTAGATTTACTAAATGCTAGAGGAGCTAAAAGAATAATCAATCTCCCGGTTTCTGGAGCTTTCCATTCAGAGTTGATGCAACCAGCTGTAGATGGTCTAACTGAAATGTTAGATTCATTAAATTTTACCAATCCCAAATTTCCAATAATTAGTAATGTGAAAGCCAAACCTATTGAAACTGGAATCGAGTTAAAAGAAGAATTAATTAATCAAATGAAATCTTGCGTACAATGGTCTAAAACATTAGATTATTTGATAGGCAAAGGTTGTAATACATTTATTGAAATTGGTCCAGGCAAAGTATTAACGAACTTTATAAAAAGACTTCCTGGTGAATATGAACTTATGAATGTAAGTGATTATGACTCTGCTAATGAAATCGTTAAACAAGAATTATGACATCAATTTCTCAAAAAATAATAAAAAATGCTCCTAACCATTCTACTAACGTAAAAAATAAAATTTTTATAGATAGTGACCAAAAAAAAGATGTTCTTAATGTTATGGTAGAAGGTGACTTTGATGAATATTCTGTTATTCAAGTCAATGAAAAAAAATTACAATTCCCATCTGATAAAAACCAAATAAATCGAGTAATCATTTTACAATCCTTGTTTGAAATCGATTTAAATAGAAATGATTACGAAAAAGTAATACAAAGAATTTCTAATAATCATAATTTAGAATCAGAGACATTATCTGATATTTTAAACTACTTAAAAAAAATAATGGGAAATTTAAAAACTCTAGACATGAAAATTCAAACCTTAGCTACTGAATTTCCAACTTTTCAAATAGCTGTAATAGATAGAAATATATTAAGACTAGGATTAATTGAAATAGTAGAAATATTTAATGACTCCACAAAAATAAATTCTCTAATAGAAGAATTTTCTAAATTGGGATTTATTTTTGGTGGAGAAAATTCAGACAGATTTATAAAAGGTGTTCTGAAAAGTTTTATTAAAGAAAAAAGTAAATCTCAGTAAAAGGAGTAATAATGGCTTCAGTTAGTGAAAGATTAAAAAACATAATAGTAGAAACTCTTTCAGTAGAAGAAGATGATGTAATTCCAGATGCATCTTTCGTAGATGATCTTGGTGCTGATTCTTTAGATGTAGTTGAAATGATAATGGCTATAGAGACTGAATTTTCAACAGATGAGGAAACATTAGAAATTAATGATGAAGAGGCTGAAAAAATCATTAAAGTATCTGATGCTCTAACTTTCCTAGAAAACCAAGGGTTTTCTGACTAAACTCAATAAATAAAATCCTAAGGGATGTCATCAAAAAAAATCATAAGCCAAATAAATCATTTGGATTCTACAATTCGTTCTTGTAGGTTATGCGAACTTCATAAAACAAGAACCCAAGCAGTGCCAGGGAATAGAACCACGCTATCAGGGTTAATGATGATAGGAGAAGGACCAGGTTTTCACGAAGATCAAGAAGGCCCTTGCCTTTTGTAGGCAGAGCAGGAAAATTGTTAAATGAATTGCTACAAGAGATTTCCATTTCCAGAAAAGATATTTTTATTTCTAATATAATAAAATGTCGACCTCCTAATAATAGAGATCCTTTACCACTAGAATTAAAATCATGCTCACCTTATCTAGATAAACAAATTGAAATTTTCAACCCAAGAGTTATAGTAACTTTAGGAAGATATTCTCTATCATATTTTTTACCTTCAGAAACAATTTCATCTGTAAGAGGTCAAAAAATTATATTGGGTAAAAGAATCATCTTTCCTGTTTATCACCCTGCAGCAGCTTTAAGAAACCCAAAATTCGCAGAAATTCTAAGAAAAGATTTTCAAATGATCCCAAATTTACTAGTTGACTCACTAAGAAAATGAAAATAGCAAAAAATCAATTATTTTACTAATTGACCTGTCTCATCAAATATTCTAGAGTCAGAATAAATAAAGTTTAAACAAACTAGTTTTGTCTCTCAAAAGAAAATCAAAAACCAATCAAAAGAGTATTTTTGGAAAGAAACCTCAAATAATACTATTCATAATAATAGTATTATCTCTCATGTTAATAAGTTATTTTTTTTGGAAATCAATTATTAGATTCTTGGGATGGGGAAGTGTCCTAATATATATTTATTCTTTAATTATCTTATTGAATATATTATTTAATCCTCAAAAAATTTCAGAATATTGGAAATATTGGGTATTTGGAGCATTTGTCACTTTAGCAAGTATAGGTTTTCTAGGATTATTTAATTCTCCTTTGGATCTTGAACTATCAGATGGGTTCTCTAAAAATGAGCGTAATTACTTATTAACAAATTCTGAATTAGGTGACACTCTTGGTGGAACATTGGGAGACATTATTTCTAGAGAACCAAATCAATGGGAGCACTGGGAAAACTTTATCTTCTTAAGATTTCAAGGAATTTTAAGAATTTTAATTTTGTTAACAATTGGTTTTTCGATCTGTTGGCCTAAAAAAATGTTATTTATAATTCAACAACTATCAATAATTTCTAAAAGAATATATGACTTTACTAAAAAAATATATTTTATGATTTCAAACTTATTAAGTTCTAGAAACAAAAAAAATAGCGCCCCAGAAATTCAAGAAAGTTTAGAGAAAGAAAATATTGTAAATGAACCTAAGGAAAATGAAGTTAGTGATAATGAAAATTTAAATAATTCTACCAAAAAAGAATCTGAAATAAACAAACCTATCACTGAAAATACTAAAAGTTGGATACTTCCTAATATAGATATCCTAGATCAGTCAGATTTAAGTCCTTTATCTAATGAAGAAATGGAAAATACTAAAAAATTAATTGTTTCAACATTAAAAGAACATGGAGTAGAAGTTACAGTAGGACAAGTAAAACCTGGCCCTACTGTAACTATGTATGGACTTGAACCAGGTTATGGGAAAAAACCTAAAACTAAAATTTCTTCCAGTAATAAAGAATCAATCGAAAATGAACAAATCTCAGGAACTAGAGTCAGAGTTGACACAATATTATCAAGAGAAAAAGATCTAGCTTTAGCTTTGGCTAGTCCAAATTTAAGATTCCAAGCTCCTGTTCCTGGAACTTCATTAGTGGGAATAGAAGTTCCTAATAATAATCCCAGTCTTGTTAATTTAAGAACAACAATGGAAACAAAAACTTTCAACACATTCAATAAACATAATCCTCTTCCATTATCATTAGGTATTGGAAGCAATGGGGATCCAATTTATTGTGACCTTACAAAAATGCCTCATTTTCTAGTAGCTGGAGCTACAGGATCTGGAAAAAGTGTATGTATAAATTCAATGATATGTGGATTATTACTGGTTAGAGATCCTTCAGAACTTCGTATAATCATGATAGATCCAAAGAGAGTAGAACTTACACCTTACACAGGAATACCTCACTTATACACAGCCCCTATAGTAGATTCTGCTAAAGCTGTTTCAATTTTAAAATTAGTAATAGATCAAATGATGGACAGATTCAAAACCTTAGAATCCCTTGATTGTAAAAACATTGCTACATTCAATGAAAAATCACCTAAAAAATTACCTTATTTAGTGATTATTGTTGATGAACTTGCTGACCTAATGTTAAGTGCTGCTGGAGAGGTTGAAAAATCATTGGTGCGTATAGCTCAACTAGGAAGAGCAACTGGAATACACCTTATAGTGGCTACACAACGCCCTTCTGTAGATGTAGTCACAGGAATAATAAAAGCAAATTTTCCAAGTAGAATATCTTTTAGTGTCACCAGTCAGATTGATTCTAGAACTGTTATAGACACTCCGGGAGCAGAGAAATTATTAGGAAGAGGAGATATGCTCTTTTTGCCAGTTGATCAACCAAAACCTATTCGAGTTCAAGGAGGGTTATTGTCAGAATCAGAAATAAATTCAATTATTTCTCATTGGAAAAACCAATCATCTTTTGAATTACCTCAATTAGAACCTGAGACAAATGATGAAAATATCACACTACAATTCACTGACAAAACTGACTCTCTCTTTCAACAAGCTGTAGAATTAGCAGTTAATCAAAAAAAATTATCCACATCACTACTTCAAAGAAGATTAAGGATAGGTTATCCTAGAGCAGCAAGACTAATGGATGAATTAGAAGAGGCAGGAGTTGTAGGTCCTGGAGAATCAGGAAAACCTAGAAATGTTTTAAAACAATAATTAAATATCTAAATAATGTCTGAGAGCACATCAAATAATCAAAATAATAACTCAGAACTAAATATTGAAACTACAGATTGTTTCGCATGCGGAAACGAGATATTTGGAACCAAATTATTCTTAAAATATAAAGTTTGCTATAAATGCAATTTTCATTTCCATATTAATGCAAGAGAAAGACTCGAATCATTGGTAGACAGAGGAACATTCAAAGAATTTTTTAACGACATCACTTCTCTTAATCCTCCAGAACCAACTAAAGAAAAACAGTATAAATCTCGTATCAATAAAGATAGAAAGAGAACTGGTCTTAGTGAAGCGATATTAACTGGAACATGTACTGTGGGAGGATCACCTGTAGTAATCATGGTTCTAGATTTTGGCTTCCTTGGAGGTAGTATGGGTTTAGTAGTAGGAGAAAAAGTTGCATTATCTCTTGAATTAGCTACTAAACGAAGAATTCCTGCCTTATGTGTAATAACTAGTGGAGGAAGTAGAATTCAAGAAGGAGTATTATCTCTAATGCAAATGGCAAAAACTGTAGTAGCAGCAGATAACCTTCACAGTAAAGGCCTCCCTATAATATCTATACTTGGAAATCCGTCAACTGGTCAAGTAATAGCTAGTTTTGTTTCTCTATCAGATGTCATTATCGCTGAGCCAGGAGCACATATAGGATATGCCCCTTATAGAAGTATCAAAGAAGTAAGTGGCGAAATAGAACCTTCAAGATATACTTCAGAAATCTATCAAAAACATGGCTTAATAGATAGAGTTGTATCTAGACAAAATATTAATAGAGAAACTTCGACAATACTAGATCTTTTAAGTCCGAAATTCAATCTGGAAACATTAAAAACTACTTCAATGCCTGAAACCACTCTTTTACCATTAAAGCCTTGGGAGATGGTTCAGTTAGCTAGAAATGATAACAGACCTCAATCTAGATATTACATATCCGAAATATTCGCTAATTTTATTGAGCTACATGGAGACAGATTAATGTCAGATGATCCTTCTATAATTGTTGGATTAGGAAGACTAGCAGGAGAATCTATAATGATAATAGCTCAGCAGAAAAACATTAATAAGGAAAAAAAATCACCAGATTCATCAAAAATTTCTAGTAAAAGAGTCAAGATAAAACCAGAAGGGTTTAGGAAAGCTAAAAGGGCCGTAGAATTAGCTGAAAGATTCGGCTTGCCTATAATTACACTAGTTGATTCTCTAGGGCCAGAATTAAGCTTACAGGCTGAATATAAAGGACTTGCGAACTCTATATCAGAATTAATTTCTACTATGACAAGAGCAGAAGTAGCAACAATTTCTGTGATCATAGGCGAAGGAGGAAGTGAAACTGGATTATCATTCTCTGTTTCAGATAGATTATTAATGATGCAAAATGCTATTTTCACCCCTATGAGTCCCGAAGATGTTGCTAGATCACAATTAAAAGATTCAAAAAAAATAAGAGAAGTAGTATCTTCTTTAAAATTGACATCTACAGATTGTCTGAATATGGGAATAATAGATTATATAGTACCAGAACCAGAGGGAGGAGCTCATTCTTCTCATCAAGAAGCAGCCAGATTATTAAAAATAGAATTGATGAAAGAACTTGGAGGATTAAAAAAAATCTATCCAAGAACTTTGAGTAGAAGAAGAAAGAAAAAATATAGAAGAATGGGAGAGTACAGTAATAAATTTAGAGCAACTCTCAAATCTGAATTAAAAATATGGCAATCGGCTTTTACTGCAGGTGTAAAAGCTCTGAAAAAATAATTAATTGTAAAATTTCAATAATGCTTCTTCTACACCATCATTTTTAACATCCCCTACAACATAACGAGCAACATTCTTAACTTCTTTTGGAGCATTTTGCATTGCAACGCTGACACCTACTTCTTGTAACATTTCTAAGTCATTATAACTATCACCAATTGCCATTACTCTAGATTTATTCAAAGAATAAATCCTACAAAAATAATTAGTAGCTATACCTTTACTAACATGTGAATGATTAAAATTAACGTAAAATTTTTCTCTATTTGAGTCACTAGAAATATTAACTCTCAACCCTAATTCATCAGAATATTCTGATCTAAATTCCCTAGCATAATCCAAATCATCTAAACAAATAACTATTGTAGAAATCTCGAAAGTATCAACATCTGATAAAGAGTCAAAAGTATTGTCATTGCTAGTAGCAAGAAATTTTAATTTATTTTTTAAGATTTTCTTAAAAATATTTTTAACTAATAATTCTTGAATATTAACAGCCATTATAGTTGTTCCACTTCTACTCTCAATAATCCTAGCGCCATTATCAGAAAATTGAATACTTCTAAGCTGCAATTCATTAGCAAATTTATTTACTTCTTTTGATTCCCTTCCTGAAATAATAGAAACAGGAATAATTTGGGCAAAACCTTTCACCATATCTTTGACACAAAAAGATATTTGATCATTTTGGTTTATCAAAGTCCCGTCTAAATCTAACAATAAGCCTTCTATCATAATGTCTCTCTGATGAAATATACAAATTATTTGTTGTATGATATTTTAATATCCACTGTGTGATATAAAGTATAAAATTAAAGTAATTATAAATACTAATTAAAAATTGGGTTCGTTTATGGATGATTTTTTAATCATTGACAATAAAAAATTTCAATCTAGATTATTGACAGGAACTGGAAGACATAAAAACATTAATCAATTAATCAGAAGCATTGAAAATTCAGAAACTGAAATCATTACCGTAGCTATAAGAAGGCTTAATTTAGATGCTAAAAAAGAAGAAAATATTTTAGAAATTATCAAATCTAAAAAATTAACTATTTTGCCTAATACTGCAGGGTGTCCTACTTCTAAAGAAGCAATTTTTACAGCTGAACTTGCAAGAGAATTAACAGAAACTGATTGGATCAAACTAGAAGTTATTCCTGATTCAAAATATCTGCTACCCGATCCCATAGGTACCTTAGAAGCTGCTAAAGAATTAGTAAAAAAAGGATTTAAAGTACTACCATATATATCTGCTGATCCAGTTTTAGCTTTAGAATTAGAAAAAATAGGATGTGTTACAGTTATGCCTCTAGGATCTCCAATAGGTTCAGGACAAGGAATACATACCATGGAATCTATAAAAATCATCATAGAACAATCTAAAGTACCAGTAATAGTTGATGCTGGAATAGGTGTTCCTTCAGATGCTGCTCTTGTAATGGAATCAGGTGCAGATGCAGTTTTAATAAACACAGCTATTGCACAAGCAGAAAACCCTGGAATCATGGCATCAGCATTTAAACTAGGAGTTGAATCAGGAAGGCAAGCTTTTCTTGCTGGGAGAATACCTAAAAAAAATATTGCTGTTGCAAGTTCTCCATCAAAGGAATAAATTATCTAATTTTTCAGAAATGTCAAAGGAAAAAATTCTTCCAAACAAAATTTTGTGTTTAGTCACTGACACAAAAATAAAAAACCGCAAAGAAACTCTAAGGATAATAGAAAAAGCTATTTCTAGTGGAGTTAACATGATTCAATTAAGAGAAAAGCATTTGTCTTCTTTAGAATTGTTAAATTTAGGAAAAGAAATAAAAGATATAACAAAAAACAAAGCCCTCTTTATCATTAATGATCGCCTAGATATAGCAATGACATTAAAATGTGATGGAGTACATTTAGGAGAAAAATCTATTCCTGTAGAATTAGTCAAAAATATAATTGGGGAAAATTTTCTTATAGGAAAATCTATCCATGAAATTAATCCTGATTTATCAGAATACGAATCTTTGATTAATTACTGGATTTTAGGTCCTATTTTTAAAACATTAAGTCATCCAAACATTAATCCAATAGGCACAAACCCAATTTCAGATTTAAAAAAAATTAGTAAAATACCTATAATTGGAATAGGTGGAATAAATCAAAATAATTCAAAAAAAATCATTGAAAAAGGGGCAACTGGAATAGCAGTAAAACGATATATATTGAAATCAGAAAAAATTAGTAAAGACACAAAAATTATTTGGAAATCAATTACTTAATTTATGAAATATTTATACCTAAATGGAACCAAAATACTTTTCGATAATGACATGAATCTATTAACTTTTCTAGAAACACAAAACTTATCTCAAAAACAAATAGCTGTAGCTATAAACGGATCAGTAATTCAAAAAAAAGAATATAAAAAAATAATTGTCCGAGAAGGAGATAAAATCGAAGTTGTGCATGCTGTAGGAGGAGGGAAATAAATATCCAGAATTATAATCTAAATTTTATGATCGAAAGTGTTTCTTCTTATCATGTAGTTCTTAATTCTTCTCCTAGTTATTGGGAAGAAACAGATTCTCATAAAATCACAAAGATAACTGAAAGGTTTGAACTTCGAGAAGGTTGGCAAACAGTTTATGCAAGAAAACCTGAATGTTTGTTAGTGAAAATCACCTTAAAAAATGGTTATACAGGTTGGGGAGAAGCTAACGTCCCTATAGGGCCTGAAATAGTAAAATTAATCATTTCCAATATTATTTCTCCTCTAGTAAAAAATGAGAACTTCTCTTCTCCTAATCACATGTGGAAATTCCTTTATGATATCCAAAGAGGAAGAGGATACCATTCTGGATACTATCTCGATGCTTTAGCAGCATTAGATATTGCAGTCTGGGATGCAATATCTAAATCTCATGGTATTCCTTTAGCAAAACTATTTAAAAAGAACCCAATTACCAAAATACCAATTTATTTATCAGGTTTAAGGCAAAGAAATATAGAAGAAAAAATTTCTAATCTTAAAAAATGGACTAAAAATGGTTTAAAGGGAGTCAAGTTATTCTTACCAGCAAATAATTTAGAAATTTCTAAAGAACTTTCTAATCTTCAAAGTAAAATTCCTGAAATAAATCAATGGATGGTAGATCTTTTATGGATGTCAGATATAAAAACTGCTATTGAGATCAAAGAAAATCTTCAAAATTTTCAAATAAGTTTCTTAGAATGTCCCTTACAACCTGAAAATCTTGATGAGCATAAAATTTTAGTATCTAAACCAGGAGTTCCAATAGCGTTGGGAGAACATTTTAGAACTCATTACCAAGTATCATCATGGTTTAAAAAAAATGCTTTAAATATTTTTCAACCTGATATAGGAAGAACAGGATTTTCTATTGCTTTAAAGCAATTAAAAATGGCAAACGAATCTAACATTCAAGTTACTCCTCACATGGGTATGGGAAGTCCTATTTTCCAGGCAGCTACTCTACATTTTTCTTCTATTTGTGAAAATGATTATTTGCAAGAGTATCAAGCTGGATTAGCAAAAAATTTAAATGAATTGGTAAAAACTTTTTGGGAATACGATAAAGGATATCTTAAAATGCCTCAAAAACCAGGATTAGGGGTAGAAATAGATGAAAAAAATATCCTGAAAAATTCTGTGAATATTTGAAAAATGTTAAGGTAAAGTAATTCAAAATATTTTATAATTTCATGATGAATCAAAATCAAATAATTTATTTAAATAAATTAGGCAAAGATGCAAAAGTATTAAACCTGAACACCCCTTCAGCAGAATCAGTTGAATATGCAAAAATTAAAGGTTTTAATGCAATTCATTTAGACGCAGAACATGGTTCTTTTGATGTATTTTCTTTAGAAAATATTTGTCGACTTGCTATAGGAATGAATCTTACAGTAACCGCAAGAATACATGAAATATCAAATCACAATATTAATTTATTTCTTGATAGAGGTATTCAAGGAATAGTAGGTCCTCATGTGGATACTGCAGAAGAAGGTCTTCTTCTAGCAAACAGTTGTCATTATCCACCAAAAGGAAATAGGTCATGGGGAGGAGGAAGAGGAACGGAATTTAATCAACTAGATATTCTAAATAATAAATATGGAGGTAAATTGAAATTTGCAGAATGGGCTAACAATAATATGATAGTAACTGCTCAAATTGAATCAAAACTTGCTATAGATAACCTTGATGAAATTTTACAGATCAATGAAATAGATAGAATTGCATTCGGACCTCATGATTTAGCTGCTTCTCTAGGTTATCCAGGGGACCCTGATCATTCTGCAGTTAAAGAAGCTCACAAAGAAATTGAGAGAAAAACAAGAGAGGTAGGGAAAAAACTCTGGAGTGACAACATAATAAATGTTTCTCCTGAAGTTTTCACATTATGAAAAAAATACTAGGAGAAAAAACTTATGAAAGAAAGTATTTTAAAGAATTTTAATATTTCTGAAGAAGATATTTTGCTTGAATTAGAATCTGATGATAATTGTTACTTAATTATCACACAATCTTTTATTTATTCTATTAATTCAAAAAATAAAGAATCAGAAATTTCGTCTATTAAAGTTTCATCTTTGGATGGTTATGAACTTTCATTGAAATCTAAGAATCCTACTCAATTCTATTGGTCAATATTAGGGATGATCTGTGCAGTAGGATTTTGGCAATTATCTTCAGATGAAATAATATCAGCAATAGGTGGGATTTTCATTACATTAATTTCAATTCTTTTAGCACTAGACTATTGGTTTACTCCTTCAAAGTTTGAATTAAAAATATTTTCGGGCTCAAGTATCATCTCAACAAATATAGGAAAAGAAAACCTGATTAGATGTAAAGAATTTTTAATTGGACTCAACAAAATTTCTCTTAACTAGGAAAATTTTTACCAAGATTTACTCGGAATAGGTTCCAAATAAAATGAGCGAGGAATCTTCTCTCTGACTTTAAAAAATGTACATGCAGCAATCATAGCTCCGTTATCTGTACATAGAGCCTTTGGTGGAATGAAGACTGGAACTGGAGAAGATTCTGTAATTACATTTCTTAATTCTGAATTTGCGGCTACTCCACCACTTAATATAATCCCATTACATCTTTCTCGAATCGTAATATCTATGGTTTTCTTAGCTAGTACATCAACCATGGCATCTTGAAAAGAGTTAGCAATTTTATTAACTGTAAATTCAAGATCACTAAGTTTAAAATCTTCAGATAAATCTGTCATTTTTTCATTTGCCAAATTTATTAATGCAGTTTTCATACCACTAAAACTAAAATGATCACTATTTCTCATAAAAGCTCTAGGGAATTTATATTTTTCTTGGGTTTTTGAAGCAACTTTTTCTATTTCAGGTCCTCCTGGGAATCCCAATCCTAATACTCGCGCAGCTTTATCAAAAGCCTCTCCTGCAGCGTCATCTTTAGTTCTTCCTAAAAGTTCGAAATTATTGTAATCATTCATTTT
This sequence comes from uncultured Dehalococcoidales bacterium, assembly GCA_964434385.1. Taxonomy (GTDB): domain Bacteria; phylum Chloroflexota; class Dehalococcoidia; order Lucifugimonadales; family Lucifugimonadaceae. Next base: position 224,381 of record CAYSUW010000001.1, on the reverse strand, counting down.
AACCAAATCTGTATGACCTCCAGATACAATAAGACACATTATAGGAAAAGATACATTTAGGGGTGTTTCATTTTCTAAATTATTATAATTTTTAATCCAAGAAGCATACACATGCCCTTCTAAGTGATTAACTCCAATAAGAGGAATTCCTAAACTAGAAGACAATCCATTGGCAAAATTCACTCCTACAATTAAAGATCCTGCTAATCCAGGACCATCAGTAACACCCAACATATCAATATCTGACCAATTCAATTTCGAATCAATTAAAGCTTTTTGAACAACTCTAGAAATAGTTTTCAAATGCTGCCTTGAAGCTAATTCTGGAATAATACCACCATATTTTGAATGTATATTAGTTTGATTTTCTATCACATTAGATATAAGAGTTGTACCATCAACTACAATGCCAACTGCTGTTTCATCACAAGAAGTTTCAATTCCTAGAACTATCATTTTTTATTACAAAATTTAACTTTACAAAAAAATACATTCCATTATTATATGTTAGACTATCTAAAATAGTAGAAAAAATAACTAAAATAGTGAAATGATTGAGGGGATGGAGATGTCAGAAACTTTTCCAAAATGCAAAGCTTGTTCAAAAGGAGATTTAGTTCCTTTATCTGATTTCGGAGGTCAAGGCGCAGCCATACATTATAAAGCATGGGTTTGCACTGATCCAGAATGTGGATTTAACTTAAAAATTAGAAATGGTGAAGTTCACTTAAATGAACCAATTCTTGAAGGACATTTAAGAGAACGTAGAGACAGAAGAGACTAATTTAATAATTTATTCATATTCACTTGCTAAAATTAAATAACACTAAAATTTGTTTCGTATAAATGTGGATAAAAACAACAATAAAATAACGTTATTTAAAGAACCCGTTTTGAGTATTATGCTTATTCTAAGCATAGTCTTTTGTTTGTTCCAGATTTCTCTTGGTGGATTTGTTAGAGTTTCTGGTTCAGGTCTAGGATGTCCAGACTGGCCTTTATGTTATGACAAATTAATTCCCCCTATGAGTTATACTACATTGATAGAATGGGGTCATAGAACTAGTGGCGTGATTCTTGGTACTTTAATACTAATTTCAACTATTCTGGTATGGATAAAAAAGAGGAATAATTATTTTTTAATATTCACAATTTCAGCCACATTAATTACTGTTATCATAGTAGGTTTGATAGGAGGAATAATTGTTCTATCAGAATTAGATCCTAGAATCCGAACTATACATTTATTCTTTTCTCAATTAGTGATATTGCTTTTGGGTATCTCACTAGTAATTGTAAATTCTGAATCAATATCTTTTTCATTAATCAAACAATCTTTAAGTCAAAAACATTCTATCTTATTAATATTATCTTCAACTTTTATAATAATAACTCTTCTATCAGGTTCTTATGCGGTCTGGAAAGGAGCTGGGACTATATGTAGTTCATGGCCATTATGTGAAAGTTCATCTATACTTCCAAAAAATTCTTTAGCCTTGATACATATGATACATAGAATTTTATCTTTAATTACTACCATAATAAGTTTATGGGCATCAATATATATCTTAAAGAAATTAAATAACCGAATCATAAAAATTCTTTCATCCATATCTATAATACTAATTCTGACTCAAATATTGTTAGGAGCAAGTAATCCATGGACAAACTTTGAAATTTGGGCTAGAGTTTCTCACTTAGGGATGGCTTCAATTTTATGGACGATATTTATAATAATTCTTAGCTTAACTTTAATAAACAATATGGAAAAACATCCAAAGAGAAAAATATTTAATAATTGAACAAAGAAAATTTCTTAAAAATCTCGAAAGATTACATTGCTTTAACTAAACCTAAAGTAATCTCCCTACTTTTAGTAACTGCTATTTCTGGAATGTTCCTTGCTAATGGGAGTACTCCTTCTCTTATCCTAATAATTATCATTATTGTAGGAGGAACACTAGCATCCGGTGGAGCAGGAGCAATAAATCATTTCATTGATAAAGATGTTGACCAACTAATGAAAAGAACTAGCAACAGACCAGTTGCAAGTAATAGAGTAACTCCAAAGAAGGCTTTATCTTTTGGGGTTTTCCTTACTATATTGAGTTTCATCATACTTTATTTTGGTTCTAATTTTCTGGCAGCAATATTAGCAATTCTAGGGAATGTTTTTTACGTTTTTATCTATTCATTGTGGTTAAAAAAAACAACAAGTCACAACATCGTGATAGGTGGAATTGCAGGTTGTTTTCCACCTCTGGTAGGCTGGGCTGCTGTCACAGGATCTCTTTCACTTCCAGCTTGGTATCTTTTCGCTATTATTTTCTTCTGGACTCCACCTCATTTTTGGGCTTTAGCTATGTTAATGAATGAAGATTATAAAGAAGCAAAAATTCCTATGCTTCCAACTATTATAGGTTTTAGAAAAACTCAAATAATGATTCTAACTCATACAATCATTTTGATAGCATTAACTTTAGCATTAACAATTGTGAGTTCAAATCTAGGAATTATATACTTATTAGGTTCTATCATATTAGGAGTAATGTATCTGAACTACACTATAAGATTAATAGTAAAATATACTACTAAAAAGAACCTTGGATTATATAAATTCTCATTACTTTACTTATTTCTAATATGTATGACTATTATCATAGATAGTTCAAACATAATTGGATAAATAATTATATTTGAATTCTAAACCAATGAGGATCTAGCGAAGTCTACTATCTCTTTAAAGGCATCAGGATCATTAACTGCAATATTTGATAAAGATTTTCTATCTAAATCAACATCAGATAATTTCAACCCATGAATTAATTGTCCATAAGTAATTCCATTAATTCTAGCGGCAGCATTTATCCTTATAATTGCTAAAGCTCTCTGTTCTCTTTTTTTATTTTTCCTATGAATAGTACTATATGACAAAGCATGGATTAAAGATTCTTGAGCTACTTTAAATCTTCGATTCCTTGAACCACGATGTCCTTTAACTTGCTGTAATACTTTTTTATGCCTTTTTCTATTAGTGTTTCCACCTTTAGCTCTAGTCAACTTAAACTCCCAAATTTATATTAAACGTTTGATTTTTTTACCAATAGCCTCTGATAAACCTATCTTAGAAGCAAATAATCTCTTATTTCTTTTTGATTTATTTCTCCTCAGATGACTCTTCATTCCTTTAGTTCTTAACAATTTTCCAGTTGAGCTTTTATGAAATCTTTTCTTTGCTCCTTTATGTGTTTTAATCTTTGGCATTTTTCAACCTTTTACCTTCCCCATTGGGGCTAATATTATTGACAACGATCTTCCTTCTATAGATGGTACTTTATCTACTATTGAAATATCTTCTAATCGATCAGCTAATTTTTTTAATAGACTTATTGCTATGTCAGGGTAAGCCATTTCTCTTCCTCTAAAGAAAACCGATACTCTTACTTTATATCCAGAAGAAATGAATGCTCTAATTTTATTCTCTTTAGAATTCATGTCGTGTTCGCCTATTCTCATTCTCAGCCTAACATCTTTCATTAAAATTTTAGATTGAGATTTTTTTGCTTCTTTTGCTTTTTTTGATTGTATAAATCGAAATTTTCCATAATCTAAAATTCTACATACTGGAGGATATTGATTTGGTGCAACTTCTACTAAATCAAGCCCTTGTTCTTCTGCTAATTTAATAGCATCCTTAACATCAAGTAACTTTGATTCAGAATCGCCTCGACCAATTATAACCCTAACCTCTTTAGAACGAATTCGGTTGTTTACTCTATATTGTTTTAAATTTTCTTTTTTTTGTCTGTAATTCGTAGACTTTTGCAAAGTTAAACTACCAACCTTACTAAAACTATAATAATTTCCTCCCACAAATCGTGAAATTCTAACATTAACTTCTTTTTAGAGTCAATCAATAATCCTAATTAACAAATATTTTTCATTTTCAAAATTAGAATATGCTAGGATAGAATGATATCATATATTGAAAACTAATTAGAATATAGTAATAAATTAACTTTTTTATTAATTATTATTAAAAACACTAAATTTATATCAACAAATTTCCATGAATAAAATTTTTAAGAAAAATTTATTAATTTATACTTTGATAGTAGCATCAGTCTTAGCTACTTTTTTTATATTTTTTGATGATTCTCTAAAAACTACTGAAGAAATTTCTATTACTCAAGTGATTGAATTATCTAAGAACCCTCCCTTGGGACAGAGAGTATTCATTCAAGTTAGAGGAGATACTCTTAAAGTAGAAAGCGGTGGAAAATCTTATAAATCTCGAAAAGAAAATGGATCTCGTATTTATGAAATCCTAAATACTGCTAATGTAGATCCTGCTAATGTAGAAGTAGAAGTAAAAGGAGCAGGAGGGTTAAGTAGCTTTTTATCAATTGCTTTAAGCTTTCTTCCCTTAATCTTATTTGCAGGAATTTTAATTTTTATGATGAGACAGGCTCAAGGTGGAAGTAATAATGCTTTGGGTTTTGGAAGAAGCAAAGCAAGAATGTTTACTGGAGCAACAGCAACAGTAACCTTTGATGATGTTGCAGGTGTAGAAGAAGCAAAAGAAGAATTACAAGAAGTTGTAGATTTTTTGAAATCTCCTGAAAAATTTTTAGCTCTGGGGGCTAGAATTCCAAGCGGAGTTTTGTTAGTAGGTCCTCCTGGAACAGGAAAAACTTTAATGGCAAGAGCAGTAGCCGGAGAAGCTGAAGTCCCGTTTTTTTCAATAAGTGGTTCTGAATTTGTTGAAATGTTTGTAGGAGTTGGTGCATCAAGAGTAAGAGACTTGTTTGATAAAGCAAAAAAACATTCTCCTTGTATCATATTTGTTGATGAAATAGATGCAGTTGGTAGACACAGAGGAGCAGGGTTAGGAGGAGGACATGACGAAAGAGAACAGACTCTTAATCAAATTCTAGTTGAAATGGACGGATTCGATACATCAACAAATGTTATAGTTATTGCAGCTACCAATAGACCAGATATATTAGATCCAGCACTGTTAAGACCAGGAAGATTCGATAGAAGAGTTATTCTAGATAACCCTGATATCAAAGGAAGAACTGCAATCCTAGATGTTCATTCAAAAGGCAAACCATTAGAAAAAGATGTCAAATTAGAATCAATAGCTAAACAAACACCTGGGTTTAGTGGAGCAGATCTTGCAAATCTTGTAAATGAAGCTGCTATACTATCCGCAAGAAGAAAATTAAAGAAAATTAATATAAGCTCATTACTAGAATCAATTGATAGAGTAATAGCAGGTCCTGCTAGAAACAGTAGGATTATTACAGAAAAAGAACGTATTTTAACTGCTTTTCATGAAGCAGGTCATGCATTAGTAGCTAACTACATTCCATCAGCAGATCCAGTTCATAAAGTATCCATAATTTCAAGAGGTCAAATGGGAGGTTATACAAGATATCTTCCAGACGAGGATCGTTATCTTCAGACTGTTGATCAATTTGAAGCTATGATTGCTACAGCAATGGGTGGAAGAATTGCAGAAAAAATTCAATTTGGAGCAATCACAACTGGCGCTAGCAATGATATAGAAACTGCAACTAAAGTAGCCAATCAGATGGTAACTAAATATGGTATGAGTGAAAAATTAGGACTAAGAACTTTTGGGAAAAATCAAGAAACAGTTTTTCTTGGAAAAGAAGTCAATGAACAAAGAGATTACAGTTCTAAAACTCAAGAAATAATAGATAAAGAGATTGATAAACTACTTGAAAAAGGAAAACAAAGTGCAGAATCAATACTTCTGAAACATAAAAATCAACTTGAATTATTGGCAAACTATCTTCTAGAAAACGAAACTATTGATGGAGAAGAAATGGTCAAATTGTTGAAAGGAGAGGAAGTTAGTAAGAAAAAATCTAAATCTCAGAAAATAACTGAAGAATCTTTTGATCAAGACAAAGTTACTAACCCTAAAGCAGAACCACAGATAACTTAAACATTACTAAAATGGAGCCAGAAAATAGATCTATTATCTGGAAATTAAATGATGAAATCCTCATCATATCTATTCTTATAATTGTTACTTTAACAACTCTTCTTTTAACAATTATTACAAATATATTTGTTTTATCATTTATTTTTTATCCTGCAACAATATTACCCATATTTTACTTAAATAGAAGAAAATACAATATGAATTTTAAACTTTCATTAATATCCCTGGGTTTTATAAATCCTTCAAAATATACTGAATTTAAATCATTTTTTTTGAATTCTATTTACCCATACTTATTAGCCTTATCCTATTGGGTAATAGGATTATTATTCGTTGGAATTTGGTATTATTTTATTAATTCTTTCTCTATAAATTTGTTTTACCCTCCTGCTATAGAAAATTCTATGCCCAAAATTTCAAGTAAATCTTTTTTCATTTTTTGCACTGTAGCAATTTTGATTGCACCTATATCAGAAGAAATTTTATTCAGAGGGTTTTTATTAAATAAATTTCATTCGAAATATGGTTCTAAAAAATCTATCTTGATTACAAGCGTTATCTTTGCATTGTTTCATATGCACTTAGGAGCAATCATCCCAGTTTTCATATTAGGAATGTCTATTGGATGGATAAAAATCAAAACAAGATCTTTACTCCCATGTATCTATATACATATAATTCAAAATAGTCTTGCGATTATACTAACTATTACAAATATCTGATTATAGGAAAAAATGAAAAGTAAGATCACAAATATCATCGATGAGCAAAACAAAAAAGGAAGAATAGCTTTAATCCCATTTATTACTGCTGGTTACCCTTCATTACAAGATACTCTTACCGTTGTTAAAGGATTAATAAATGGAGGTTCAGATGTCATAGAAATAGGAATGCCATTTAGTGATCCAATAGCAGAAGGTCCTACAATTCAAAAAAGTAGCCATATTGCTATAAAAAATGGAATGAATATAAAAAAGTCTTTAGATCTAGTAAATAAAATTAGATCTACTGGTATCACAGTTCCTATAATTATGATGGGTTACATTAATCCAATATTAAGTATAGGTATAGGAAAATTTGCAAAATTAGCTAATGATTCAGGGGCAGATGGTTTGATAATTGCTGATATTCCTAATGAAGAGATAAAACAAATACAAATTTCTATAAAAGAAACCCCACTAGATACTATTCCTCTAATATCTTTGAATAGTTCTGAAAAAAGGATTGAGCTAGGATGCAAAAATGCTCAAGGATTTATATACTGCATAAGCATACTTGGAGTGACTGGATCAAGAACATCAATTTCTGAAGAAGTAAAAGAAAAAGTAAAAATAGTAAAAAAACATACTAATATACCTGTAGGCGTTGGTTTTGGAGTATCAAGACCTTCACACGTAAAAAGTATCAGAGAATATGCTGATGCAGTAATTGTTGGAAGTGCACTGATAGATGAGTTAAGAAAAAATAAAAAAAACCCTGGAGTTACAGCGGAATCTTTCATATCTAAATTATATCAACAAACTTTCAAAGAAATATAAGGAACACTATGTCTGAAAATAATGATTTAAAAGCCACTACTCTAAGAGGAGTAAGAGGTGCTACAACTGTAGAATCAAATAATGCATCAAGTATAAAAAATGCTACTAAAGAATTATTAACTGAGATGTTAAAAGTCAATAAGATAGAAACTGATGATATTGCTGCTACTTTTTTCACTACTACAAAAGATCTTTTTGATGAATTCCCTGCAGTAGCTGCAAGAGATATGGGATGGAAAACTGTCCCACTATTATGTAGTCATGAAATGGAAGTACCTAGTGGATTAAAAAAATGTATCAGAATATTAATACTTTGGAACACAAAGAAGCCACAAAAAAAAATAAAACATCCTTACTTAAAAGAAGCAGTAAATCTAAGAAAAAGTCAAAGTGAGTTTGATGTTACATAAAATTAAACCCTTGAAATTTTTAAATAGTTTTGCCAAATCATTAATTCGGAGATAAATTAGTAAGACTATGCAAAAAACCTACGATATCAATATAAAAAACTATAAAAATTTAGAACCTCCAAAAGAATTTTTGGATGAGCTACCCATTAGCGCTCAAATTTCCGAAAAAGTAACGGAATCACGAAATATTATAAATAATATTATCTCAGGAAAAGACAAAAGACTCTTAATGATTACAGGCCCTTGCTCGATACATGACGAAAAAGCTGGAATTGAATATGCTAAAAGACTTGTAAAACTACAAAGTAAAATTAATAAAAATATTTATCTTGTAATGAGAGCATATTTTGAAAAACCTAGAACTACTGTTGGATGGAAAGGATTAATAAATGATCCAGATTTGAATGGAACATTTGATATGTCAAAAGGTCTAAGGAAAGCACGAAAGTTCTTATTAGATATATTGGATTTAGGACTTCCAGCTGGCACAGAATTTTTAGATCCTTTCACCCCACAATATCTAGCAGATCTAATTTCCTGGGGTGCTATAGGTGCTAGAACTACAGAAAGTCAAACTCATAGAGAAATGGCTAGCGGGTTAAGTATGCCTATAGGTTTTAAGAATGGTACAGGAGGAAGTATCCAAATAGCTGTAGATGCTATGTATGCGTCTCAATCTTCTCATTCTTTTCTTGGGATAGATTCTAATGGAAAAGCTTGTATATTAAACACAAAAGGAAATAAATCTACACATATTATTCTAAGAGGAAGTACAAAAAGTACTAATTTTGATGCAAAGTCTATTAAACAAGCTATAGATTTAATAAAAAATATCAATTTAACACCATCAATATTAGTAGACTGCTCACACGCTAACTGTTACAAAGATCATAAAAAACAAAGAATAGCCTTTGAAGATGTAATTAAACAAAGAGTAATTGATAAAAACACAGGAATAGTCGGAATAATGTTGGAAAGTCATATTAATGAAGGAAATCAAAGTTTAACAAGTAATTTATCTGAACTCCAATATGGTGTTTCAATCACAGATCCTTGTATAAACTGGAAAGAAACAGAAGAATTATTAGTTGAAACAAACTCTAAGATAGAAAATCAAAAAAATTCAATTAATTAATTTTCATGATTCACATGAAAAATGGGAATAACAGAATTACCTAAAATAAAAACACCTACAATCGTTACAATAGGGACTTTTGATGGAGTTCATATAGGACATATTTCAATATTCAATCAAATAAAAAATATTAAAGATAATTTTTCTCAAAAATCAGAAATATTAGCTCTAACATTCAAAAAGTCACCTAAACAAATTATAAGTCCTCAAAATGAATATACATTAATTTGCCCTTTAGAAGAACGTCTTAAATTAATTAAAAATCAAGGGGTTGATCATGTGATTCCTATTGATTTTGATAAGAAATTACGATATCAAACAGCTTCAGATTTTCTTTATCAATTAAAAAAAAATATAAATATTCAAGCATTTGTAATAGGTAGTGGAACTAGTATAGGAAATGATCAAATCAGATTAGAAAAAGATTTAAGAAAGATAACTAATAGATTGAAAATAGAATTATTTTTATTACCAAACAAAACTTTTAATCATGAAAAAATTTCTAGCTCTCAAATAAAGAAATTTATAAAAAATGGAGAGATAGAAAATATCAAAAGAAGCTTAGGGAGAAACTTCAGTTTAACTGGAAAGATAATTAAAGGTAAGCAAAGAGGAAAAACTTTAGGATACCCTACTGCAAATCTTGAACTTCATGTTGACCAATGTGTTCCTAAAGATGGCATTTATTCTACACAATCATTCATACATAATAAGAAGAAGAAAAAAAAATCCGTAACAAGTGTAGGGAAAAACCCAACTTTTGAATCTGAAAATGTTCCAACTATGATAGAAACACATATTTTAGATTTTAATAACGAGATTTATGGTGAAAATTTAACAATAGAATTTTTGTCTTTTCTTCGTCCACAAATAAAATATCAAGATATAACTTCACTAAAAAACCAAATGGAAATTGATGTTTCAAATGTAAAAAATCAAATTCCTTGATATTCTATCTAAATGGACTTTCATATGAACTTAATAGAAGAACTGAATTGGCGTGGACTTATTTCTGATCATACACCTGGTTTTAATAACTTGATTTCTAAGGAAAAAATTTCAGGGTATACAGGGTTCGATCCAACATCAAAAAGTCTTCACATAGGTAGTTTAATACCCATCATAGGATTAATTCATCTTCAAAGAGCAGGTCATCAACCAATTGCTCTGATTGGTGGAGGAACAGGAATGATTGGTGATCCTAGTGGAAAATCTAAGGAAAGAAATATCTTAAGTAGAGAAATAATTAGTAATAATATTGAAGGAATAAAAACTCAATTAGAACAATTAATTGATTTCAAGTCAAAAAGTAATCCAGCTTTAATTTTAGATAATTATGATTGGCTATCAGATTTAGACCTAATTTCTTTTTTAAGAGATACAGGAAAACATTTCACAATAAATTACATGTTAAAAAAAGAATCAGTAAAATCAAGAATTTCTAGAGAAGATGGAATATCTTTCACTGAATTTACATATATGATTTTACAAGCATATGATTATATGCATTTATACAATAATTTTGGATGTAGGTTACAGATGGGTGGCAGTGACCAATGGGGGAATATCCTCTCTGGAGTAGATTTAATAAATAAATTATATAAAAGAAATGCTAAAAATAATGATGGGCCTCTTGCACATGGATTAACATATCCATTGATAACAAATTCATCTGGAGAAAAATTTGGAAAAACAGAAGGAATAGCTCCTACACTAGATCCAAATCAAACTTCTCCTTATAAACTTTATCAATTCTTTTTCAACATAGATGACAAAGATGTGATTCAATATTTAAAATATTTTACTTTACTTACCCAAAAAGAAATAAAAGATTATGAAAAATCATTAAAAGAATCTCCAAAAAAAAGAGAATCTCAGATCAAATTAGCCGAACAAGTTACAATAATGATTCATTCTAACTCAGGACTTCATGAAGCTAAAAAAATTACAAAAGCATTATTTGAAGGAAAATTCAAGAATCTCAATTTGAAAGAATTAAAAGATGCTCTTGAAGGAGCACCTTCAAGTAAAATCAAAAGAAATAAATTTAATTCATCCTATTCCATTCAAGAGTTATGTGTAGACCAAGGAATATGCTCATCTTTTTCAGAAACTAAAAGATTAATCTCACAAGGCGCATTATATATAAATGAATCAAAAGTAGAAGATTCTAAAGAAGAATTAAATACATCTCATACAATTAACGGTGAATTATTAATAGTTAAAAGAGGTTCTAAATATTTTCATGTAGTAGAAATAGAATAGTTAAGAAATTACAGAAACAATCGATTCTGATAAACGATCTATATTATTACTATTAATTCCAGCAATATTTATTCTTCCTGAATCTACAATATAAATAGCATATTTTTCTCTTAATTCTTTAACTTGTCGTTTATCTAAACCTGAAATACTAAACATTCCTCTTTGAGACTTGATAAATGAAAAATCTTTTTTAGAACCAAGTTTTTGAAGCTTTTCGGTCAATTCATCTCTCATATTTTTCATTCTATCTCTAATTTGATTTAATTCTTTCTCCCATTCTTTTCTCAAATTAGAATCACTTAATATTAATTTAACTATATCTCCTCCATGAGATGGAGGATTAGAATAATTCGATCTGATACATACTTTTATTTGACTTAAAACATTCTGTAATAAATGTTCATCAGAGCCTAAAATTGTCAATGCACCAACCCTTTCACTATATAAACCGAAATTCTTTGAAAAACTTGAACAAACAATTGATTCCGGGATTTTTTGCACAATTTTTCTTAATCCTTCTGAATCTTCATTTAAACCATTTCCAAATCCTTGATAAGCAAAATCAATTAAAGGGATAGCTTTTTTATCTAATAACAAATCTGAAATGTCTTCCCACTGACTCAGGTTAAGATCAATTCCAGTAGGATTATGACAACATCCATGCAATAAGACCACATCTCCGCTTTTTATATTACTTAAATCATTAATCATTCCATTAAAATTTAACTGATTATTTTCAGAGTTAAAATAAGAATATTCATTAAAATTTAAATCTGCTGCACTAATAATTTGCTGATGATTAGGCCATGAAGGTTTACTAATCCAAAATACAGAATTTGGGTGAAATTTTGAAAAATAATCCATTACTACTCTTAAAGCTCCTGTCCCACCTGGAGTATGAATAGATTTTGCAGTATTCTTTCTTTCTTTGGTTATTATCTTTCCTAAAACTAAATCTTTTACTAATAACCCAAATTCTTCATCTCCTATTATAGGTTTATAAGATTTACTTGAATCTTTCTGAAGAAGAAGTCCTTCAGCTTTTCTGACAGAATCAAAAGTTGGTGTTTGGCCTTGAGAATCTTGATAAACGCCTACAGAAAGATTAATTTTATTTAATCTCTTATCTAAGTTGAAATTTTCCGTAAGACCTAAAATAGGGTCAGGCTGAGCTGATTTAATTATTTCAAACAATTTAATAGTCCTTTATTGCTAGCATACTTCAGAATTAAGATTTTGAATTACCAATCCTGAATGAAGTTTTGGATAAAAAAAAGTTGATTTAGGTGGAAGTTTTTGACGTTTCATAACGAGGTCTTCAAATTTATTTTTATTTAAAGGCTTCATAATAAAACCAAAATCAATTTCTTTGTTTTTTATGGATTGTTCAATTGAAATGATATCATGATTATAATCAATCACTTGATTCAATCTATCATCATCGAAAACATTTCTTAGAATATAATCACTTAATAATTTATATTGATTATCATACATATTACTACTTTGAAAAGTATAAATTAGAGAATCATTTTCAGTAAGAATTAATATACTAAAATCATCTTCACTTTTATTAAAATCATTAAGATTTCCTTCTATTACTTTAATTGCATTAGAAGTCATAAAGTTAATTAATAATTTTCTTTCTTGATCTGAAAGTCCAGAAACAACTCTATGATAGCCAAGCATCAAAACTCCAGGATCATTTAAAGAAAACAATGTCATCAATCTGAAGTTAGATGATTCGCTAGATTCTTTAGCATTAGAAAAATTCTCCTTATAATAAATAGAAGTTTCATACCTATGATGTCCATCAGCTAGCATCAATTTTTTATTAATCATATGTTTCTTAATTCCATTGATTTGTTCTAAATTTTTTATTTTCCATAGCTTTAATTTAACTTGATCAGAATTTATAACCAATTCTGGTTTATCTTTTTTAGAATTTTCAAAAATTTTTTCTATTTTTCCTGATTCATCACTATACAAAGACATGAGAGGACTAAAATTACAATGAGTTTCTTTCATTAAAGATAATCTATCTTTTTTAGGACCAGATCTAGTATTTTCATGAGGTAAAATTGAACCATTATTCAAATCCTCTAATGCAACTAATACAGTAATTCCTGTTCTAGAATAATTATTATTTTGAAAAGAAAATTTTTCCTCAGTTAAATAAAAATTACAGGAATCGTCATATACCAAAACATTTTTCAAAACCCAATCATTGAAGAAATTAGCTGCTCTAACATATTTATTAGAATTATCATTATCATTATCAAATTCTTTACCATATTCCAATCTGATTAAATTGAATTTAGATTTAGAATACAATTCACTCTGTAAAGTTGGAGAAATAACATCAAAAGGAGGACAAATATTCAGTGACAAATCTCCAGATTTATTGGAGTTATACATTAAACCTTTAAAATTCCTAATATCTACCACGGATTTCTCCCAAATAGGTTACAATTATTAATAATCATAATACATTCACAATCCAAAAACGCAATTAATAATCTAATTATTAAATATCTTTTATATGGTAACCAATAAAGATTCAAACATCTTGAATTTAATATCAAGCTTGAAAGATAAGTTGAATGATGCCAATTACAAGTATTATATTCTTGAAAATCCTTCAATAAGTGACACAGAATACGATCGTATGTTTCAAGAACTACTTAACCTTGAACTACAAAATCCTTCTCTAGTTACATTAGATTCTCCTACACAAAGAGTAGGAATAAGTCCATCTACAAGCTTTCAAAGCATAGAACATTTATCTCCTTTATTAAGCTTAAGTAATGTTTTCAATAAAGAACAAATTGAAAAGTGGTTTGTAAGAATTTCTAACCAATTAAATACTCAATCTCCTGAAGTAATTTGTGAACTCAAAGTTGATGGTCTTGCTATCTCAATAAGATACGAAAATGGAATTTTTGTACAAGGCTCTACTAGAGGAGATGGCAATATAGGAGAAGATATTACTAATAATTTAAAAACAATAAAATCGATTCCTCTAAAACTATTAGACAAATCTCCTCCTGAAATCGTCGAAATCAGAGGCGAAGTATATTTTCCTAAGTCATCATTTGAAGAATTTAATAAAGAACGTAAAAAATTAGATTTAGAAGAATATAGTAATACTAGAAACGCAGCTTCAGGTGCGCTAAGACAATTAGATCCAAATGAAACTTCCAAAAGACCCTTAAATTATTTCATGTATTCAATTGGCTATAATTCTAATAATATGCCGATTAGTCAAATTCGAATATTGAAACAATTAAAAAGTTGGGGATTAAGAATAAACCCCTGGAATCATATTGGGAATTCCATTATAGATATCGAAAAAGCTTATATTAAAGCAATCAAAGACAGGGATAATTTAAATTATGGGATCGATGGACTAGTTGTAAAAATTAATGATTTGAATCATCATTCGGTTTTAGGAACAACTGCTAGAGAACCAAGATGGGCTACTGCATATAAATTCCCTTCAACTACTACTACTACAATTTTAAAAACTATATCAGTTAACATCGGGAGGACAGGAGTCCTCACACCATTCGCAGAATTAGAACCAGTAAAACTAGATGGTGTAACAATTAAGTCTGCTAACCTTCACAACATAGAATATATCCACAAAAAAGATATAAGAGAAAAAGACCTAGTTGAAATTCAACGTTCTGGAGACGTAATCCCTCAAATAAACCAAGTTGCAGAAAATAATTCAAGAACAAAAAATTCTTTTGAATTTGAAATGCCCCAGAACTGCCCATCTTGTTCAACAACTGTGGAAAAAATAGAAAATGATCCCCACACGAGATGTATAAACTCTAGTTGTCCTGACCAATTCCAAAGATTAGTAGAGCATTTTGTATCAAAATCAGCAATGAATATTGAAGGCCTAGGAAAAGGGATAATAGAAACATTAATAGAAAATAATTTACTAGAAACATTACCTGACATATTTCACATAACTACACAACAACTCATACCGCTACCTAAATTTGGAGAAAAAAG
This sequence comes from uncultured Dehalococcoidales bacterium, assembly GCA_964434385.1. Classification (GTDB taxonomy): domain Bacteria; phylum Chloroflexota; class Dehalococcoidia; order Lucifugimonadales; family Lucifugimonadaceae. The sequence continues at coordinate 209,027 of CAYSUW010000001.1, read as the reverse complement.
TGCAGAAAAATTTATAAAATCTGTAAATGATTCTAAAAAACCAACAATAGCTTCATTCCTTTTTTCTTTAGGAATACCTCATGTAGGAATAGAAGTTTCAGAAATAATCACTAATTACTATAAATCTACAGATGACTTAATAAATTGTAAAAATGAAGAATTAATAAGTATAAAAGGAATAGGGAATAAAATAGCAGAAAGTTTAGTCACATGGATATCATCAGAAAATAATATTAATCTTATAAAAAACCTCATTGATGCAGGAGTAGAACCTTTATCATTAAAGAAAAAAATAAAATCTCCGTTTTCAGGATTAAGCTTTGTAATTACTGGAACATTAGAAAATTTTTCTAGAAATGAGATTAACTCTCTTATAAAAGATTTAGGAGGTAAAACTTCCTCAAGTGTATCTAGTCAAACATCATTCTTAATTTCCGGAGATAATCCTGGAGGAAAACTTCAACAAGCTTTAGATTTCAATATACCAATCATCAGAGAATCAAAATTTATAGATATGAAGAATAACCATGAACTTTCTTAATAAATTTTTCATAAAAAATCCTACTCCTGATAAAGATAATATTTTCAATTGGATTATTGTAGGCCTAGGAAATCCAGGACAAGAATATGATGATACCCGTCATAATATTGGGTTCGAAGCAATAAATTTTATTGCTAAAAAAAACAATGTTATTTTTAAACCTAACCATAATTCTTTGACAGCAAAACTAAAAATAAAAAATGATACTATTCTTCTATGCAAACCTCTAAATTTTATGAATAGAAGCGGAAGCCCAACAAAATACTTTTTAGATAAATACCAAATTGATACTGAAAAATTAATAGTAATATCTGATGACATCAATTTACCTCTAGGAAAAATTAGAATTAGAAAAGGAGGATCAGCAGGTGGTCACAATGGACTTAAATCAATTATAAAACATTTGAACACAGATAATTTTATCAGAATAAGAATAGGAATAGAAAAACCTTCAAAAATATCTACTACAGATTATGTTTTAAGGAAATTTAAAAACTTAGAAAAAAAATCATTAGAAGAGCCAATATTTATAGTAGAAAGAATTTCTGAGTCTCTTATAACTAATGGGATTAAAGAAACTATGCAAAATTTCAATTAAACTCTAATCAATTCTTTCAAACCCTGTATATTTTTGTAGGACTTTAGGAACTAAAACTGAACCATCATCTTGAAGATTATTTTCTAATATTGCTATCAAAATCCTCGGAATTGCCAAAGCAGATCCATTCAAGGTATGAGGATAAATTATTCTTCCTTCATCTCTATATCGAGTCCTTGTTCTTCTCGATTGAAAATCTGTACAAGTTGAGATAGATGAAACTTCTAACCAATCTTCAGATCCTTGAGCCCAAACTTCTATATCAATAGTTTTTGCAGACTGAAATCCTAGATCACCAGTGCATAATTCCACAGATCTATATATTAGTCCTAACTCATCACATAATAATTGGACCTCATTTACCATTTGATCAAAAGCATTTCTAGAATTTTCTGGTAATTCAAATCTAAACAATTCAACCTTTTCAAATTGATGAACTCTTTTTATTCCTCTAGTTTCTCTTCCTGCAGCTGCTTTTTCTCGTCTGAAACACTGGGAATGAGATACATATTTTAGTGGAAATTCCTCTGGAATTATCTCTCCAAAATGCAAACTGTTTAATGCAACTTCAGAAGTAGGAATTAACCAAAGATCTTCTTCAATATCTCTATAAAGTAAATCTGAGAACTTTGGCAAATTCCCTGAACCCACCATCACCTCTTCTTTAACTAAAAAAGGAGGAGCTATTTCAAGATATCCATTCTGATTATGTTTTTCCAGCATCCAAGAAACCAAACTTCTTTGAAGGATGGCTCCCTTGCCTTTTAAAACATACCATCGAGAACCAGATAATTTAACTCCTTGTTCCATATCCAAGATTCCTAGATTTGGAGCTATATCCCAATGAGGTATAGTTACTTTTTTGTTTTTTACATCATTTTTAGTAAAAATTACTTTATTATCAGTTTCATCATTACCAATTAATACTTCATCAAGAGGAACGTTTGGAATAACTAGCAACAATTCATTTAACTCTTCTTCTATCTTTGCAAGATTTAAATTAATTTTATTTAACTTCTCTGAGATGTCCCTCATTTTATTGATATGTTCCAAAGATGGTTTCTCTTTTGATTCTCCTATTCGCTTATTCTCAGAGTTACGAAAACTTCTTAACTGATCAGCCTCTTGAATTAGATTTTTCCTCTTAGAATCTAATTCTTTTATGTTATCTAAAGGGATAATTTCTCCCCTTGATTGTAATCTGACTAAAATATTTTCAGAATTTGAAATTAATTTATTTAAGTCAATCATCGTTATTATCCTGTAACGTCTTTAACTGAGGAAAAATTAATACATCTCTTATTGATTTAGCTCCAGAAATTATCATGGCTAAGCGATCAATCCCTAATCCTAGCCCTCCTGTAGGAGGCATTCCGTGTTCTATAGCTATCAAAAAATCTTCTTCTAACCTATCTAATTCATCATCTCCAGATTCTTTCCTTAATTTTTCTTGATCTTCAAACCTTTTTCTTTGGTCAATAGGATCATTTAATTCAGTAAATGCATTAGCAAGTTCGCCACCACAAACAAATGCTTCAAATCTTTCAACAATATTATCTTCACCTTCTTTCTTTTTTGCCAAAGGTGACATTTCCACAGGATAATCTATAAGAAAACATGGTTGCCTCAAATTAGGTTCTACTGAATATGAAATCACCTTATCCAACATTCTTCCCCAATTTGATCCTTGTTCAACGTGAATACCCCTAGATTGCATTTCCTTCTCTAATTCTTGAGGAGACCTACATGTAAGATAATCTATACCAGAGTATTTTTTTATAGTATCTCTTAAGTTTAATCTCTCCCATGGAGGGGTTAGATCAATCACTTCATCACCAATATTTACTATTTGTGAACCATTCACATTCTCTGAAACTGCTGCTACCATATCTTCTACCATTTTCATTACATCATTATAATCAGAATAAGATTCATAGCTTTCTAAAGTTGTAAATTCAGGATTATGAAGATGATCAATCCCTTCATTTCTAAAAATTCTGCCTAATTCAAATACTTTATCAACACCACCAACAATTAATTTCTTTAAATTTAATTCAGTAGCAATTCTAAGATATAGAACTCTGTCCAAAGCATTATGTTTTGTAATAAATGGCTTAGCCATTGCACCAGCTGCTACAGGAACTAATATAGGGGTTTCTACTTCTACGAAATTCTTTTCTTCCAAAAATTTTCTAATTGATGCAATTATTTTAGGTTTTACTAAAGCAACTTCTTTAGAAGAATCATTAGAAATAAAATCTAAATAACGTTGTCTATATCTTTTTTCAATATCTTGTAATCCAGACCATTTATCTGGTAATGGTCTAAGTGATTTACACAACACATCTATCTTTTTTGCTTCTATAGTAGGTTCTCCCCGTCTTGTACGAAAAACAACACCTTCAACTCCAATAAAATCTCCTATATCTATAAATTTTAAAATTTCAAAGAGTTTCTCTGTTAATAAATCTGATCTGAAAGCAATTTGAATAGAACCATAACCATCTTTTAAATCAACAAAAATAATTTTCCCTTGGCCTCTGTAAGCCATTACTCTACCTGCAACAATTACTAATTCAGTTTTAAGGTTATCGTCTGGATGATTTAATTCTAAATCTTCTAACATTCCCCTAGCTTCTAAAGAAGTATGAGTTTTATGGAATTTTGAAGGATAAGGATTTATGCCTAAACTTCTAAGTGATTCTAAGTTAGCTTTCCTTGCTTCAATTAATCTGTTTTCATCTTGTTCAATATTATTATTTTTTTCCATTTTTTCTTTTAAAAAAATATAATTTATATAAAAAATTCAATTAATTCTAACTATCTTATATTGAAATTTAATCTTTTTTGTATCTCCAAATTAATAAAAATATGTAAACTCGCTTAATTATTATATTGAAATACCAATCAATTCACATAAATAATGTAACACAGTAATAACAAATAACAGGGAAATATTTGAGCGTGAACAATTTTTAAAAATAAAAACAAGTCTTTAAGGCCAACAACATCAAAAGTTAAATCAGCTATATTTTCTTTGATAGGCCCTAAAGGAGTCAAAAATCAAAAAATCCTTGATCTATATGCAGGAACTGGAAATTTAGGAATTGAATGTCTTAATAGAGGAGCAAAGTTTAGTGTATTCATTGAGAACAATATAAAAACTTTTAAAATGTTAAAAAAGAAATTGGAAGAAAAAAATTATCAAAATTCTAGTAAAGTATTTTGCATAGATGCTATTAAAGCTGTAAAGAAAATAGATGGTCCTTTTGATATTATTTTTGCTGATCCTCCTTATTCAAAAAATAATATTTCTGAAGTATTAATGGTTGCAGAACAACAAAATTTATTCCATGATCAATCCTTGATTTTCTATGAACATTCTAAAAAACAGGAACCAATAGAAAAAATCGGAAACCTGATTAATGTTAAATCAAAAAATTACGGTGATTCATCTATAACAATATTTAAATTATTTAAAAATAAGGAGGAATAATGGTAAAAGCTATTTTCCCAGGTACTTTTGATCCTATAACAAACGGACATTTTGACATTATTCTTAGAGGTTCAAAAATTTTTGATGAAATCACAATTGGAGTTTATAGGGATTCTAAAAAAAATTTAATGTTTGATACAGATGAAAGAACAAAACTTATAGAGGATGTAATTAAGGATTTATCTAACGTGAAGATTCTTCAGTACACAGGACTAACAGTCAATTTCGCTAAAAAAGTAGGTGCATCAGTAATTATCAGAGGACTAAGAATAGGAAATGATTTCGAGTATGAGAGAGAAATGGCATTAATGAATAGACAAATAAACCCTGATATAGAACTTGTTTGTTTAATCTCCAGTATTAATAATCAGTTTATAAGTTCAAGCAGAATTAAAGAAATATGTATGCTACAAGGAGATGTAAGCACACTTGTATCTAAAAGCGTATTGGAAGCAATAAATAAAAAATTAAAAGATATAAAAAACAACTAAGGAGGTCATATGACTGTAAAAGAAAATCTAGGTAAATTAGAAAATTACCTTATTTCTCATAAAGTAAAAGGTACTAATAGATCTTTAATAAATATAGAAGAGTGTATTGAAATGATTAATTCAATCCAATCTGTTCTTCCAAATTCATTAGATGAATCAGAAATTATTGTTAGACAAAAGGAATCTATTATTGAACAAGCTGAGGAAGAAGCAAGTAGAAAAAGAATTTATGCTGATTCAGAAGCAGAAAAAATTAGATCCAATGCAGAAGAAAAATCAGAAAAAATAATTTTAAAAGCAAAAGAAGAAGCTCAAAAATTAGTTCAAAAAGAAGAAATTGTTAAAAAAGCGTCTGAACAATCAGAGAGAATCATCTTAGATTCTGAGGAAGAATCTAAATCCATTGCTCAGAAAGCTGAATTAGCAAAACAAGATACAGAAAGAAAAGCTACACATGTATTAAATGAAGCTCAAGAACATTCTATGAAAACTAAAAATGGTGCAGACGCATATGCACGAGAAGTTTTATTTTCTCTAGAGGAAAGAATATCTACTACACTAGGGCAAGTAAGAAAAGGAATAGAAATGCTTGAAGAAAGTGAAGTAGAAATAAACTAATTCTCTTTAAAAAGTTTCTAAAATAGTATAATTCTTATATCAAAAGAATTATAAAATATGGAAACTAAAGATTTTAAAAATAAATTATTATTAATTGATGGTCATGCAATGATATTCAGAGCATGGTATTCAATACCTGAGCGACTTTCATCAAAAGGAGTTGGGACCTCAATAGTATATGGATTTCTATCAAGTCTCTTCAAACTTATTTCTGATCATAATCCAAGTCACTTGATTGTAACCCTTGATCCCAAAGGACCAACATTCAGACATGAATTATATCCAGAATATAAGGCAAACCGTGACACAACTCCTCCTGAAATAATCAAGCAAACTCCTCTATTAGAAAAAATTCTCACATCAATGCAAATTCCAATCTATTCAGTAGAAAAATATGAAGCTGATGATTTGATTGGAACTATAACTTTAATGAGTGTAGAACATGATTTTGAGAATTTGATAGTTACTGGAGATAAAGATTTATTTCAATTAATCACTGATAAAACTAATATTTGGTATTCTAGCCCAAACCCTAGATCAAGAGATAGAATAATAGATAATGTTACATTCACTCAAGAAAAAGATTTTGAAGGTTTAGTTCCTTTAAGTATTCCAGATTATAAAGGGCTTTCAGGAGATGCATCTGACAACATAAAAGGTATTCCTGGTATAGGAAAGAAAGCAGCAAATACACTATTAAATGAGTACAAAGACCTGGAAGATATTTATGAAAATATAGAAAAAATTATTGAATTAAATATTAGAGGAGCTAAAAGAATTCAATCTTTACTCATTGAATATAAAGAAGAAGCATATAAATCTCGAGAACTAGCTACAATTTTCCGAAAAGTTCCAATTAATTTAGAACTATCGAAATCAAAATTTGGATCTTTTAATAAAGAAGAGGTAATTGAAGAACTAAGTGAGTTAGAATTAATGTCTCTGGTAAGTAGAATCCCTTCAGAATATATTGAAGGTAATAATTCAATCAAAAATGATATTGATCACACACTTGAATATATTACTATCGACTCAGACATTAAGTTAAATTCAATGATTGAAACTATAAAAAAAGAAGGCGTCTTCAGTTTTGATACAGAAACATCATCACTAAAACCTTTTGACTCAAATCTTGTAGGAATCTCTATCTCAGTAAAACCAAATTCAGGTTGGTATATACCTATCAATCATGATAGAGGAAATAACATTTCTTCTGAAGGGTACCAATTAATTAAAGAAATTTTTGAAGATTCAACAATTGAAAAAATTGCTCACAATTCTAACTTCGATATGTCAGTACTATTTAATAATGACTTTCAAGTGAATAAGGTTACATTTGATACTATGATAGCTGCAAATTTACTAGGAAAAAGATCTCTTAGCTTGAAGAATCTTTGTCTGGAAGAATTCAACCAAGAAATGACTCCTATAGAAAATTTAATTGGAAAAGGAAAAGAACAAATCTCTTTTTCTAGTGTTTCAATTCAAGATGCAACTCTTTACTCTTGTGCTGACTCTGATATCACTTTGAGGTTAAAAAATGTTTTCGAAAAAGAGTTAGAAAAAAGTGGTTTATTAGATGTCATGGAAAATATTGAAATGCCTTTAATCCCAGTGATAGTAAAAATGCAACAAACCGGTGTTTCTATAAATATAAAAAAACTAGATACCTTGTCACAAATATTAAATGAGAAAATTAATATTCTAGAACAAAAAGCTAAAACAATATTGGGAGAAGAAGAGGTAAATCTTAGATCTAGTCAACAATTAGCTAAAGTTCTTATAGATGGTCTGGGAGTGCCTGCTACTAAAAAAACTAAGACTGGGTACACTATGGATGCCAATACCCTTGAAGACTTGTTAAAAAATGAATCTCTTGAAGAAGATGCTAGTAAATTAATAAAAATTGTCTTAGCCCATAGAGAATTTTCAAAAATCAAATCAACTTATGCTGATAGTCTGCCAGAATTGATAAACAAAAATACCGGAAAAATTCATACTTATTTTAATCAAGCTGGAACTTCTACTGGTCGTTTATCTAGCAGAGATCCGAATTTGCAAAATATTCCTGTAAGAACTGAAATTGGCAATGAAGTTCGCAAAGCTTTTGAGTCAAACAATAAAGAAAATTATCTGTTATCAGCAGATTATTCTCAAATAGAATTAAAAATCTTAGCTCATTTATCAGAAGAACCTAGTTTACTTGAAGCTTTCAGGAATAACGAAGATATACATAATGCCACTGCAAGAATTATGTATGAAACAGAAACAGTTTCCAAAGAACAAAGAAGGATAGCTAAAATTCTCAACTTCGGAGTTATATATGGATTAAGCCCTCACGGAGTCTCTAGACAAACAGATTTGTCTAGAGAGGATGGAAGAAAGTTTATAGAACTGTACTTTGGCAAATATCCTGGTATAAAAAATTATATCGATAGTGTAATAAAATTCGCAAAAGTAAATAAATTTGTAGAAACTATTACAGGAAGAAAAAGGCTTCTTCCTGAGATAAATTCCCCTAATTTTCATTCTCGTTCAGCATCAGAAAGAATGGCCGTAAATATGCCAATTCAAGGGAGTTCTGCTGATATAATTAAGATTGCAATGATAAAAATAGATCATGAAATTCGAAGTTTAAATTTACTTTCAAAAATGATTATTCAAGTGCATGATGAATTAATTTTTGAAGTACATCAAAATGAATTGAATGATTTACAGGAAATCATAACAAAAATTATGCCTAATTCTTTAAATCTTAAAGTACCTTTAACAATTGATATCAATATTGCAAAATCTTGGGGAGAATTAAAGTAACTAAGAAATCTTTCTAAAAATAAGATTTTACGAATTCTTCACAATCATCTAAATCTTTCATAGTATCAATAGAAATCCAATTTTCAGTTGTTCTAAATGCTTTAAGTTGATTTAAATTGGATAAATTGGGGAAAGTTTCTACTTCATGATCACCTTTCTCAGGCAAATAATTAAAAAAATTAGGGCTAGAGATATAAATCCCTGCATTAATCCAAAATGGAAATCGAATTTTCTCAGAAAATTCAATAACGTTATCATTATCATCTATCTTCACAATTCCAAATTGAGATTTATAGGGAACTGACATTAAAGTTACTAAAACATCATTTTTAAGATGAAATTTCATCATTCTTTCCAAAGAGAAATCTGTTAATACATCTCCATTAGTGATTATTAAATTTTCATTATGCAAATTAAATTTGTTAATAGCATTCTTTATTGCTCCACCTCTACCTAGAGGAGATTTTTCATGAGAATATTTAATAGTCATTCCATAAGAATCTCCATGACCAAAGTATTCTCTAAAGGAATCATCTCTATAACCTGTTAAGAAAATTATTTCCTCTAATCCATATTTTTTTAACCATTCAATCTGATAACAAACAATTGGTTTTCCAAAAACTTGAACCATGGGTTTAGGAATATTCTCTGTTTTAGGCCATAGCCTCTTTCCTTGTCCACCAACTAAAATCAAAGCTTTCATTTTTCTATAATATCTATTTAAGTTTTAAAGCTTTTTTCTATTATTTCTTCAATAGTCATTGAATCATATGTCAATTTATTATCAAATATATCCTGAAAATAGAAATTAGCACTCTTATTTTAATTATTTTCCTATTAAATTAATAAATTATGAACACAATATCTTAATCTATTAGTAATATAATATTCATATAGACAATTATTCATACTGAAAATATAATTTTCAAGTTAAATTTAATCAAAAGGACGGATGGCTGAGTGGTTTAAGGCGGCGGTCTTGAAAACCGTTGTGCGTTATGCGTACCGGGGGTTCGAATCCCTCTCCGTCCGCCATTTGATAAATAACATATTCCCTAAGATTTAAATAAAAAATGTCTAAAATTTTTATCTCAACTAATACAGTATCTCTAGAAAATCCCAAATAGGTAAAATGATAGAGATATTACTAAAATATTTTTCAAAAAGTTATGAAAAGATTATTTGAGGTTTCCATAATCATTTAATTGATGAATATCACCCATGTGGTCATACGCTCTAAATCTAAATCTTGTAGAATTCCAAATATGGTAAGCACGGCGTTCTTCAGTCACTTCATCAAAATCTTCAGAAATTTTGTTAGCAAAGTAATCTGATTTATCAGGATTAGAATTATCGGGATCAGATTTCAGATCTTTTAATAATCTATTTCTTTTGTAATAATCTTCATCTTTCATATTATTTATATCTTATATGAGAAAATTTTAAAAAAATTCTTTTTTTTTAATTTTATCATTCTGACACACTAATAGATGTGAATCACAAAATAAAGAGGACCGAGATTCAAAATCCCAGTCCTCAAACTATTGAATTGGGAGAGTTAACTGTTAGGTATTGGATTAAGTAGTTACCAGCCAATTCGTTTATTTCATAATTTTTACTATCCTGTAGGTAAAAGAACAGTGTCTATTACATGAATCATTCCATTATTAGCTTCAATATCAGTAATGATTACTTCTGAATCATTTACCATTACTTTGCCTTCCATAACTTTTATGGCAAAAGTATCACCTTGTAGAGTCTCTGCTGAATCAAGATTCAAAACATCACTCGCAAATACATTACCGCTAACTACGTGGTAAAGAAGTATGTCCTTCAAAGTTGGAATATCTTCCAATAATCCAGCTACTGTACCTTCTGGTAATTTGCCAAAAGCATCATCTGTTGGAGCAAATACAGTGAACGACCCTTCTCCAGATAAAACACCATCTAACTCAGCTGCCTGTAGTGCAGCCACTAGAGTTGTAAATCTGCCATCTTCAACCGCAATCTCAACTATACTCTTACCCTCTTCTTCATACATCATATCTGAAGAAGTCTCCTCTACAATTTCCTCTGTAGTAGAAGATTGGTTAGTAACTTCTGTAATGGTAGTTTCCTCTTCATCATCTCCTCCGCAGGCAATGATCAAAACGGAAATTAAACCTATCATCATAGATACTAATAATCCTCTTTTAGGAATAAGATTTTTTATTTCTTTATTTAAGTATAAAAAAAACATATTATTCTCCTCAATTACTATATGTTGACTATAAACAATATAAAATGCATTGGTTGCTTTAATAGAAACATTACAATGGATAAAGCTAGAGAATGTTAATTAAATATTACAATATTATCTATATGTTGATTATAAACTACATTATTTAATTTAACAGCTTATGTAGATTAAAAATACAACTAAAAAATAGAAAATTATCTGTTAAAAAGATAGAATTTCAATAATTAAAAATAAACCACAAAATAATTATCATGAATTTTTTTAAAATCTCTTTAAAAAGCCTCAAGGCAACAGGAACTATTGCTGCATCTTCCAAAAAATATTCAAAATTAATTGCTGATAGCGCTAACTTGTCTTCTAAAAAATGTGTAATTGAATTAGGGCCAGGTGATGGAGTCATTACTAAAGAAATAATCAAACAAGTATCTGCTAAAACAACATTTTTCTGCTTAGAAGTAAATAAACAATTCGTAATTGAAACTAAGAAAAATTGCCCTAAAGCAACTGTGTATCATGGATCAGCTTTAAAAATTAAAAAATATTTAAAAAAACATGATGCATCTAAATGTGATTGTATAGTATCAGGGTTACCTTGGGCTCTATTCGAGCAAGAAAAGCAAGAGGAAATAATAGAGGAGATATATGAATCATTAGAAAATGAAGGTCAATTTCTTACAATTGCATATATCACAGGCATATTCTTTCCATCAGGAATTAGATTCAAAAAATTATTAGATAAAAAATTCAGTCATGTCAAAAAAACAAAAATAATATGGAGTAATTTTCTACCAGCATTTGCTTATATTTGCACAAAATGAAATATGATACAAATTCATGAAATTCTATCTTAGAACTATCCTAATTTTCACATTTTTTATTCCTTTCTTAATAATTTCTCTATCATGCCAAAACAATAAAGAATCCTCAAAGTCTATTACTCTATCGAATCAAACAGAAGAAAATAATAAACATAATTTTAGTAAAATTCCTGATCATCATAAAAATGCCTGGTTGTGTGAAAACAATAAAACATCAAATATCGATGATTTAACAACCCCAGATAAAATAGAAACATGGAATTGTTACGTAAATGTCACTTTTGAAGATAATAAAGTAATAGTAAAAAGCACAGGAATACCAAATCATGATTTCGAATCAACTTTAGGTTGTTGTGCAGAAGAAAATGACTACACTTGGGTCTTGCCTCTTAACCCAGTTCCTACTGAAGTATTTACAAATGCTCCACAGAGAGGACCGGTAGCAATTACGGTAACAGGTGGGGCCTGAAGAGGGTCCTGGAGGAGATGCAGTTGCATTACATTTTGGATATTTTGAAGAAGACAGACAAGCAATAGAATTAGGAGTCTGTGGAGGACATTCTGGTCCCGGAAACATGTTTCATTATCATTATGATGCTAATTGTATACATTGGCACCCAGTTGAAACAGCTGGAGAAAGCATAATGGATTGGACTACATCAAAATTAGATCCCTCAATTCATTCTCCAATTATTGGTTTTGCATTTGATGGATTTCCTATATATGGACCATATGGATGGGATAAAAATAATAATGTAAAAGAAATGAAAAGTAGCTACAAATTGAAAGAAGGGAAAAATGGTTACGGAGGAATTGATGATTGGGAATATATAGAAGGCTTAGGTGACCTTGATAAATGCAATGGAATAAACACTCCTACTCCTGAAATTCTCAGTGGAATTTACCATTATGTCAGCGCATTGCAAAATGGAATTGGAGAAATCGGATTTCCTTATTTTCTACTTTGTTATAAAGGTACCCCAGAACAAAGTAACTTTAACCTTGGACAAGGACAAGGGAGACCTCAAGGAGGAGAAAGAATTCCTCTACCTGATGGAGCAAGAATGGGAAATAGGCCTCCAGATCTATCCTCTATTGCATCAAAATTAGGTATAACAGTAGAAAAACTTCAAAATGCTCTAGGACCACCACCACCTGATTTTAGAAGAGCTTCTGAAACTCTAGAAATACCTGAATCTGAGTTAAGAAAAATATTTGAAGAATCTAGAAATAATAATTCTCAATAATTATACTAACTATCTTCCTCTAAACATTTGAAATAGGCTAGTGCCCACAGTAACTATTATTCCAGCCATAGCCAAAAAACCTGGATCCCTTAATCTCTCTTCCCAGCCTGCACCTTTTAAGGTACCTGCTCTAGGATTAAATAAAAATCCTCTCTCACCTTCTCCGTATAAATCGTCTCTTTCAGCTTGCACCTGCAATCTATTTAATTGAGTTTCTTTAAATTGAATATCTCTTTGTTGCCTATTGTAATCTAGTTCAGCTTCATCCAATTCACGTTTCATCAGTTGCTCCATTTCCATCCTACGAAGTTTAGCATCTTCTTCATTTAATTTTCCCTCTAAGATCATTTTTTCTTGTTCAGCATTAAGCTCTTTTATCATTCGCTGATGTTCCCTTTCTAAATCTTCTATATTATCTCTATATTTATCTTCAGAATCACGTTTTAGAGATTGTATATTTTGCTCTTCATTCATAATTTGTTCTTGTAGAGCACCCTGTTCCATATTAAGCCTTTCTTTCTCTATTTCTGCTTGGGATTCTAAGAATGTTATTTGAGATTTAAGATCTTCAATCCTCATATTTGTGTCAATCATCATTTGTTCTTCTCTATATTTCCAATCCATTTCTCTTCTTTCTGTGTCAAGTGCAACTGATTGTTTCCAGTCTTCTATAGATCTTTCAAAATTTTCCACATCAATTTTGATTCTATTTCTCAATTGTTCAATTTCTTGATCCCACATTGAAATTTTATATTGTTTTTCATTCAATTGATCATTCTTAGTAATTTCGATCTGAGATTCGAGATTTTGAATTTCATAATCTGAAGAATTATTAAAATCTAATAAAATAGTTTCATAAAGTCTCTTAAATTCTTGTTTTTCATTATCTAAATTAGATTGCAATTGAATTCTTTCAGTCTCCCAATTCGCTTCCTGATTTTTAAAATTCTCTTCCCAATTTGATAAATAATTATTTACTCCATTAGCTCTCTCTTGTTCCAAGAATATTTTTCTACTTTCAAGTTCATTCTTTAACATGTCTATTTCCTGTTTTTGGGAATCTGATATATCTGTTGTAGAAGAAATTCTCGTAACTGAATTTACAAAATCTTGCCAATCAGTTTCATCCGCCGAATCATTAGTAAATATTCCCTTATCCGCCATAAACATAATCACAACTCTGTAGTTGTCAGTTACAAAGACTATTTTTTCTCTCATATGAGGAATGCTCCACTGAGGAGAAATACCTGAAAGCAATACACCTTCTATAGAATTAAGAGGTTTTCTTGAGTTTTCAATAAAATCATCTCGATCTCCTGATAATTCATCTTTGATATGCTGATCGAGGCTATATCCATCTCTAGGAATAGCTTTGATACTAATATTCATAGAACTTCCAAAATTTGTAGATATATTACCCGAATAATAAGTATTCAAGTTTTGATCAACCCATTCATCGAGATACCATTCTGAAGGGAAACTAAACTCATACCCAAGGTAATTATTACTAAATTGAGTTTTAGTTACTATGTTAGGTACAGAAATTACAGCTTCTTGCCTTCCTAAACCTTGACCAACATCTGAAAAATCAGTTACATTTGGATCTCCAAGCCAATACTCAATTTCTAGTTCATAATTATTATTAATTCTTTTGAAATCTATTACTCCATATTCTTCACCTTGCCTGAATACAATTAGACCCATATTACAATCTGATTCTTTGGTTCCAAATCTTACAGTTTCTTTAGGAATTGAATAAGAAAGAGCAGCAGCATTTGTTAAATCTCTAACATCATATAATCCTTCATATCCTTCATATCGAAAACCAAAATCAAATAGTCCTCGACATTCATTTTTTCTATATCCCAGCACATTAGCTATTTCCACTTTAGGGTTTGTATAGTCACCAGCATAAAAATAACCTTCCTGTCCTCCAGCTACAGACCAGTATAATTGTCCGCTTCCAATATCAAACCCATCCGATTCTCCTACTGTCATTACATCGTGTGTTCCTCTCCAAGCACTAGTATCTGGTTTCACAGTAGTACCATCTTGAATAGAAAATTGTTTCATAGTAGATCTTTGATCTGGAGTAACAAAAGATCCTGAACATCCATTTATTGGATTCGCACACTCTGCATTTTCTATTCTAGGAAGATACTCAGCATTTAAATTAGAAATTTCAGAATCATAATAATCATTTAGATATTTAACATATTCACTCTTTTCTCTTTCCAATTCAGACAATCTAAAATCTATATCTTCATTCAGGAAAACTTTTTGTTCATTCCAATATCTCTTCTGATAAGCAAAATCATTTTCCTCCTGCTTAATTAAATCTTCTTTCTCAAAAGACAACTCTTGTTTTCTTCTATTAATAAAACTATAAATTTCCTGCAAGACATTATTATGATCTTGTTCAAGTCTCATAATTTCATTATTCTTTTCTCTCTCTTGATCTTCTATCTGTCTATCAAAATCAGAAATTTGTCTTTGATTATTTATTTCACGATTTTTTTCTTCCATTTCAATCTGAACAAAATAATCTTGTCTTTCACGATTAATTCTTTCTTTTTCATCCAAAATATTAAATTCCAAAAATGACATTTCACTCTCAATCCTCTCAATCTCAAGAGCAAGTTCTCTGTCGATCCTTTCATATTCTTTATCTAAAACTCCACCACCAAAAAAGCTTTTTGTGTCTAACTCTAATTCCACACCTAATTCATTACCAAAAAGTTTTATTTCAATGTCTTTTTCAAAATCTTTAAACGGTAAATTTCCAGATGAAAAGGACCAAGATGCTTTCCTTAGATCATAATTTTCGGAAACACAACATATGACTTTAGGTTTGCCTTCATCACTAAATTCTCTCAAAGAATAAAATGCCATATCTCCAACATTACCTTTGATACCAGGAGAAGGTTCACCAACAAATGTAACTAATAACCAATCTCCATCAGGGGAAACATCATTAACCATCATATTTTCTGAGTATGGGAGCTCACCATTAATATTCCTGGGATCTTCACATCTCCATGAAATATTCAAATCAGACTGAACAGTACGTAACATGAATTCCGATACAGAAGCAGTCCTTAATTTATTGAAAAATATAACATCAGAATTAAGAGTGTTTTCTGTTTCTCTGAGACACAAATTATTAGTGAATAACTCATTATAATCAGAATCTCGTCCATAATGAAACCAAGTTGGATTCATTATACTCATTTCTCCATATCCACTAGAGATATAATCAAGTTCTCCTCCTTCATCATCATTTATGTCATGAAACATAAATAAATCTGAGTAACTGGAAGGTGAACCAGGACCTATAGTTTCGCCAAGATAAATTAACCTAGAATCAGATTTGCTAAATCTCGGAGAAAAATTAAACCCTGAAGCTATATTTTTTTCACCCACATCTTCAACTCCATCAATTACTTCCCATATATTTCTTAAATTTATCTCTCCCATTCCTGCAATAAGATCATTCCCTAAAGAGATAGCTTGATTTATAGAAACATAAGCCAAACTTTCATTAAACAACCAGGTTGGTTCATGTTCATCTTCACAACAAAAAGTAATTTGATAAAGTTCTTCGGTTTCTAAATGAAACACATAGATATTCCAATCGCCTTCCATATTAGAAGAAAAAGCTAACCAATCACCTTTGGGGCTTAAAGCAGGGTGAATTTCATCTGACTTATCTGATCCTGGAAAAACCACCTTGTAAAATTTAGATTGAGAACTTTTTCCTCCCAGATCAAATGCTCCTAGATCCATAACCCATATGTCATAACTAGTTTTCTCGACATTGGATATATTAAATCCATCAATTCCGTCTAAACCACCACTAGCATTAGAATAATTTGAAACATAAGCTATTCTTCCACCTGGATCATCAGCATAAATAAAATCTTTTTCAAATCCCAAAAAGAAAATGAAAGTACAAATAATTAGAATTAAATATCTAAATGTTTTTATATTCAAGTTCATACTTTTTACAATATCTCAAAAAAGGAAAAAATCTTATCGAATAGTTTACAATTATAATAAAACTAATTTATCAATTTAACACTACATAAAAAAAAATCATGATAGAAGTTGAATCAGGAATAAAAATAGCAGCTCAAGTAACACCAAATCCCTCAAAAGAAGATTTGGCCTTTATAAAAGAATTAGGACTTGATTATGTGACCCTTTTTGCAGGAAGGGGAGAAACAAGTTACGACTTTTTTATGAAGCAAAGAGAAATATTTGAAACTCATGACTTAAAAATATATGGATTTGGGAATTCAAGTATACATAATCATGATTCTTTAGTTTTAAATTTAAATGATAGGGATCAGGTTATAGAAGATTATAAAAAATATATTAGAGATTTAAGTAAAGCAGGAATTTTTTATTCTACTTACGCACACATGGCCAGTGGAGTTTGGAGTACAGCAAAAGAGCCAACAAGAGGAGGAGCCCTTGGAAGATCATTTAATGTGAATGCTGAAACTTTTTATCTTAACGACCGAAAAGGACCAAGAACTATTTCAAAAGGAGAATTAACTCATTCAAGAGAATATTCTGAAGAAGAATTATGGGGAAATTTTGAATATTATATTAAAGCGGTAAAACCAACTATTGAAGAGTCAGGAGTAAAAATAGGGATTCATCCAGATGACCCTCCTGGGTTAAAACTAGGCGGAGTTCCTCGTTGCATATTTAGCACATTTAGTGGATATCAAAGAGCTTTAGAAATTGCAGATAGTCCTAATATTGGAATATGTTTGTGTGCTGGCACATGGCTAGAAGGAGGAAATTCCACAGAAAAAAATGTAACTGAAATGGCAAAATATTTTGGAGATCAAAATAAATTATTCAAGATTCATTTTAGGAATGTTGATAAACCGCTTCCTCATTTTAAAGAAACCTTTTTAGACGATGGCTATATGGATATGTATAAGATTATAAAAGTACTAAAAGAAGTTGATTTTGATGGAATAATCATACCTGATCATAATCCAACAATGGGATCACTCGCAGACCGAAACTCAACAGATCCTCATTGGCATCACAAGGAAGAAAGATATGGTGTGGCAAATAGAATTCCTACTGCATTTGCAATAGGGTACATGAAAGCCCTAATTGAAAGGGTGGAAGAAGAGTAAATGATTGACAATCTAACAAATATTCTTACTGACGTT
Source organism: uncultured Dehalococcoidales bacterium (assembly GCA_964434385.1). Lineage (GTDB taxonomy): Bacteria > Chloroflexota > Dehalococcoidia > Lucifugimonadales > Lucifugimonadaceae. The sequence goes on along the minus strand of CAYSUW010000001.1, from coordinate 190,967 downwards.
CTTGCTATATCAACATTAATTGGATTGATAGTTTCTGTATTTCTTTTGATCCTATTCTTTTTAAAAACAACCCAAAAATCTACTCCTATACTAGAAAAATCATTCTACAAAAATATAACTAAAATAAGTCTTCCTTGCGCATGGATTGTGGCTACAATTTCTATGGTAACAAGTCTTTATTATTCTGAAGTTGCTGGGTTTGAAGCGTGCACTTTCTGTTGGTACGAACGTATAGCTATGTATCCTCTAGTAATTATTCTAGGAATTGCATCATGGAGAGATGATTTCAAAATCAAAATATATGCTTTACCTGTTTCTATAATAGGCATGTTGATATCTATTTATCATTATCAACTTCAATTATTCCCGAGCCAGCCAGCCATTAGTTGTGGAACATCTCCGTCTGGAAATTCAGTGCCCTGTACAGGCTCCTGGTTGCTAGAATTCGGTTTTATTTCAATTCCTTTTATGGCTTTTACGGGATTTTTATTGATAATATCTTTACTATTATTAACTGATAGAATTAATAAAGAATAGTGGATATATGGCAAAACAAAATATAAAAAATAGAAATAAATTTGTACTCTTCGCAACTATTGGAGTGGTATCTTTAATACTTGTACTGATAATAGTATTAATATTTTCTGGAAATTCATCTAATCAAGTAACAGGGTCCTTCAAAGGAAACATAAATATTCAGGGCGAGACGGTTGCACAATTACCACAACATTTTGATAGGGATTGTATTTTTCATAGCGTAGCACTCTGTAAAAGCTTTGAATCTGCAGCAAATATTATTATTCCTGATATTGAAGGAATATCAATATCAGGTGAACCATTTAAAATTCAAAATGATGGAAGAAAAAAGATAATTCTTTTCTTAGCACATTGGTGTCCACATTGTCAGGTTGAAGTTGAAGTCTTTGAATCATGGATAAAAACACGTGGAGTCCCTGAGGATTTTGATATTTACAGTATAGCAACAGCAAACAATCCTTCTCAAGAAAAATATCCGCCTGAAACTTGGTTAAAAGAAGGAAATTGGGAATTTCCAACAATTATAGACACCGATTCGGACAATATTGCTAAAATCTTTGGAGTTACAAGCTTTCCTTATTGGGTACTAGTTGATTCAGAAAACAAAATTCTTACTAGGCTTACAGGAACTTTTAAAGAAGAAGATATTGACGTAATAGTCAGCAAAATGCTGGAATCACAATAAATCTTCCAAGTCACTCAAATGGATTCTAAACCAGAAAAATTAAAGCTACTATCAGAAATTTTCAAAAAATTTATCTCAGAATTTGAAGATTCTAATAGAGAAGGATTAATTGATACTCCTAAGAGAGTATCTCAAATGTACATAGAGCTATTGTCTGGTTATAAGCTAGATATAGAAAAACTTCTTAATAATGCCATATTCACCAGTGAAAATGAAGATATGATTGTAGTTACAGACATAGAATTCTTTAGTCTTTGCGAACATCATATAATTCCATTTTTTGGCACTGCACATGTAGCTTACATTCCTAAAGGTAAAATAATTGGTCTTTCAAAAATCCCTAAATTAGTTCAATCTCTTTCAAAAAAATTGCAAGTTCAAGAAAATTTAACTTCAGAAATAAGTAAAACGTTAGATAATATCCTACTCCCTCAAGGTGTAGGTGTGGTATTAAAAGGAACTCACTTATGTACGATGATGAGAGGAGTCAAATCACTTAAATCTTCTCTTATAACAAGCTCAATGTTGGGATCATTTAGAAAAAACATGAATACTAGACAAGAATTCTTAAATCTTATAGAAAAATAGGTTCTGATTATGGATATAATTTCTATAAACAAATTAAAATCCTACTGCATTATTGGAGTAAACGAAAAAGAGCGATTACAGAAACAGAAAATATTTGTTGACATCGAATTATTTGGAAATTTCAAAAATAAAAATATGGAAGACTCAATTGAACAAACTCTTAATTACTCAACAGTATCAAATGAAGTGGTGAATTATGTAAATAGTTCAAAGCATTATCTAATTGAAACGTTAGCTGAAGAAATTTCAATAATTTGCTTAAAATATAGACTAGTGAAAAAAGTTAAGATAGAAGTTCACAAGCCTAAAGCTTTAAAAAATGCTTCAAATGTATCAATAAAGATAGAGAGAAACCGGTGAAATTTCTATTTAAAACCTAAAAAGTTGAAAATTATTTCTAATGTTGTTATTATCTCTCCGAAGTGTTGATTTGAAAGTCAGCTTGCGGGCACTTAAAATTCTGCTAAAGAGGCAAATTTACTACGTGTCCGTATATCATAAAGATATGCGGATTTTTATTTGACACTTTATTAAATTAAAAAATAAGGAGGTCAAAAAATGGCTAGTAGTATAAATGGCATAGTTAATCAGCCAGAAAAACAAGGGCTTGGAACTCTTGCACTACATGCGGGACAGGAACCTGACCCGTCAACTAACTCTAGAGCTGTAGCAATACATGCGACAACATCGTATGTATTTAATGATACTGATCATGCAGCAAATCTCTTTGCATTAGGTGAATTTGGGAACATTTATACTAGATTGCAAAACCCTACAACTGATGTTCTTGAACAAAGAATTGCGGCATTGGATGGAGGAGTCACTGGTCTAGCATTCTCGTCAGGTCAAGCTGCGATTAATGCTGCTATATTAACCATTACCCACAGTGGTCAAAACTTTGTTTCATCTACAAGTTTGTATGGTGGAACATGGACATTATTCACACAAACATTCAAAAAACTTGGAATAGAAGTAAGATTTTTTGATCCTGATGAACCTGAAAAAATTAAAGAATTAGTAGATGAGAACACACGTTGTGTATATTTTGAAAGTATTGGGAATCCTAAAAATGATGTTCCTGATTTCAAAAAAATTACTGATATTAGCCATGAATTAGGACTTCCTACTATATGTGATAATACAGTTATGACTCCTTACCTATTACGACCTATAGAGCATGGAGTTGACATAGTGGTTCACTCAACAACAAAATTTTTAGGAGGTCATGGAGTTCATATTGGCGGTGCAATTGTTGATAGTGGAAACTTTAAATGGGCAGATAATCCAGATAAATGGCCTGAGTTTTGTGGACCATCTGAATCTTATCATGGTGCTGTATTGGAAGAAGCTCTAAGACCAGCAGGTAACATAGCTTATAATCTCCATATTAGAGTACATTGGCTTAGAGATACAGGTGGAACCATGAGTCCATTTGCTGCTTGGGCTACACTATTAGGGCTAGAAACCCTGCATGTAAGAATGCCTAGACATTGTGAAAACACACTAAAAGTAGCGAAATATCTTGAATCTCATAAAAAAGTCGAATGGGTAAATTATCCAGGACTTAAGAGTCACTCACATTACAAAAATGCTAAAAAATACTTGCCTAATGGAGCAGGTGCAATTTTAGGATTTGGAATCAAAGGTGGCAAAGATTCAGCAATCAAGTTTATAAACAGTGTGAAGCTAGCAAGTCATCTAGCTAATGTTGGTGATGCTAAAACATTAGTTATTCACCCTGCTTCTACAACTCACTCTCAGTTAAGCGAAGAAGAACAGAGAGAAACAGGAGTAACTCCTGAATACGTAAGGATTTCTGTAGGAATAGAAGATGCACAAGATATCATTGCTGATATTGATCAAGCATTGAATGCAAGTTAAATAGATAACAACTCCCTTTGGGAGTAAAATACCCAAAGGGAGTGAATAGTTTTATGACTTCAGGAGAATTCCACAGTTCAGATCAAGCTATTAATTCTGAAATATCTTCTTATATGAAGGTATGGTCAGTTCCTTTCAGTATCAACTTAGAATTGGGAGGAAAAATAGATAATATAGAAATAGCTTACGAAACCTATGGAACCTTAAATAAAGACAAAAGTAACGCAGTATTAATTTGTCATGCATTGAGTGGTGACTCTCACGTAGCTAGCCATTCAAAAGATGATATAGAAGGCTGGTGGGAAATTTTCATAGGACCAGGTAAATCTATTGATACAAATAAATATTTTGTTATTTGCTCAAATGTGCTAGGAAGTTGCAGAGGATCAACAGGACCAAATTCTATCAATAAAGTTACCGGAAAACCTTTTGGTAACAAATTTCCAATGATTACAGTTGGAGACATGGTAAAAGTTCAAAAACTTCTTATAAATGATGAATTGAAAATAGACAATCTCCTTTGTGTGATTGGCGGATCTCTAGGAGGGTTTCAAGCTTTAGAATGGGTAAAACAAAATTCTTCAATGGTCAAAGGATGTATTGGAATAGCTACTAGTTCTAGGCTAAGTCCACAGGCTTTAGCTTTTGATGTAGTAGGAAGAAATGCAATTACACATGATCCAAATTATAAGGATGGTCAATATTATGATCAAAAATCCAAACCTGAAGATGGTCTTGCAATAGCTAGAATGCTTGGTCATATAACTTATTTGTCTAACGAATCTATGGATAAAAAATTCGGAAAAGATAAGTTAAAGCCCAGAGACATAAAAACAGACTTTGAAAAAAAATTTTCTGTTGGAACTTATTTAGCTTATCAAGGTAGTAAATTTGTAGAGAGATTTGATGCCAATAGTTATCTAACTCTCACGACGGCAATGGATCTGTTTTCTATAGGAGAAAATAAAAAAGAAATCGAAAAATCATTAAAAGCCACTGAATCAGAATGGCTATTTATCAGTTTTTCTAGTGATTGGTTATATCCTCCAGAACAATCAAAAGAATTAGTAGATGCCTTAATCTCATCAGAGAAAACTGTCAGTTACACTAACATTCCTAGTAAAGCAGGACATGATGCTTTCCTACTAGAAGACGAGTTAGAAGACTATGGAAATCTTACTGCAGCTTTTCTAAATAAATTAAAAGGTGAACATACTAAAAATATACATTCTTCAAAACTTTCTACAAGAGAAAAAACAAACATTTTTTACAATAAAAGATTGGATCTTAATATAGTAGCTGATCTTGTACCTAAGAATTCGTCCGTATTAGATTTAGGGTGCGAAGATGGTGATTTATTATCATTACTTAGGGATAAAGGATGCTCTGAATTGATTGGAATAGAAATAGACTATAAAAAAGTAGAGACATGTGCAAAAAAAGGCTTAACAGTAATCAATTATGATATTGAAAAAGGCCTGAAAAGTTTCTCAAATAAAAAATTTGATATAGCAATACTTTCTCAAACTTTACAAGCAATAAAAAATGTAGAAGAAATAATAATTGAAATGACCAAAGTAGCCAAAGCTTCTATAATTTCATTTCCTAATTTTGCTTATAAACCGTTAAGAGAAATGATGTTTAAAGAAGGAAAAGCACCAAGAATTGAAGGTTGGTATGGATACGAATGGTATAATACTCCAAATAAAAGATTCCCTTCAATTGCTGATTTTGAAAATTTCTGTGATCTAAAAAATATACTCATATTAAGAAGTATTTTCTTGGATAGCGAGAAAGGTATTCAGATCACAGAAAATCCTAACTTAAACGCAGATAATGCTATTTTTGTACTTGGAAATTCCAATAAAAATAACTAACCAGTGATTTTTTATAGCCTTAAAAGTGCTATCATTTTGAAATGTCGTTCAATCAAATGCAACTAAAAAATTATTTCAAAGATTTAGAAGGAATAATCTTTGATTTGGATGGAACTTTATTAAATTCAGAAAAATTAAAATTTAGAACATATTATGACGAACTAAAATTTAACGGAATAAAATCAGAAAAATTAAAAAATTTAAAAAAAATATACATCTCTTTAGTAGGATCTACAGATATAGATGCTGCAAAAATAATATTTGATACCTATCAAATAGAATCAACAAGCAATAACCCCATTTACAAATCTTCAAAACCTTGGGAGATTTTTTATCAATCTATACTTAAGAGATACTACGCTTCTCATGGAAATGAAAAATCCTTAAATGCAAACACATTTGATAAAACTTTAAATTTATTAAAAAAATCCAAAAGTTTAGGGAAAAAAATTGCCATTGCTACTTCTTCTACTCATAAAGAAGCTTCAAGAATCATAAAAATTATAAATTTAGAAGATGAGATAGATTTGTTAGTTACAAAAGACGATATTAAATTCCCAAAGCCTAATCCAGAAATATATATTAAAACAATAAAAAAATTAAAAATAAAAAATAAAAAATCAGTGATTTGTATTGAAGATTCATTGATAGGACTGGAATCAGTGATTTCTGCAAATCTTCAATACATAGCAGTTCCTAATGAGTTTACTGAAAGTAGTGTAAGAAATAGTGAAAAAATATCTTCAAAATGGATAGCATCTTTAAATGATGATTTGAATCAAAAAATAATAAGTAGAATTAAAGATCCAAAATAAAATTACTTAATTTGATTATTTACAAGATCAAAAAGAAACAAGAGTAAAAAGTGCTATTTTGAAAGAGAAATACCTTTCTTATCCAATAATCTTAATTCACTAGCAGTTAATTTAACTTTGTATTGTTTTCCGTCAATAGTAACAGTTCTTTTCTGAAGATTTGTTTTGAAAATCTTTTTACTCGCATTCATAGCGTGGCTTCGGGATTGACCAAATAAGGGTTTCTTTTTTGCCCCTAATCCTAAAATTTTTCTAATATCTTTAACCATATTACACCTCTATACAATTTACATGATTCTATATGAAAAAGGTAAACTACGAAGGAATAAGATATCACGAGATAACCCTTGAATCAATTATTAAGAACATTATTTATGAATGAAAATTGCACTAAGGTATAGAAAAAGAGAATTTAAATGATGTAAAAAATTCAAAATTCAATTAAAATAATTTTCTAATTCTATATATGTGATCTTAAAAGATATAAAAGAATTTCTTTTCTTGAAAGATAAAAATTACATTTATCTACTAGAAAAATGTAATATAATCTAATTAATGAATTTCTAGAAATCATCAATATATTCTACTTAACATAGGGAGCAATAATGATTATCAAAAATAAAAAAGAATACAAAGTTATTGGAACCCGTCCTATAAGACATGATGGGATAGAAAAAGTTACTGGACGAGCATTATATAGTGCTGATGTTAAGCTTCCACAATTACAAATTGGAGCTTTGCTTAGAAGCCCATATGCTCACGCAATAATAGTGAGCATCGATACCTCTGAAGCAGAAAAACACCCTGGAGTCACTGCTGTTGTAACCGGAAAAGATTTTGAGGTAGGTGAAAATAAAGAAATAGACATTGGTGAAGGAATAGCAAATTTCAAATTCGACTCAATGAATATTATGGCTAAAGATAAAGTACTTTACAAAGGACATGCAGTAGCTGCTGTATGTGCATTCGATCTAAATACTGCAGAGGAAGCAATAAAAAAAATTAAAGTAAAATATAAAGAACTTGAACCTGTCTTAAGTGTTGATGAAGCAATTTCTCAATCTGCAACAATACTTCATGAAGATTTTGTTGGTACAACACCCGAAGGATCAAAAACAAACACAAACATTGCAGACTATTTTAACTTTGAATTCGGAGATCCAGATAAAGGATTTGATGAATCTGATCAAGTATTTGAACGTGTTTTTACTATGCCAATGGTACATCAAGGATATATAGAGCTTCATTCTGCAACTGTAGTATGGGGAGAAGATGGAAGGTTAACAATTTGGACATCTACTCAAGGAGCTTTTCCTGTTAGAACTCAAACAGCTGAGTTACTAGGTATACCAGAATCTATGATCAGAGTAATGCCTACTGAAATAGGAGGAGGATTTGGAGGAAAAACAAGAGTTTATCTACCTCCTGTTGCCGCAGTTTTATCTAAAAAATCAAATAGACCTGTGAAACTAACTATGGATAGACAATCAGTCTTTGAAGGAACAGGCCCTGCGCCTGGAGGAAAGGTGACAATAAAAATAGGAGTCAATAATGATATGAAACTCAATGCAGCTTCTGCAGATATTAAATTTGAAGCAGGAGCTTTTCCTGGATCTGCAGTAGGAGGAGCTGCCAATTGTGTGTTTGCTTGTTACGATATTCCTAACACTAGAATTGATGGTTATGATATTTTGGTAAATAAACCAAAATCTGCTGCCTACAGAGCTCCAGGCTCACCACAAGCAAGCTTCGGAATGGATGCCACAATTGATGAAATATGTAGTGAAAATCGATGGGATCCACTAGAATTCAGAATCTTTAATGCTTCAAAGAAAGGCTCTAGAAGAGGCGATGGTCCAATATTCCCTAAAATTGGAAACCTAGATGTGCTAGATGCAGTCAAAAATTCAGATCATTGGAATTCACCTATTGATAATGGAAATAATAATGGAAAACTAAAAGGTAGAGGTATAGCAAGCGGATATTGGATGAATGGAGGAGGAAAATCATCTGCAACTCTAAGTATAAATGATGATGGAACTGTATCACTACTTGAAGGTTCTGCAGATATTGGTGGAACCAGATCATCAATAGCAATGCATGTTGCAGAAGTTTTAGGTTTAAAAGCGGAAGATATAATTCCTCGTATCCCTGACACTGATGGAGTAGGTTATACAGGAATGACAGGTGGAAGTAGAACTACATATGCTACCGGAATGGCAGCATATCAGGCTGCTGAGAGTCTTGTTGAAAAATTAACATCTCGTGTAGCGATTTTATGGGATATATCAGAAAAAGATATTGAATTCATAAATAGCACATTCCAATCTAAGAAAGATTCGGAATTAAAAATAGGCTTTAAAGAATTAGCTGGAAAATTAGATTCTACTGGTGGCCCTATTAGTTCAGTAGGATCAGTTAATCTTAGTTCAGCAAGCCATGGATATGCAACTCACATTGTTGATCTAGAAATTGACCCTAAAACGGGAAAAACTGATGTTTCTCGTTACACAGCTATTCAGGATGTTGGAAAAGCTATTCATCCATCATATGTAGAAGGTCAAATGCAAGGCGGAGCAGCACAAGGTATAGGGTGGGCATTGAATGAAGAATATTATATTTCTGATAAAGGAAATATGGAAAACTCTAGTTTCTTAGACTATAGAATGCCAACATCTTTGGACTTACCAATGATAGAAACAATAATTGTTGAAAACGAAAATCGAGATCATCCTTTTGGAGTAAGGGGAGTAGGAGAAGTTCCAATCGTTCCTCCGCTTGCGGCTGTAGCCAATGCTATACATGATGCATTAGGCATAAGACTATATGATTTGCCTATGAAACCAGAAAAAATTATAAAAGAACTTAAATCAAAAAATAAATAATTTACTGGAGCATATAAATGTACTTAGGCGCTGCTGGAATGGTAACTTTAGATTGCCTAAAATATACTCCAGAAATTCTTAGAAAAGTTTCTGAAATAGGGTTCACTGTTCATAATGTTTTAGTATCAAATCCAGAGACTATCTCAGAGTCAGATATTTCAAAAATCAAACAATCATTTGCAAAATCTGATTTAAAAATTGGTCAAACAAATGGACGGTATGGCGGGGGTCTAGTGAGTGAAGATGAATCAGAAAGAAAAAATGCAATAAAATTTGTGAAAAGAATGTGTAATTTAACTGCTAAGCTAGGATCTTCCAACACATATTTAAGGCCTGGAAGTATTAATCAATCAGGGGCTTGGCTACCACATCAAGAGAATCATTCAGATAAAACATTTGATCGACTTGTAGATTCAACTAAACAAATATGTCTTGTAGCACAAAATGAAGGAGTAAAAATCAGTATAGAAGGAGGAATAGTATCACCACTGCATTCTGCAAAGAAAGTAAAGGATTTTATTGATGCAGTAGGTTCAAAAACATTAGGCTTCAATTTTGATCCTGTAAACTTTATATCTTCATTAGATGAAGCATATGATACAAAAAAATTTATGTCTGTTTTTTTTGAACTTTTAGAAGATAAAATAATTGGAGCACACATGAAAGACTTCAAGATTATTGACTCTCTTCTAATACATTTTGAAGAAACAGAAATAGGAACAGGATTAATAGATCACTCCTACTATTTAGAAATGATGGAGAAAGTTTGTCCACAAGGAGATATATTAATTGAACACATTCCTTCTGATAAATTTAAACCTGCATATGAAAGAGTGAATAAGTATTCAGAAAAACTACAAATAAATTGGCAATCATATAAATCATGAAATTACTAGATAAAAAAATTTTAATTACGGGCGGAGCTACTGGAATAGGAAAAGCTAGTGCTATAGAAATGGCAAAGCAAGGAGCTCACGTTGCTATTCTTGATATCAATGAAAAAGGTTTATCAGAAACAAAAAAACAAATTTCTGAATTCAACAAAAATATTGAATATTGGATTACTGACGTAAGGTCTGAAATAGAAATGAAAGAAAATATATCCAAAGCAATAAAATGGTTAGGAGACGAACTAAATGTTTTAGCTCATTTTGCTGGTATTCTTGAAGGTTCTCTAGTGGATTTAGAAAACTTAGATTCTAAGATATGGAAGAAAGTTATCGAAATAAATCTTACTGGAACCTTTTATTCAGTTAAATATTCATTACCTTGGTTAAAAAAATCAAAAAGTGTACTTTTATTAACTTCTTCTGGAGCAGGAGTCACAGGAGCAGGCTCTGCAGCTCCATATAGTTCCAGTAAAGGCGGAACACATGGTTTAACTTTGTGGTTAGAAAACAACTTAAAGGATACTGAAATAAGAGTCCATGATATTTTACCAGGAGGAATTGAAAGTCCTTTGAAAATTGGTCAACTCAACGAAGCATTTAATAACACTGGTGACAAGAATATACTTGAACAAAGCAAACTAGCTTTAGGAAAACCTGAGGGAGTAGCTAAAATAGTAGCTTTTATTGCTAGTGATGATGCTGATTATTTAAGAGGTAGCATAAAAACACGATAAAAATACTATAATGATAACCATGAAAGATTTAGAAATAGAAATAATATCCAATACCAATTCACCTACACATGATTGTAAAGGAAAATGCTCTGGTAAAAACGGAGGAGATGGATATTGCTATCATGAAGATAACTCTAGACATCCCGTAGGTGCATGCCGTCAGGAGAAAACATCCCAAAACATCTTATAAATAACTAATTAAGATTTAATCTGATGAAAATCACAAGCGTCATAGCTACTAAAATTGAATACCCTAAAATTAAGCAAAAAACTTCTCCTAGAAAATCTGATAAATTTCACGGTCAGATTGCTACAGGAACACCAATGTCAAGAAATTTTGGAGGAAGATATTTTCATAAAAAAAATGGCCTAAATCCTTCATTCAATGAAAGAAATGTAGGCTGTATAGTAACTTGTGAAGACGGAACTTGGGGGTTTGGTTTTAGTGATAGAGGAATTATCACTGCATCTATAATTAACGATTATTTAGCCCCCAACATTATCGGAAGAAATGTTTTTGAATCAGAAAAACTATTCGATATTATGTCAAGAACATTATCTCATGTTGGAGCAAATTCTTTTTCAGCTCGTGCATTAAGTGCTGTAGACCTAGCTATATGGGATTTGAAAGGAAAACTATTGGGAAAACCTGTATATGAACTCTTGGGTGGATCAACTACTGAAAAACTCCCTATATATGCAAGTTCTAATAATACGGAATGGTTAAAAGAACTAGGTTTTGATAATTTCAAAAGATTTGCTTCTTGGGGGCCTAGGGACGGGATAAGAGGATTAAACAAAATTGAAAAAGAAATATCAGATACAAGAGACTTAATAGGATATGATTCAGAATTAATGTTAGATTGTTGGCTGAGTTTGGATATAGAAAGCACAGTAAAATTATCAGAAAGACTGAAACCATATAAATTAAAATGGATAGAAGATGCTTTAATATCAGAGAGTATTACACAATATGAAATTTTAAGATCTAGAATCCCTTCTGAAACCATAGCTACAGGTGAACATTGGTATACTGTATATCCCTTTTTTCATGCAGCTTCTAAGGGAATCATTGATATTTTCCAACCTGACATTATTTGGGTTGGAGGTTTAACTCCAATAATTAAAATTGTTCATATAGCTGAATCTGCAGGAATTAACGTAATCCTACATGGTGGTGGTGGAACAGTCTTTGGGCAACATGCTTCTTATGGTTTAGCAGGAATACCTATGATTGAATGTTCGGGTCCAGTGATCACCCCAATCGGAGTTCCGCTTAATGAAAAAGACAGATTCCCTGGAACAGCAGTTCCAGATAAAGGGACTCTTGTTCCTTCAAGCGCTCCAGGATTTGGTTTAGAAATCAAAAAAGAGTGGTTTCCACCTTTTTTTAATTGACTACTTTAATACGTGAATGATGAATAGGGATTTTTTCTTTATCAAATCTTATCTTTAATCTTCTCAATAACTCACCTTTTATCAACCATTGTTTTCCAGGTTTTGTAACTCCCATTATTTTTACAGAAAGACTAGAATCATCAAATGAATTTACTCTTAACACTTCAGGATTTTCATCTATAAATTGTGAAAAGTCTGATTCTTCCCCTAATTCACGTCCTACTTCATTAATTAATGAAATTACTTTATCTATATCTTCTTCATAAGTCACAGGTATTTCTATATGCACCCTAGACCATTTGCTTGTGAAATTAGTAATTACATCAGTGTTACTGTTTGGTATTACATGTAAAGCTCCCTCTAAATCTCTTAAAAGAATCCTTCTTAAATTTATATCCTCTACCAAACCAGCCTTATTTGCTATATTAACCACATCGCCTTTCCTCACATGATTTTCTGAAATTATCAATAAACCATGAACTATATCCTTTACCAAACTTTGTGTTCCTAACCCTACTGCAATTGCAATAACTGAGAACGTTGCCACCAAAGATGTTATTGGAACTCCAATAATTTGAAGAATCGTAAATACTGCTATAGTTACTATGAAAACCCTTAAAATACTTCTAAGAACAATGGCAAATGTCTCTATTCTTTTATCATTCTCTTCCTTATCAATTACTTCTACTTCTTCTTGATTACTTCTAGAAAAATATATTATTACCAATTCAGGAACAATATTAGCTGCAACTCTCAATCCAAGATATCCAATAGTCATTACTAGAAAAATAGGTAACGCTTTTGAAAAAAGTAATTTATAAGTGGAGCCCAAAGCCCATCCCAAACCTTCAGTTCCAGATTCAATATTTAATACTGTCAATACACCAAAAAAACTAGGAATTCCTGCAATAAACAAAGACAAACTTATAATTATCATATTCTTAGCTAAATTAATAAGTTTAGAAGTTCTCGAATCTTTAATATTTTTTGTAGTTAGACCAAATATATCAGCTAACTTATATAAAACGTATGAAATGATCCCTACACCAAACAATCCAGCCAAAGAAATAAATAATGCCCATATCCCTTTTTGTAAAAACCATTCACTAAAATTTTGTTCAAACATAACGCAAATTGAAAATTTTAAATCTATTATCTAAGTTTATATTTCAAATTTCTATATTTTCTGAGAACAAAAAAGTTGTTTTTATCTTTTTTATTAAGAAGGCATCCTCATTTTATCGGGAGTAAGAAGTTCAAAAAATTCAATCCATTGATCTTCAATTAGTTCTCTCAATAAAGGGCCAAGTTCATCTTTTATTTTTGCTGGAATTTCATTATCCCCTCTATAAACTGATTCCAATACTTCTGCTTCCCATTCCATATATATAAGACCATATTCTCCTGGAGTAGTCCCAGCACTTAAAAATATTCTTGAATCAGTTCTCTGCCCAGCTTCCTTGTACTCTTTACCAATTTCTGCAAGTACAGAAGCAGCCTCCCATGCCTTTTTGGGCTTTGCTTTAAAAACTCTTTGTACTAAAAACATATATCCTCCTTTTGATTGTTTTTGATTCCATTAGTAATATCTAATAAATTTTATTTATAATTATTTAAATTTTTATGAATTTTTACTCCAAAATATCTGATTGGGCAAACCTAAATTCTAGAGGTCTATTTATATGTACTCTAATAGCAGGAATTTCCAATTTAATTCAATATTTTGAAATATATTTTCTATCTTATAATTATATTGATTCTCTCATAATTTCTCTATTAATAGGGTTGGGGCTTCACAATTTTTTATCTATTTCAAAAGTATCAAATACTGGGGCTAAATTCGCATCTAAGCAATTACTAGAATTCTCAGTAATGTTACTCGGGGCTAGTATTAATCTCACTTTAATATTTCAAGAAGGATTATCTATTATATCTTTAGTAGTATTTTCAGTAATTTCATGTCTATTTCTTACATGGTTATTTAGTAAATATTTTTTAAAATTAAGTTCTAACCTCTCTATTCTAATTGCTACTGGAAACTCTATCTGTGGGAATTCAGCCGTAGTAGCTATGGCTCCAGTTATTAAAGCAACTTCTTCAGAAATTGCTGCAGCCATAGGTTTTAGTGCAATAATAGGGGTACTACAAGTATTATTGTTACCTTTATTGTCTTTAAACGGGCAGATCAGTAATTTTGAATATGGGATTATTGCAGGAATATCTATTTATGCAGTTCCTCAGGTTGTAGCAGCTTCATTCGCAATAAGTAATCAATCTGGAGTAATAGCTACTCAAGTTAAATTATTAAGAGTCCTGCTTCTGGGCCCTTTATTAATTTTTTTTGGAATTATAAAAAAAGAAAACCAAGTAAAATTAGACTCAAAATCAATTACCAATTTTATTCCTTGGTTTATCTTCGGATTTCTATTTTTATCAATACTTAGAACTACAAATGTTATCCCTGAATCATTCTCGGAAATCATTCAATCGATAAGTAAGTTCCTTTTTATAATTGCAATGGCTGGAATAGGTTTAACTGTTAACTTTAAAGAAGTGAAAAAAATAGGTTTTAAAGTAATTTTAGCTGTGTTATTTGCAGTTATTTTATTAATTCTAATTGGATTAGTAGGGATTTCAATTTTCGATTTCAATTAAAAAACAATTACACCTCTTCCATCCTCTCCACGTTCCAAATCTACAAATCCTTTATTTATTTCTTCAATCTTATATTCTTCTCTTATGAGATTATCAACTTCTATTTTTCCTGAAAGATATAAATCAGTTATTTGTCTAAATGTTTCATGTGGGGATTTATGACCATAATAACTACCGATTATCTTCTTCTGATCTCTAACTAGTTCAACCATATTTACGCTAACTGTTTTACCTACAGGAGCAATACCAACTAGAACAGCAGTACCTCTTTTGCCTAAAGAATTAATTGCTTGTTCCATAACTAATGGTCCACCAAAACTATCAAAAGCAAAATCAACTCCATCTCCAGTAATTTCTTTAATTTTTTCTACTGCGTTTTCTTCTTTAGCATTTATCACATCAGTTGCTCCAAATTTATAAGCGAATTCAAGCTTATGTTCAAAAACATCAACAGCAATGATTTTTGTAGAATTTAGAATTTTTGCTCCCTGGATAACATTTAATCCTACTCCTCCACAACCAAATACAGCTACTGTGGAACCTACAGGAACATTCTCCTGATTAATCATTCCTCCCAAGCCAGTAGTAACACAACAACCTATAAGTGCTGCAGCATTACTAGAAAGTTCATCAGGAATTTTAAACAAAGAAGATTCTGGAACAACTTGATATTCTGAAAATGCCCCAAATTTATGCATTTGGTAAATTTCTTTTCCATTTTCATCACTCAATCTTAGAGTACCATCTAACTGATTGTGGGTATTTTCATAGTGTTTTTCACAATGATTCGCGAATCCTGACCTACATTGTTTACATAATCCACAACTTGAAATGAAACTTACTATACAGCGATCTCCAACCTTTACTGAAGATACATTGGATCCTACTTTCTCTATAGTTCCTGCTCCTTCATGACCAAGAACTATAGGAGTAGGATAAACTATTTCTCCCTTCATAACATGAAGATCACTAGCACATAATCCTGCAGAATCCATTGAAATTAAAACTTCTTTGTCCTTAGGATCGGATATAGAAAGATCTACTATTTCTAATTCAGAATTTATTTCATAAAGTACTGCAGCTTTTACCATTTTTCATTTTAATAATTTTTTTATTACATACCCAATCTCTGTTGGAGATTCCGCTATTATAGCACCTGAATCCTTTAATACTCTTATTTTTTCTTGAGCTAATGCTGATTTTCCAGTTACGATTGCTCCAGCATGACCCATTCGTCTACCAGAGGGAGCTGTTTGCCCTACAATACTAGCAATCACTGGTTTTGAAACATTTGATTTAATGTATTCAGCGGCCTTTTGTTCCCTCAAACCTCCTATTTCTCCTATCATCACGATTATTTCAGTATCATTATCATTTTCAAACATCTTTAAAGTATCAACAAAAGATGTCCCATGCACTGGATCTCCTCCTATTCCCACACAAGCAGACTGTCCTATTCCTAAATTAGTTAACTGAACAATTGCTTCATAAGTTAAAGTTCCACTTCTTGACACAACTCCAATTGGACCAGGCATCACAATGTCAGAAGGTATGATACCAGCTTTAAATTTTTCCTTAGGGCAAATAAAACCTGGACAATTAGGCCCTATAAGCCTAACTTCTTTTTTTTCAATATAAGACATTACTTTAGACATATCTTGAACAGGAATGCCCTCAGTAATACATACTACGTTTTTAATACCTGCATCAACTTGCTCTATAATTGCATCAAACGCGAAAGGAGCAGGAACAAATATTAAACCTAAATTCGCTTTTGTTTCTACAATTGCATCTTCAACAGTTTCAAATATAGGAATAGAATCTTCAAAATATGACCCTCCTCTACCAGGGTGAACTGCAGATACAATAGGAGTTCCATAAGATTTACATTTTGATGCTTGAAAACTACCATCTCTACCCAAGCCTTGAACCAACATCTTAGTTTCAGAATTAATAAGAATTGTCATCTTTTTACAATTTCTCCTTTATTTTTTTTGCCGCATCAATTAAATCTTGAGCAAATTCCAAATTAATCTTGGAAAGCGTCAATATTTCTTTTGCTCTTTTAGAATTTGTTCCTCTGAAAACCCCTATAATTGGAGGATAACTATTTCGTTCCCTAACAGCCTCTATAATTCCATTAGCAGCTACATCACATCTAAGTATTCCACCAAATAAATTCACTAATATAACTTTCACATCAGAATCTTGCATTATTATTTCGAAAGCCTTTTTTATTCTGTTTTGATCTGCACTACCTCCAACATCCAAAAAATTTGCTGGTCTTGTTCCAGCTTTGACCGTAATATCCATAGTTGCCATAGCTAATCCAGCTCCATTTACCATACATCCCACATCTCCATCATATAATTTCACATAAGAAAGGTCAGATTTTACTGCTTCCAACTCAAGAGGATCTATCTGTGTATCATCAAAGAGATTCTGAATTTTATTCTGCCTAAATAAAGCATCATCTTCTATTGTTATCTTTGCATCTAGTGCAATAAATTGATTATTACTTATTACTAGGGGATTAATTTCAATTAAAGAACAATCTTTTTCAATAAATATCTTATAAACCTTTAAAAGAATTGACGTGAATTCCTTTGATAAGCTTGGGTCAATATTTAAATCACGGAATAATTTTCTAATCTTATAAGGCAACAAACCTAATAAAGGATCACCTAAAATTTTTAATATTTTTTCAGGGTTTTTTTCTGCTATTGATTCAATTTCCATTCCACCTTCAGTAGAAACAATCACTATAGGACAACCAGATTCATGATCCATCGTAACAGCTAAATATAATTCAGATTGTATATCAGTAATTTTCTCAATTAGAACTTTATTTACAGGTAAACCACTGCCACCTGTTTGATTCGTTTTAAGATTTCTGCCAATCATTTCAGACAAAAACTTACTTAAGTCATCAGGGTTTTCAACTAACTTAACTCCCCCTACTTTTCCTCTACCTCCTGAATGAACTTGAGCTTTCACAACAACTTTATTACCAACAGTTCTGGTAATATCCATGGCTTCTTTTAGATTTGTAGCTATTTCACCTTCAGGTACAGGGATCCCATATTCTTTAAAAATGCTTTTTGCCTGATATTCATGTATTTGCAATTATTTTTCCCACTAAATCAATTCATTAATAATAATAGTAGTAAATTCTAACTCTAAAAAATAAATTTGTCTGAAAAGATAGCAAAATTCAGAATTCCACATACAAATATACCTGCTACTACATCGTCAAGCATTATACCTAATCCCCCTGGGATTTTTTCAATTTTTTTAATTCCTCCAATCTTAGAAATATCAAAAAATCTAAAAAGTACAAAAGCAAAAATTATCCAAATAGAATTCTTTGGCAAGAATAAACATGAGATCCAAATCCCAACTATTTCATCTATTACTACTCTAGAAGGATCTAAATCTTCAGGGGTCGACAAATTATTCGAAGACCATATTCCCAAAATTAACAATAAAAATATAATTAGAAAATGAAAAAATGAATTAGATTCCAAAGGGATAAAAATAAATAATAACAACCCAAATAAACTTGCAAAAGTACCTGGAGCAACAGGAATTAAGCCTATACCCAGACCCGAAGCAATAATACTAGATTTGTTGTTTAATAAAAATTTCAATTATTTAAATATGGTTTTGCCCATTCCAGTCCATCCAATGTAACTGAATAAGGTTTATATTCACAACCAATCCAACCTTCATAACCTAGATTATCAATATATTCTAATAAATAATCGTAATTGATTTCTCCAGTTCCTGGTTCATTCCTACCGGGATTATCAGCTAATTGAAAATGACCAATAGTATTTATGTTGTCCTCAATAGTTTTTGCAAGATTACCCTCCATAATTTGCATATGATAAATATCATATTGAAGAAGTAGATTTTCTTGATTTACTTCTCTGATAATTGAAATTGCATCAGAAGTTCTATTCAACCAATATCCTGGAATATCAATAGTATTAATAGGCTCAAGAAGCAAATTTATACCTTTTTGCTTTAAAAGAGGAGCTGCAAAGCTTAAGTTGGCCACCAAAGTAGTTCTAGCAACAGAATCAGAAACACCAGAAGGAAGAATACCTGCTAAACAAGTTAATATTGAACAATTCAAGACATCTGCATACTCTAAAGCTAATCCTACGCCATCTTCAAATTCCTTTCTTCTTTGGGGATCTACAGCAATGCCTCGGTCTCCTACATCCCAATTTCCTGCAGGCAAATCAAAAAGGATTTGTTGTAATTCATTCTCCAAAAGTTCTTCAGCAATATCTTTCTTATTAAATTCATAAGGAAACAAGTATTCAACACCTCGAAATCCTGAATTTGATGCTTCCTTAAATCTCTTCAAGAATTCCCACTCATTGAACATCATTGTTAAATTTGCTGCTAATTTAGGCATCATAAAACTCCCAATATATAATTGTTTTTACTACCACCAAATTTTATTTTCTATACTTTTCTCGATTTCATTATATTCTTTTGTCCATAAACCACTAGAAATATATTTTTCCCCGCTATCAGCAATTAATAATACAATTTTCCCTTTTTCCATTTTTGTAGCAACTTTCCTAGCTGCAGCAACTACAGCTCCACATGAAATCCCGGCAAAAACTCCACATTTGAATAAAAGTTGCTTTGTCCAGAAGAAAGATTCTTCACTACCAACTAGAATTCTATTATCTAATTCATCAAGGTTTAATATTGGAGGAATAAAGCCATGTTCAATACTTCTTAAAGCAGGAACTACCTCGTCAGGATGAGGTGCAGCTGCAATGATTTTTATTTTTGAATTATATTCTTTCAAAGATCTACCTACTCCCATCAAAGTTCCACCAGTGCCTAGCCCAGCAACAAAAACATCAAGATCAGGTAAATCTTTTATTATTTCAGGGCCAGTAGTCTCATAGTGTGCCTGAGGATTAGCCAAATTACCATATTGAAAAGGCATGAATAAACTAGGATCATTTTCGGCAATATTTTTTGCTAAATCAATTGCTCCATTAGTTCCTTTATCACCTTCAGAAAATATAATTTCTGCACCAAATGATTCAAGAATAGAAATCCTTTCTTTGCTAACATTTTCTGGCATCACTACTTGAAGATTGTAGCCTTTCACACGACAAATCATTGCTAAAGAAATGCCAGTGTTACCGCTAGTAGGTTCTATAATGGTACTTCCAGGTTTTATTAATCCTTTAGCTTCTGCTGACTCTATCAGATATTTAGCTACTCTATCTTTAACACTTCCACCAGGATTTCTACTTTCAAGTTTGGCAAAAAACCTAATATCCGGGTTGGGACTGATTTGAGAAATTTCTACAAGAGGTGTATCACCTATAGTGTTTATAATATCTTTAGAAAATTTTGCATTATTCATATTATTTTTCATATATAATAATCAAATTTCAACTGCTGGCATTCCACAAAATTGCTCATAATCAATTAAACCTTTTAAGGTCGGATTATCTCCACACAAAGAACAAGAAGTATCTCTCCTTAACTTTATAGTTCTAAATTCCATAGTTAAGGCATCAATAAGTATCATCCTGTTTTCAAGAATTTCTCCAATATCTAAAATCACCTTGATAGTTTCAGTAGCTTGAATGCTACCCACTAAACCTGGTAAAGCACCTACTACACCAGCTTCTGAACAACTGGGAACTTCTCCTGGTGGTGGTGGTTCAGGGAATATACATCTATAACAACTCTTACCTGGAATATATGTAGTTACTTGACCGTCAAATAAAAGAATACTTCCATCTACTAACGGTTTTCCAGCATGAAAGGAAGAATCACATATAAGATATCTAGTAGGAAAATTATCTGCTCCATTAATTACAACATCATACTGAGAAATAATATCCATAGCATTCTCTGAATTTATAGGTTCTTCATGGGTCTCCACATTTACATCAGGATTATAAGATTCAAGAGTCTCCTTAGCTGATACCACTTTTCTCTTACCTATATCTTTATTTTGGTGTAATATCTGCCTTTGAAGGTTACTTCTATCAACCACATCAAAGTCTACAATTCCTATTGTTCCAATACCCGCAAGAGCCAAGTATAGAGCTGCAGGAGAACCTAGTCCTCCAGCACCTACTATAACTACTTTAGAATTTAAAAGTTTTCTTTGTCCATTACTTCCGATATGAGGCATGATAATATGCCTACTATATCTATCCACCTGATCAGGCGTAAGCATTTTGTAATTTTTGTTATTAGATTTCATATAAATTTTTCAACCTCAACTATTATATAATTAAAACACCCCATTTTTGGGGTGCTTTTTGATTATCTATATCCACAATTAAAAACTTCTCATAAATAAAATAATCTGCACCCTAAACAAGGACAACAGAAACAATAATTATTTCTACACAAGCAATTAATATCCATAGATTCTCCGAAGGAAATTGTACATCAACTATTCAATCAATGAAACTACGATCTATTAAATTAAAGATTCAAAGATAATTTTTTCAGAATTTAAACTTTTGATAGATATTTTTTCTAACTGATTCAAAATCAATTGTTCTACTTTTTTCCACATTTCCTGTTGAGAACAATCTCCTGATAACTCACATCCTTCAGGAGTTTTGATACAAGCTACTGGTGCAACACTATGATCAAGGCTTCGAATAATATCTCCAATTGAAATATAGCCAGGATCCTTATTCAAAGAATACCCCCCATTAGGACCTCTATGGCCAGAGATCAATTTACTTTTTATCAAGCTA
Organism: uncultured Dehalococcoidales bacterium; assembly: GCA_964434385.1. Taxonomy (GTDB): domain Bacteria; phylum Chloroflexota; class Dehalococcoidia; order Lucifugimonadales; family Lucifugimonadaceae. The sequence continues at coordinate 169,252 of CAYSUW010000001.1, read as the reverse complement.
TTACTAATTTGTAACAAATACTGAAAAGGAATATGTTTTTCTTTAGAAATATCTTGAGCTTTAAATAAGTTGCCTTTAGGCTTACTAGCAAGAAAACTTACTAGCCTGATTCCGTAATCAACCTTCATAGGTATTAACATAATTAAAATTTGAACATCACATTATATATAAGATTATTATACATATTTGAGTTAATTTATTCAGTAATAATTAATTTAATTTATTCTCAAAAGAAAAAGTATGATATCATTCCCTCTGGAAATAATTTAAAGGAAATTTTAATGGAAAATCCTACACTAATTACTTCAATTAGAAAGATTAAGGGAAAAAAGGTAAAAGCCTTAAGAGATAAAGGGCAGATGCCCTTACATGTTTATGGTTACGGCATAGAATCCTTAAGTTTAGAGGCACCTTACAAGGAAGTAATGTCTATTCTTACCGAGGCAGGAAGAACAACTCCTGTAATAATTAAGATAGATGGTGAAAAGGATATTGTTACTCTAATCAGAGAGGTAGGCCAGAATCCAATAAGTGGAATGGTTCAACATGTCGATTTTATGAAAGTAGATGAAGATAAGCCTGTTGAAATAGAAGTTCCAATAATTTTAGAAGGTGAAGCCCCAGGTGTAAAAGGAGGAGCAGGAACTGTTACTCAAGCTATATATTCTGTAATTGTTTCAGCGAAACCATTTGAAGTTCCTAGAAATTTGACAGTAGATGTGTCACCTTTAATTGACTTATCATCAGTAATTAAAATTTCTGATATTAAATTACCTGAAGGAGTTGATTTTGTTGGAGACACCAATATTGCATTAACTTGGATACAACCTCCTAGAGTAATTGAAGAAGTAACTCCTGAAATTGAAGGAGAAGAAGGAGAGTTAGGAGAAGGAGCCGAAGAAGGAGAAGGAGCCGAAGAAGGAGAAAAAGATGGTGAAGGACAAGGACAAGAAAAAGACTCATCCACTACCTAGAATTTATCCTCAAAACCCCTAAAACTTGAACAAAATCCAATAAGACTCTAATATTCCCATATAGAAAAAATGTGGACATCTATAGTGAGTCCTAACAAATAACTTAAAAATTAAAAAACAATCCAGAGCGGAGTCCTTATGGAATTATTATTAATTATAGGACCAGCACTTGGAACAGGATTGATCTCAGGTATATTAGGTTTTTACTTGAGAAATGCATTAGTAACAAAATCTCAAAAAGCTGCATTTTCAGCATCTCAGGATCAATTGAGAATAGCAGAAGAGAGAAGTAAAGAAATTTTAATTGAAGCAAAAGAAAAAGGTCTTCAATTAAGAACTGATACTGAAAAGGAATTAAGATCTGAAAGAAAAAATCTTCAAAATAGTCAGAGAAAATTAGATTTTTCTCAAACAGAACTCGAAGGAAAAATAACAGAAATAAAATCCAAAGAAGATCAGTTAGTAATAGAATTAGAAAAATCCAAAGAACAAAAAAAAGAACTTGAAACTCTAAAAGATAAAGAAATACAACAGATTGAAAAAATATCTGACATTTCTTTAAATGATGCAAAAGAAATCCTTTTTAAACGTGCTGAAGAAGATATAACTTTCGATATTAGCAAAAGATATAGAAATGCTGAGATCGAAATGAAAGAAAAGATTGATTCAGAAGCTAGAAATGTAATTTCTGGTGCAATTCAGAAGCTTGCTTCTGAAGTAGTCGGAGAAGAAACAGTCAGTTCGGTTTCATTACCAAATGAAGAAATGAAAGGTCGTTTAATTGGAAGAGATGGAAGAAATATTCGAGCTATTGAAGCTGCTACAGGAGTGGATTTAATAGTAGATGAAGGGCCTGAATCAGTTGGTGTTTCATGTTTCGATCCAATCAGAAGAGCTATAGCCGTAACTTCTTTAGAAAATCTTATTTCTGATGGGAGAATACACCCAGCAAGAATAGAAGACATAGTAGAAAAATCTAAGAAAGAAGTGTCCAGAATTGTAAAGAGAGCAGGAGAGAACGCTATATTTGAAACATCGATAAAAAGTATACATCCTGACTTAGTACCAATGATGGGAAGACTGAAATATAGATACAGCTATGGAGAAAATGTCCTTCAACATAGTATAGAAACCTCACATCTTGCAAGTGCCATGGCACATGAATTAGGAGCTAAAGTAGAAGTTTGTAGAATTGGAGGATTTTTACATGATATAGGCAAGGCTTTTACACATGAAATTGATGGGCCACATGCAGAGATAGGTGCAGATATAGTAAAAAAATATAACATAGGAAATGATATAGAAACAGTAATTAGAGAGCATCACGATTCAGAAATGACAACTACAGAATCATTCATCGTGGCCGCTGCTGATGCTGTAAGTGCTGCAAGACCAGGCGCAAGACGTGATACTTTAGAAGCATATACTAAAAGACTAAAAGAAATTGAGGATGTTGGAAATAGCTTTGCTGGAGTAGAAAGATGTTACGCAATACAAGCTGGAAGAGAACTAAGAGTTCTAGTAAATCCGGAAGAAATAGATGATGTAAAATCAGCTTCCATTGCTAGAGATATAGTAAAAAGAATTGAGGAAAAACTTTCTTATCCTGGGCAAATAAAAGTTGTTGTAATCAGAGAATCAAGATCTATTGAATTTGCACAGTAGCATTTAATAATAAGTAAAAATAGAAGTCCAATTTTATGAACTCAAAACAACCTGAGGCTGATTTACATATTCATACTCATTATTCAGATGGCTTAATGTCTCCAACTGAAATAATAAATAATGCTGAAAAAAGACAATTATTAGCAATATCTGTGACTGATCACGATACTATCAAAGGCATTGATGAATCAATAAAAATTGCTTCAAAAACCAATATAATTCTAATACCTGGAATAGAGCTTAGTACTCAATATGAATCTAGTGAAATTCATATCCTATCTTATTTTATTGATCATAAAAATCAATCACTTCTCGATGTTCTATCTAGCCTTTATCAAGAAAGATTGGAGATTGCTGAAATAATAATAAAAAAACTTCTCTCGCTAGGTATAAAACTAGATTGGAATTCCATAAAATTAACTGCAAAAGAATCTGTAGGAAGGCCTCATATTGCAAGAGCAATGGTAAAAGAAGGTTATGTGAAAAATATTCCTGAAGCATTTAAAAATTACCTTAATAATAAAGAAAAATTACAATTACCCTCTAAAAAATTAAATTCTTTGGAAGCTATAAAAATTATCAATGATTCAGGTGGTATTTCAGTAATTGCACATCCACACACTGTCATTAATTTAGAAACAATAATCCCCAAACTTTCAACTTCTGGTTTATCAGGACTAGAAATCCATAATGTCAGATACAGTGAATCTCAAAAACAAAAATATATTAAACTGGCAGAAAATTTTGACCTTATTCCTACTGGGGGAAGTGATTTCCATTCAAATGAATCTAAAAATAAATTAGGTGATAGCGGAGTAGGATTAAATACTGTAAAAAAAATGATGCAAAGAGCCATTTCTATACATAAAGAAAAAGTCGGTTGGACTGATAACAGACTTGTGCCTAATGATTGAAATAAATCATTTGTTTTATGCTATGTCGGGTTATATTTTAGGATCTATTCCAACGGGTTTGATTTTTGGAAAAATAGTTCTCAAGAAAGATATATCTAAGATAGGCTCTAAAACCATAGGAGCATCAAATATATTCCATTTATCTAATTTTAAATTTGGCTCAATATTGTTCTTTATAGATAGTTTTGGAAAAGGATTTCTACCTTTACTATTAATATTCATTTTCGTAAATTCTTCTAATTTTTTCGAATATGCAAGTGTATTTACCTTATTTGTTCTAATGGGTCATAACTGGTCTGTATTCATGAAATTCAATGGAGGAAGAGGGCAATCCTTAATAATGGGATCTCTACTAATATTGAGTATCCCATTGAGTATTTTAATGTGCATTACACTTTTAATATTTTGGGTTATATCAAAAGAAGGTGGCGTTTCATGGATAATTACTCTTTTAGTATTAATGATTACTTCACTGTCATCTATTACAATAATAGATAAGGAATTAATAATTCCCATAACCATGTATTTAATGATCACAATCATAAAAAGAATCATGGGTAATAATTCAATAAGAAAATCTAGAGTGAAGAATAAAATATCTACGAAAAAAATATTATTCTATAGACTATTTTTAGATAGAGATATTTTAGAAAAACCATAAAATATTAATGAGTAATCCAGATAAAGAAAAATCAAAAATATGTAGTTTTTGTGATAAAACATCTACAGATCTTCAATGCAGTAAAACAGGATGTGAAAATTATATTTGTCCTTCTTGTTTAGAGCAAACTCCTGTAGGTGCAAGATGTCCTGATTGTGCTCAAATGAAAAAAAACCCTTTATACGATCCTTCAAATAAGGAATTAGTAGTTAGTGCTTTTGCAGGAATATTAGTTAGCACGTTATCTGGAATAGTTTTTAGCTTAATAATTAACTTCACTGGAAAAATTATTTTACCTGGATTTATTATGCTTATGATCCCTCTAGCAGCAATTGGTTACTTAACTGGTATCACAATTGAAAGAACTTCAAAGTTCAAGAAAAGTACATCTCTCCAAATTCTAGCGGGAATTTCTGCACTTGTAGGCTCTATTATTTACAGTAATATTTTCTTGTTTTCGATACCTGGGCTTATAGGGTTAATATTAGGGGTTTACTTAGCGATATATAGAGTAAGACCTTAACAATCTATAATCTAAATAAATTAAAGATTTGTACATGCTTTAAGAATTACTATAATGATCAGAGAATCAATTATTCCCATCATAATTACTGTAGGAGTGCTACATCCTAAGTTAATATTTACTGCTACAGATCCACAATTTTCACATTTAAACTTAGAACTTCTATTCTCTTCACCACATACTTTGCAAGTTTGAGTGTTTTTGTTGTTAAACATCAAATATACCCACAATAAGAAATCTTTTTAGTAATTTTTGTTTTAGCATATATATATTCTATAAAATTTTAATAATTAACCTATTAATCTTAAAAAATGACTCCATATTACTTTAATAATTCATTTGAATTCCCTAACTTTTCCTATGAAAATTATGATTTTCCTAAACTAAAAAGAGTTACAAATGAAGATACTGGAGAAAGATTTTATACAACCGAAGAAGGTGAAAAATACCCTAGTGTAACAACAGTTCTTGCAGCTTGGCCAAATCCTGCAATAGAAAATTGGATAAAAAGAGTAGGTGAAAAAACAGCAGAAAATATTCGAAGAGAATCATTAAATTTCGGATCTTTAACTCATGAAATTTTAGAGATTATTTTTAATAACAATTTCATGAAATTAAATAATGAAGATTATACACCTATGAAATATGGAGGATCTATTGAAGCTGCTGCTTCATTAGTATCCAGGATAGTTAATTCAGGAGAATTGGGACCCATTCTAGGACTAGAATCGTCTCTGTATGATGACAATTTAAAAGTAGCAGGAACTTTAGATTGTTTAGCTTATTACAATGGAAAATTAACAGTCTTTGATTTTAAAACAACTAGAAAAAACTTAAATATTAGAGTGGAGCATCTAATACAATGTGCAGCATATTCAACAATGTTTTCGAATTACAGTGGAATCCCTGTTGAACAAATAGCAGTAGCTCAAGTAACAAAAATTGGATTTAACACACAAATTAAGATTGAAAAACCTCAAAATTATTTTCACTTATTTGAACAAAAATTAAAATATTATTACAAAATGAAAAACGATCTAAATATTAGGTGATGGATTTATTTTGCAGGATTACCTGAACTCCAATTCCAATTATCAGGAGGAAATATATTTTTTCCTTTTATAACAATATTTTCCTTTTCAGAAACAAACATTTCTCCTGCTGCATCACTCCATTTTTTAAAATGTGGAGTAGTCACATGATACTCAAAGGCAGAAAGGTTAGTGTATACCTCATATAAGAATATATGATTTGGAGTTTTAATATCCTGAAAAACATCAAACCTTAAACAACCCTGCTCTTCATTGACTGATCCAACAGCATCCAATTTGATCTCCCTTATAAAATCATCAACTCTATCTTCTTGAATTACTAATTGAGCATGAATAACATAAAGACCACTCAAAAATGCATCATCTACTGGTGCATTATTTTTTTTAGAATCCCAGTCTCCTTCAATAGGAAAAACAAGCTTGCAATGTGAAAAGAATGAATCTTCCTCTAAAAAATCTCTTGAGGCATCTCTAAATTTTTTAAAATATTCTTGAGAAAAATGATTATCTACAGAGGATTGATCATTAAATATTTCACATAAAGCAATTCTTGAAGGATCTTCCTCATCTTGAATAACATCGAATCTTCTACAACCTGTTTCATTAATCACAGAAGATTCAGCATTAATTTTAATTTCTTTTAAGCCATTAATAATTTTGTCTTTCTTAAATTTCAACCGCACCATATTAATTTCCATTAAAACTCCTTACTGTTTCCTAGTGATTTATATTATAAATCGTTATAAGAAAAAATAGATAAATATAATTAAATATAATATTATTCCCAGTATGATTAAGATTGAATCACTCACTATGCTGTATAAAAATGGTAGAGGAGTAAACAACATAGAACTTTCAGTTGAAGATGGTGAAGTGAAAGGATTATTAGGGCCAAATGGAGCAGGAAAATCAACAACAATGAGAAGTTTCATGGGCTTTCTTAATCCTTCTCAAGGAACTCTCACAGTAAATGGAATTAATACTTTAACTAACCCCATTGAAGCAAAAGAAATAATAGGATATCTACCCGGAGACCCACAATTACCAGAAAATCTTACTTCAAAAAAACTTTTTAAATTTGGTGCTGAATCCAGAAGAGTATCTATCAATTATGCTTTAGAATTAGCAGAAAAATTTGAAGTCGATATTAATGAAACTCTAAAAAAACTATCTAAAGGGAACCGTCAAAAAACAGCTCTAATTCTGGCAATTCTACATAAACCAAAAGCAATGATCTTAGATGAACCAACATCTGGACTAGACCCTTTTCATCAAAGGACATTTTTTGAAATAATTCATGGACATGCAAAAGACGGTGCTTCTATCTTACTTTCCTCTCATATAATTTCAGAAGTTGAAAAAGGAGTAAAATCTATTGCTGTTATTAAGCAAGGTTCCAAAATATATGATGAAAGTTTTAAATCATTCTCAGAACAAGCGAATAAAAATAAGAAAACTCTAGAAGATGCATTTTTTGAATTCTACGAAAGAGAGACTAACTAATGATAAATTTTTTATTCAACTACTTAAAATATATATTCAATGTAGGAAAGAAATGGATTTTAGTATGGATGTTTGCTCCCGGAATTTATATGCTAATACTCCCTTTTGCTTTCGGAAATGAATCTACAAAAAAAGTATTAATAGATGGTCAAAAAGAAGGATTAGAATCTTCTGGGATGGCTGAGAATCAACTTTTGTTAAACGCCTTTGGAATTGATGATTGGCAATCAATTTGGACTATGGAGGGAATTGTTACTGGCTACATTATGAATTTATTTCTACCCTTATTAGTTGCAATAGCTGTAATTGGCTTAGTAAACAAAATTGGTGCAAAAGCTGAGGAAGACGGAACATTTGAATTTGTTGCATCGCTTCCATTTACCAGAACCATGATAATAACTACTCATTCCCTTGTCCTCATACTCTTAGGATTAATTATTCCACTAGTTTGGATCCATTTCATTTATATTCCAACTCTTTTTATGGATATTAATCTTAATTATGGATCATTGTTGGCATCTCTATTACAAAGTTCTCTAGGAGGAATAACGTTTGCTGCAATAGCATTAGGCATAGGAGCTGCTACAGGCAAAGCATCTTTAGGTTGGGCTGCAGGTATAGGGCTTTTAGCATTTGAATGGATTTCTGGAATGCTCGCAGGGAACACCGAATTCTTTGAATTCATTAGAGACTGGTTTTCATCATTCGGAGCATATAACAATCCATATATTAATGGCTTAGATGCAGGAAACTTATTACTAGTTATCATCAAAACAATAATTTTCTTAATGATAGGTTTTTGGGGATTTAGAAACAGAAGCCTTAACTTAAAGTAATTACTCTGGAAGTTTTTCAGCGGTTTCCTTCAAAAATGTAATAGTTTTTTCAGATGATTCGATCATTTGTCCTTGCCCATAATCTTTCATTAGAGGTTCTCCTAAAATGACTAAATTCCCATGCATTATATAATCAGAATATAAAGGTTCCCTAACAACACACACTTTTCCTACTGGAATAAAATTAATCTCGTTCTCAAATAATCTTGATTTGTTCAAAATCAAGATATGACCAAGTCCATCATTACTATTAAAACTTAAGTTCAATTTATTGTTAAAGCCATATCTGTTAGATCTAAAACCTCTACATTTAGTTTTTTCAACCTTCTCACCATGAGCTATATTTTTATCCACGACTTCTATAAATTCAGTTTGCTCTTCACCGGCATTTTTTCCAAAAGTTTTGGCAAATTCTACTGTTGGATATCTTATTACTGCAATTTCTCTACCATTTAAGAAACCCCATTTTGCGTCGGTAGATTCAGGAAAATAAGTCTTGAAATCTCCTTTAATTTTAATTCCAGTGAAAGCAATATCTTCCATAGAATAGATTCTATTAATTTCAACAGTAGAATTATCACTGCAAGAAATAACAACAAGTAAAATCAATACTGTAAATAAATTTCTCATAGAATAAGAATAACCAAAATATTACATGTGTACTAATAATGGGTATAAATTTTAAAACATTTGTATCAAGATATCTGATTTAGATAAAATATGTGGATGCCAATAATAATGTCCTCGAGAAAGATGAAATATTTGACACAATTTAAACGTCTATGTTCTAGCACAATGATTAATTTTACTTGGTTAATGATAATTATCTTTACTGCAACGATGGGAATAAGTTGTAATTCAAATGAAGAAGAAAAAATTCCTGAAAAAGAACTTAATGTCACAAGTTTACCTTTATTAGAACCAACAAAAACTCCTGTCCTTAAACCCACTACTACTATAACTCCTACTCCAAAACCTCCTCCTATTCCAACATCAACTGCTATTCCTACTATAACTCCTGTACCAGAACTCACTCCTACGCCAACATCAATACCTGAACCTAAGCCTGAACCTAAGCCTAAACCTATTCTCAATCTTATCGATGTTCTAAAAATAATGAACTTGGAAACTAATGGAGACTATTCAGTTTTTTCAAATTTTCTAAAAAATTCAGAGCTAGAGAATGAAATATCTACAAGAGATCAAGTAACTTTGTTTATTCCAACAAATTCTGCTTTAGAGATCTTGAAAATCTATCTAAGTGAAGATGAAATTAAAAATGTTTTAGAGATGCATATACTTCCATTCAAATTTAAAGAGAAAGACATAAAAAAAATTTCTCATCTAGACACATTAAACGGAGATAGTATAAATATTGAGGTTACAGATAGAAAAGCAGTAATTTTTTCAAATCCTAAAAATAAAATATCCATTTTAAAAGCTGATATATCGATTCAAAATGGATATATTCATGTAATTGATAGCGTGATTTTACCTAATAACATTTCTTCTTGGGGAGAATATTCAGAATGGATTGATTTTGAATTATTCAAAGAAAAAATCATTAACAATAATCTTAGAGTAGAAAATTTTAAGAATAAAGACAGTTCATATAATTTCAACGAAAATTTCACTCTTACTATAAATCTCAATAATGAAGGAAAATATTCTGGAAAATATCTATGCAACAATATTTTTGGAAATTATGAATTTTCTGAGGATACTTATTTAAAGGTTTCAAAAGGAGCATCTACAAAAATGTTCTGTAATCCTCCAAGTGATGATGTAGAAAAAAATACCGAGATAATTTGGGACTTTATGTTTTCTGAAGATTTAGAGACAAGAATTTCTACTAAGACAGAAGGACAGTTTTTTTTCAGTTCCCCCTCAGGCTCAATGAGCTTAATAATTATTCCTGAAAAAATAGTAATTCCTGAACCAACAGCAACTCCTGTTATTACCATTTCATTCGTAAATGGTAACACCCTATTTTCAAGTCCCAACAGTACTATTTTCTTATCAGGAGTTAGAATAAAATCATCAAATCTTGAAGAAAAATTAAGTGATTGCCTGGTAGATTGGAAAGATGGAACTATTACAGAATGCAAACTTTCAATAGAAACCACAGGACGATCTGAACTAAGTTATTTTGTTGAAGCTATGAAAATTTATGCTGCTAAAGGTATGTATAAACCTATGCTTACAATTACAGATAGTAGAAATAATCAACATTCAACTATATTAGCAAGTATACTTATTGAGTAATCAAATTCTCTAAATAATGGATTTAATAATATGAAAAAAATATTATCTATATTACTAATTTTCGCATTCTTGTTATCGTGTTCAAAAAATCATAGTGAAGAAATTATTCATTCTCCATTATCTTTAAACACTAAAATTGGCTCACCTGAAAGAATGGTAATGGCTGATATGAGTATTCCATTATCTGGAAACTCTTCACAGCTGATAGAAAGAAAGATTCAAAAAAATGCTCGTGCACAAATTGAAGTTAAAGATATAGATTTAGCCATATCTAAAGTTGAAAAAATTATTCAAAAATTCCAAGGAGAAACCATCAACTCTAATAGAGGAGGAGCAGATATAGGAGATCCTTATGCAAATATTTCATTCAGAATTCCAGTTGAATCTTTGGAAGATGTTTTAAAAGAAATCATTGGCATTTCCACAAAAATCATTAGAGAAGAAATATACACTAATGATGTTACAGAAGAATTTATAGACGTTGAAGCCAAATTATTAAACATGAAATCAACTGAATCAAGATTCAAAGAATTGCTCTTAAAGACAACCACTGTCACAGAAATTTTGGAAGTAGAAACACAACTCACAAGAATCAGGGGAGAAATTGATGGTTTAGAAGGACGATTAAAATATCTAAATCAAACAACTTCTACTTCTAGAGTAGATCTCAACCTACAACAAGAACCATCTATTAGTGGAGACAAATGGGGATTTACAGAATCATTCAAAACTGCTCTCACAAACTTAACTTCATTTGGGAAAATTACTGCTGACTTTTTAATAAACTTCCTTGTATTCTCGCCAATACTCTTAATATTATTGGCAATTATATTTATTATTTGGAAGTTTTCTCCAAAATTATTTAAAAAAAGAAGAAAATCTTAATGAAAAAAATATTAATCACTTCATTAATTATCATACTTTTTATCTCTTGCTCTTCTGAAATTACTCCTACACCTACTCCTGTCATAGATCCTGTTGTTAAAGAAATCCTCTATGAGAAAATAGTTGATAATGAAACATTATATTCTTCCAAAGATTTCTTTGATGCAGGATTCAATGAATACAAAGAATATAATGTTTCTAAACTTACTGGAGCAACTGAGGCTTGGTATGGATTCTGGGGACCAGATGAAGATAACGTCAAATATTACGAATTAAGATTTTATCCCGATCATTCAACAGCTGTATCTGAGGGAACTCCTTTTGCAGAAGACGTCATAGGCGAAAATGCAAAATTAAACAGAAAGGATCAACCTTTGTGGAGAGTAGGCCTACCTGATAGAAAAAGAAATACCCAGGAAGGAGGAGGCCCTATGTCACCAAGAACACGGAGATTATCAAAATATGCTGATTATATAATTTTCAATAATGTGATAATCCTCTGTGAAGGTAAAGACTCTGAAGAAGCATTCAAGTTAGGTGACAATCTAATATCTATATTGAAAAAATAATCTTTTCAATAATTCCATATTAATAATGATTTAGATAAAATGATAAACATGAAAAAAATATTCTTGATATTTAATATTATTCTTATCACTTCATGTTCATCTGATGTGACCCCTACTCCTACTCCTGTGCCCAAAGAAGAAAAAGTGATTTTTGAACAAGTGATTGATAAGGGGAATATATTGTCATCGAAAGATTTTTTTGATATCGGATTTAATGAATATAAAGAATATAACGTATCAAAATTAACAGAAGCTACTGAAGCATGGTACGGATACTGGGGGCCCGATGAGGATAATGTGAAGTATTACGAGTTAAGATTTTACCCTGATCATTCAACAGCTGTATCTGAAGGAACCCCTTTCGCTAAAGATGCTACTGGCGATGATGCAAAATTAAAAAGACAAGAAACAATGTGGAGAGTAGGCCTACCTGATAGAAAACAAGATGCCTCATGCCAACAAAGATATAACTTACAACGAAGTTCATTAAGAGGTGAGTGTGGAAGCAGAGTATCCAAATATGCTGATTATATAATTTTCAATAACGTTATTATGCTTTGCGAAGGTAAAGATTCTAACGAAGCATTCAAATTATGTCATAGTCTAGTGAATTCATTAAAAGGAAAATGAAACCCAATAAATATCATGAATCTAAAATCTATAAATCATTATTTATCGGACAGGAAAAAATTTCTTTTAATAACACTAAACATAACACTAGTGATTTTTGTTATTTTAGAAGTGGCTATATGGAATAATGTGTCAGACAGAATGACAGAGGAAGAATTAGCACAAGCAAGAAAAAAGGCTATTGATGCTGCAGCTAAAGAACGTGCAAAAAAAGTGAAACCTGGAATGTCACAAACATATTAAGAATGAGAAACCTTTTTTTATTTTAATGTTGAACAGATTGAAAAATTTATTTATATCCCTGTTGATTATCATTTTTTTAGGATGTTTCAATGATGAAATATCCACTCCAACCCCTGAACCAAAGGGTGAAGAAATCCAATTCCAACAAATACTAGATAATGGAAAAATTTATTCTTCAAAAGATTTTTTTGAAGCAGGATTTAATCAATATAAAGAATACAACGTATTAAAATTAACAGAAGCTACTGAAGCATGGTACGGATACTGGGGGCCCGATGAGGATAATGTGAAGTATTACGAGTTAAGATTTTACCCAAATCATTCAACAGCTGTATCTGAAGGAAAAGCTTTTGCAGAAGATGATACTGGGGAAAATGCGAAACTAGAAAGAAAAAACACCATGTGGAGAACAGGATTATCAGACAGAAAAGTAAATGCGTCTTGCGAATATAGCCATGGAAAACATGGCACAGGAAGTAGTAAATGCGGAAAGAGACTTTATAAATATGGAGATTATATGATTTTCAACAATGTGATAATTCTTTGTGAAGGAGAAAATTCTAAAGAAGCGTTTCCACTGTGTCATAATTTAATCAATATAATAAGTAATCAGAACATTGATGATTTGAAATGGTTAGATGATATGAAGAAAAAATCTTATGAAGAATCGATACTTACACCAAAACAATGAAATACTTTAAATGGCATGGCATTCCAGTATCAATTCCAGAAACTAAAAAAGAATGGTTATTAATAGTAATACCAATAGTAATCATAGACTTGGCTTTTGTAATTCTGGTGATATTGTTTTTCCTACGTTAAATATTTTAAAAATCACCGAAAATTAACTCAATATGACTATAGCAATTACTCCAAAAACAGCTAAAGCGATTCCTATGCAACCTATAATTCTAGTCATAAACTTAATATATCAGAACTAAATATCCATAGACATTAATTAAAATTAAGATTTATTTATAAGAAGTCATCAGGTTTAATTGTGGAAATTATTCAGGTTGTTCAAAATAAAAATAACTAAATTGAATTATACTTATATCATGGAATTGAAAAAAATAAATTTTAAAGACATTGGAACTCTTATAGGTTCGATGGGATTAGGTGTTGCACTTGGATTAGCTCTTTGCAAAATAATTTCGGCATTCTAATAAACTGCAAAATTTAATAGGAATGAATATTGGGAATTCGTTTTAAAGATAAAGTAATTTTGTTGACAGGAGCAGCTTCTTGTAATCCTGATGAGCAAATGGGATTTGCAGGAGAAACTATTTGGAGATTCTTGAGGGAAGGTGGAGCAGGAGTAGTAATAACAGATGTTCAAGATGAACTAGGGCAAATCTCTAATGAATCTATTAAAAAAAAGGGTTATAAATCATTTTATAGTCACCTAGATGTAACAGATGAATCTGATTGGCAAAATGTAATAGAAAAAACATTATCTGAATTTGGAAGAATTGATTACCTTGTTAATATAGCTGGAATAATGGATTCAGAATCTATAGAGAAGACTTCAAGTGAAAAATGGCAAAATGTAATTGATATAACTCAGAAAGGAACTTTTTTGGGAACTCGATCCATAATCCAAACTATGAAAAAAACAGGCGGATCAATAGTTAACGTTTCTTCAATGGCAGCATTAAGTGGTTCAGGAACATATGGAGCTGCGTATTCTGCTTCAAGAGCATCCTTGTTAAATTTCACAAAATCTTCTGCTCTCCAGCTATCAAAATATGGAATCCGAGTGAATACAATTTTACCCGGATGGACTCGCACTCCTTTTACAGAACATCTTTATTTAAACCAAAAGCATAAAGAATCTAGAGAAAATCAGATTCCTTTAGGAAGATGGGGGGAACCATCTGAAATTGCGGCGGGAATATTATTCTTATTGTCAGATGATGCTAGTTATATTACTGGCTCGTCAATTGTAATAGATGGAGGAGTTACTGCAACTCAATTCCAACTTACAAACCAAGAAAATTAATTATATTACCTAAATCTCAAAACACTTAATCATTTATTCTCTCAAAAATATTCCACAAAAAATATCTGCTTTAGATAAAATATACCCATTATGAAAAAAATATTCCTCGCAATATTGGTTATGATAATAGCTTCAACTTGTTCAGCTGAGGTAATATCAACCCCTACACCAGAACCAGTAGTTGAAAAAGTTTTCGACCAAGTAATAGATAGTGGAAAAACATATTCATCAAAGGATTTTTTTGATGCTGGATTTAAGGAATATAAAGAATATAACGTATCTAAATTGACTGGTTCAACTGAAGCATGGTACGGATTTTGGGGGCATGATGATGACAGTATTAGATATTACGAATTGAGATTTTATCCTGATCATTCTACAGCTGTATCTGAAGGAACATCTTTTGCAGAAAATGCAACAGGTGACGATGCAAAATTAAGAAGACAGGACACCATGTGGAGAGTAGGACTCTCTGATAGAAAAAGATCCAGTTCAGCACTTGATAGTCACCCAACGCAACGTGCACAAGCATTAGAAGTAAGACTTGCCAAATATGCTGACTACATGATATTCGATAACGTCATAATACTTTGTGAAGGAGAAAACTCTAAAGAATCATTTAAGCTATGTAACGATCTTATAAATTTATTAAAAAAATAAACTCAAATCCCATAATTTAATATCTTTCAAAAGAAATTTTTATGCTAATTAATATAACTACTTTAAGAGAACGAATTCACGGAGTAATTCTAAATAAGGGCGAACAAGGACACAAAATTGAAGGCCTAGAAAATAAATTAGCCTCCATCAATGATAGCTATGATGCTCTAATTGAATTTGCAGAATCATTATATGACTTACCTATAAGAAATGATTGGCCTTATGTCGAACCAAATGCGATTGAAGAAATTTGGTCAGAGTCAGATCCAACTCGCCATTTGGGTCCAATTAAAACCATTGATTTAGAGGAAAGTAGCAATAGAGTGAAAGCTGCATTTCTTGGCTCTATATGCGGATGTATATTAGGAAAACCTCTAGAAGTTTCTCTTACAGGACATGAGATTAAATCTGCACTTAAAAAAACTAAAGAATGGCCTTTGAATAGATATGTATCTAAAAATATTAAAAAGTTTCTACCCAGAATTCATCCATCTTTTTCAGAAACAGCAAGAGAGTATATAAATTATGTAGCCCCAGATGATGATATAAATTACACAATTATGGGAATGTTAATTTTGGAAAAATATGGTCTTGATTTTAATCATTCTGATATTGAAGAATTATGGTTTCATCACTTACCTTTAGGAACCACCTTTGGTCCTGAAAGAGCTATACTAGTGAAGGCAGGACTAGAATCTCTTACTAGAGACATATCCATTTTCCAGGCAAAAGGAGGTGTTGGTCCAAAATCTCCAATTATTAAAAATGAGTCTTCTAAAAGTTTCAAAATTTTAAATGATATTTTAAATCCTGGCGATGAATTATGTGGCGCAACAATAAGAGCTGATGCATATGGTTATGCTTGTCCAGGTAACCCAGAAATGGCTGCTAATCTTGCTTGGAAAGACGCAAGTTTTACACATAACAGAACTGGAATTTATGGAACCATGTTTGTAGCAGCATCAATAGCTTGCGCACAAATTTTTACAGATAGAATAAAAATATTTGAAACAGCTCTAAAATACATACCTCAAAGAAGTCGTTTTCATGAAAGAGTATCAGCTTGCATATTAGATATTAAAGATTTTAGAAACTGGGAAGAAGGGTATAAGAGAATAAACAACAAGTATGGTGAATATGGTCACTGCAGAATATACCAGGAAATTGGAATGTTAATTAATACTCTTAAATTTGCTGAAAGTGTTGGGAATGGAATATGTATTCAAGTTAGTCAGGGTGCAGATACTGATAGTTTTGGTGCAACTGCAGGTTCTATTCTTGGAGCTTATTTTGGTCCTGGGCACCTAGACAACAAATGGTTAAAACCATTTAATGATAACCTACATAGTGGAATGGCTTGGTTTTTTGAAAGATCAATAACTAAATTAGCAAATAGAATGGGTCAACTTCCTAAATTATCACTAATTAAATAACATTCTTTTCTGAAACAAATTAATGCCTTAAATATCTATTTAAGTGACAAAAGAAAACCTCTTTTGATAACACTTAATTTTTTTTTAATGATATTCATTATATTAGAAATTATAGTTTGGAATCAGGTAAGTAGCCTCATGACAAAAGAAGAGTACATCGAAGCTAGACGAGAATTTTGTCAATCACAATCAATGGTCAACTCGATGTCGTGTAGAAAACCTTCTTGATTTTCTATAATAGTTAAAAAAATCAAATTCCTAGAACTATGGCAACTTACCAGCAGTTTCTTGTAAAAATCCCAAAGTACCTTCTGACTCTTCTGTAGCCAAAGGCTCTACCATAATCACTAAATTCCCATAAATGATATATTCTGTATACATAGGTTCTCTTCTAGAAGAACAATTTCCGTGTATACCATAACCAGCATGACCTCTACATTCTTTTCTCTCAACCTTAGGTCCATGAGCTATATTCTTTTCTACAACTTCAATTAGTTCAGTTTGCTCTTCAGCTGCTGTTTTCCCTAGCGTTAGAGCAAGCTCAACAGTTGGATATCTAATTATTGCTATCTCTCTACCTTTCAAAAAACCCCATTTTGAGTCTGTCGATTCAGGAAAGTTAGTTTCAAAATCTCCTTTAATTTTAATTCCTATCACCACAATTTCGTCCATGGAATATATTTTATTCGAGTCTTTAGATTCATCCTGAGAACAACTGACAAAAATTAATAAACTAATAAAAAATAAAATCCTTTTAATAATATTTACATCTTATCTGATTTAAAAAAATTATTGAGGAGTTATTCTAGCATCATTCTCAAGAATAATGTCGAAGAATCCATTCCCTGTTCCAGTATAAATTTTAATCTTTCTATATACATTTAAAATTTCTTAAAAAAGTATGTAAAAATCATGTTTGCTCTTTCAAAAGAAATAGCTGTAAAAATCATGACTAAAACTATTCCAATAAACATTATTATTAGTACCCATATCCCTAAACCACAACCTAAAGGACGAGAAGTTAAAAAACTAGAATTATCAGAAACTGGTCTTGATTTCAAATTCTTTATAAATTTTTCTCTTCTGTTTGACTCTGAATTCTTCATTCTTCTTATCATCAAAAAAAATATTTAATGAAAATCATATCATTTTTCTAATTGATCAATTCTTTTAGATAAACTATTGATATCTCTGGATATAGATTCAAATGTTGGTGGCAAGGCATCCATTAATTCTTTATTAATTTCTTCTAAAGTTTTTACTCTTTCTTGAAGAACAATAATAGACTGTTCATTCCTATCTCCCATTCTCTGCTCCATCATTTCCATCATTGCTTTAGTCTCGTCATTTTCAGTGCTCATCATTTCCATCATCGAAATATCTTCTTCAGATTCTAGAATTTTTATTCTTTCCTCTAAATCTGTTATTTTTTCTGATTCTCCACAAGCTCCTACTAGAGTTAAAATTATTATGGAAATCATTAACATTCTTTTCATATACACCTCCTTATTTAATGATACCTCATTCAAATATCATCACTTTATAATTGTAATTAAACTTATTCACTATATAGGGACATATATTATTAAAAGGAGAGTGTTCAGATTATTGAGTTCTTGATATTCTACAGCAAAGAGAAAGGAGCAGATCATGAAAATTACCCATATAGAAACAATAAGAATCGACGAAAAACCACAAATTATATGGGTAAATATTCACACTGATAAAGGGATCATTGGGTTAGGAGAAACATGGTATGCTCCCACAGTAGTTGAATCTGCAATTCATGACCATTTTGGACCTTTATTGATAGGAAGAGATCCTAGAAAAGTAGAGTTACATTGGCATTCAATGTTTACTCTTTCTGATCATGCTGGTTTTGGTGGTGCAGAAATGAGAGCTATATCTGCTATTGATATGGCTTTATGGGACATAAAAGGTCAAGATGCCGGTGTTCCAATTTATGAATTGTTAGGTGGTGCAGTTAGAGAAAGAATTAGAGTTTATGCTACAGGATTGCCCTATTCTGGATTCATTAAATATGTCAACCAACTTCTCGATAAAGGAATAACTGCAATGAAATTCGGACCAACAATTCCTTTAGCTCTTGCATCTGATGGACAATTTCTATCACCAAAAGATTTAGATATTGCAATACAACCAATAAAAGAAATTAGAGATGCGGTAGGAAACAAAATTCAAATAGCTAATGATGGTCATGGAAAATGGACTTTACCTGTGGCGATTCGAATTGCTCAAGCCATGGAACCTTATGAAATTATGTGGCAAGAAGATTTAATGCCAGTACATAATCCAAATGCTTTAAAAGAATTACAAAACTCCACTAAAACCCCAATTTGTATTTCAGAAAGATTGCTAAGCAGATGGCAATTTCGAGAGTTTATTGAAAATGGTTCTGCAAGAATTGTAATGCCAGACCTAATCTGGACAGGCGGAATTTCTGAAACAAAAAAAATCGCGATTTTAGCTTCAAGTTATCAAGTTCCTTTTGCACCCCATGATGCAAGTGGACCAGTTAACATATTTGCTTGCGCTCAAATATGTATAAGCTCAATAAATGCGATGATTCAAGAATTTGTACCTCCTTACCATGAAGGATGGTATGGAGATTTCGTAGATCCTAATCTAGATATAGTAGATGGATTTTTGAATGCACCTCAAAATCCAGGAATAGGAACAAAACTGAAAAAAGAAGTTAAAGAAAGAAAAGACTCACATATAAGGGTTAGCAACATTCCAAATGAAAACCCTATAGATGATTGGGAAACTGTTGATTTTATGGGTAAAAAAAGTAAATTCAGAAGTAATACAATGGAAGAAGAACTTAAAATTCTTAGAAAAGAAAGAAGTCCACATTTATACGAGTAGAAAACCTTTAACTATTTACCAATTAAGAGTCATATAACAACGCCCATATTACTATAACCACTGTAATTAAAATCATTCCTCTTGTAAGAAGAGAATTTTTAGGCAATGCACGTTGTAATAGAGATCCAGTCCAACACCAGATAGTATGGAATATTAGTTGAATTGCAGCAAAACTACTTATCACTAGTAAAAGTTGAGTTGAAAAACTACCCAAACCTGAAGCAAACTGACTCCATGTCAGAATTACCATTACCCATGCCTTCGGATTAAGTGGATGAACTATAATACCGTATCTGAATGTGAAGGTTTTATTTACTCCATTTTTCTCTTTATCACTATTCCATGACTGCAAAGCCAACCATATCATATACCCAGCACTAATAAATTTGAGCACTTGCACCAATGCTGGCTGATCGGCTAAAAACAAACCAAATCCAAATCCAAACAAAAGATTTAACAGAAGTTTTCCACAAACAACTCCTATAATGAAACCAAAACATGCACGAACACCCTCTTGTGCACCACCAATCATTAAAACCATATTTGCTGGCCCCGGTGTTGCCATCATGAACACAATAAAAATCATTAGTGCAATGTATGCATCTATCATCGGTAATCAACTTTAATTACACTAGGGATTTCTTCAAATACACCAATAATAATTTTATCTCCGTTTATAGCAATAAGCTCCTAATTTTCCTTGTCTACAAAGTTCATCTCTTTTTGCTTGTCCTTCTTCAGCAGAGACCATACCTGAACGAGCTTGAGATAGTATTACTATCTCTAAAATAACAAATACAACTAAAGCAATATTAAGATTTACTAATAGATATTTTCTCTTACCAATTAAATATTTGTTAATAGAATTTATCATATCTTGATCTGAGGTTTTGCAAATTCTTAATTATCACAATTATTTTTTAAAACATCAGAGACGACAATAGCAGTTTTCCCATCTTTAGCTTTCCAAGAAGTATTCCACATTTTAACCATTCCAAACCAAATCCCTGAACCATTTGAGAAAAAATTATGTGAACTGTAATAATTTTGAAATGAAATTCGATCAGAAGAAGCATCCTTAACTAGATTAGCTAATCCAACTTCTTGCATAGTTACATCAGGAAAAAACCAAAAATTATTTTCATTTATTCTTTTAGATAACTGAGTTCCCAGCTCAACCCAATCTTGATCTACTTGAGGAGAATCAGATTCTTCAGTGTTTTTAGCACGTGAAAATAATGTTAAAGCAAAACTACAATTCTCTTCCTGATTTAATTTTTCTGACAATCTAGTAATTTGTAGTTGTTGATAACCAACCCCGCTTACTCCAAGGACTAATACTAAAAAAATTATCACTAAAGAAGTTTTTGTCATTAATTTAGGCACAATCTGACTGATTTCCATCAGCTCTTTTTCTGAAATTCACGTCTATAGGATCTCCTTCATTAACACTACTAAGTTTGATTTTTGTTTCTTCCCACATATTTTTCCACACATCAGGATCTCTTAATTCTGATGTAGGATCCTTTTTACTTCTTGCTACAAAACCAGGAAAAGATTCCCTTCCTGTATTTTGGCCAGTGGGGTTATATCTTAAATCAAAACTCCACCTTATATTCTCACTTACATTAGACAATGATCCATGAACTGTTTTTTTATTTAAAATCACAATATCTCCTCTATTTAATGGAACAGGGACAGTTCCATCTTCATCAAAAAGATGAGTTGGGATTTGCATTACCCCCTTAATCCCAAAATCACCACAATGAGTTAATAACCCTCCTTTGTGACTACCCGGAACTATCTTCAGGGGACCTGATTCCACAGGCGCATCTAATAATGGAAACCAAACCGTTAACATGTTGGTATCATCAGCATCATCACTAACTACTCCTTGATCTTGATGCCAAGCAGTAGCTCCAACAGAAACCTGTAAATTATAAGTTTTTGGTAACAATCTTTCTGGAGGCTTTATTCTTACATGTTGTACTGGATTCGAATATATTTCAGGGCCAATAATGGATTCTACAACGTCTAGGATTTGTTCATTAACAAAAGCATTAAAAACAGCAGGGCCAAACCAACCAGGATAATCCATAGTCACAGCACTTGGAGCTGGTAAAGAAAAATCGAAAAATTTTCCATGGGATTCACCAGTCTCTTGCATAATTTTAGTTATTTTTTTAGCAAAGGATAGATTTTCAAATTTAGATGAAATTTTACCTTCTTCAAATAATTTTTCAGCAAGAGAATTTAATACACCTTTATATTCTTCAATAACAGGATCAGTTACTTCATCAGGGTTAAACACATTACTTAAGGGCAAAAAGCCAAATTCATCAAAATAATCTAATTGATCTGTATTTAATAGTCCCATACTAGTTCTTTAATATGATCTTTAATATGATTTTATGAAATTATAAAAGAACCCCAATATTTTTACACTTTTAAGATCTTGAATAAATATCGAAAGAAACTTTTTTTTAAATACTTAGAGATCTAAATTTTCTAGAAATTAAAAATATAAAGAGGTGAATCATTATTAAAAATACTGAAGAAATAATTATTGTATTTAAAATCCCAAGAATTTCTCCTGACCAACCACCAATGATAAATCCCAATCCAGTTAATTGAATGAATGTAAAGAAAAGTCCAATTACCCTTCCTCTATAAAAATTATCTGCTAAATTTTGAAGTAAAATTATTATTACTGTCCACCAAAGTACATGAAAAATCCCACCTACAATAAGAGAAATAATTGAGATGACAAAATTAGTTGAGATTACTAAAAGGATCATCGAAAGAGCATATATTGTAATACAAATTACAATAGATTTAGAATTTCTAAATAACTTAGGATAAAGAGGTAATAATATAGATCCAAACATCCAGCCAATACCTTCAGCTGCAATAAGGATACCATAACCTGACTCACCTACTTTAAGAATATCTCTAGCTATCTTGGGAATTAAAGGCTGAGAAACACCCCAAAAGAAAACAGTCCCAGCGAGAATCAAAAGTATCCTTATATTTATATTATTAAAAGAATACCTGAATCCTTCTTTTAAAGATTTACTTTTTTCATTTATGATTTCATCTTGATCAAAAGTGGGATTTTTAAAATTTACAAATAATAAAACTGCAAAAAATAAACTTATTATATAAACCAATGGTAAAGACCAAAAAAGTTTTACACTCTCAATAGATAAAAGAAGAATCGCTATTATTAAAGGGCCAACAGAACTAAGGAAACTATTAATAAATTCTGTTATAGAATTTCCTAAAGTAATATACCTTAATCCAACAATATCAACAATCAAAGTCCTTTCTGCAGGGGCTTCCATACTTTCTTGTATTCCAACAAGGATTAAACAGATAAATATTATATACATTACATAAAATTCAATCTGGATTGACAATGCAAGAAAGAAGAAAATCATACATGCTGATAATCGAGTAATTATAAAAATCGATTTTCTTTGATATTTATCTGCTAATTGCCCACCCAAAGGACCACAAAAAAACATAATTAAAGATGGAATAGCAGCAAATAATCCTACTAAAGTGGTTGAATTAGTCTCCTCTAAAATATACCAATTAACAAGTAAATTTCTTATTACCCATCCTAAAAATGCAAAAGCATTTGCAAAAATGAGAAATCGAAAATTAATACTTTTTATAGGATTCATTTAAAATATACCTAAATGGACTGGATTAAAATATTTCACAATTATCATATGATAACTGAAGTACATGTTTGTTAATAAAGATTTAATTCAATTTATTCATATTTAGGAGTTCAAATGAAAATTTATGCGCAAGCACTAGATTTAGTTAATAATCCTGAAGTAATAAAAAAATATGATGAATACCATCAGAATGTATGGCAAGAAGATTTGGATGCCATGAAAGCTTTCGGGATACTTAGAATGAGAATTTGGAGGGTTTCTAATAGATTGTTCATGCTTATGGAAACATCGGATGATTACGATCCTGAAAAATACTCTGAATACACTAATAATGATCCAAAGGCTAAAGAATGGGATGATATTATGCGAACAATGCAGTTAAAAATACCAAATGCAAGTAAATCTACTGACTGGTGGGCTTTAATGGATTTAGTTTTTGACTCTGAATGGGATTAAAACAATTCGATTCTTATTATATTATGAGTGATCAATATACACAGAAATTAATTCTGAGAAAAAATTAAAGCCTTCTTCGCCTTGTTCTCTATGTCCCACTCCTGAAGATTTTAACCCTCCAAAAGGCAAATGAACTTCTCCTCCTAAAGTAGGAGAATTTACATGAACCATACCTGTATCAACCTGATTGATATATTCATATGCTTTCTTAATATCTTTAGTGTAAATCGAAGATGATAATCCAAAATTAACATCATTAGTTATTTTTAAAGCCTCAGATAAATCAGAAGATTTAAAAGATACAAGTACTGGTCCAAAAATCTCCTCTTTTGCAACAATATTATCTTTATCCACATCAACAAATATAGTAGGTTCTACATAAAAACCATCATCGAAAATTCCACCTTCCAACTTATGACCGCCAAATAGAATTTTTGCACCTTGTTCTACACCTAAACCTATGTATTCAGTTACTTTTTCTAATTGATCCAAACTACTAAGAGGGCCTACATCAATTTTTGGGTCACTTCCATTTCCAACTTTTAGTTCCTTAGTAAAAATTATCAATTTTTCAATAAATTCATCATAAATATCTTTCTCAATTATTACTCTACTAGTAGCAGTGCACCTTTGCCCTGTTGAGCCAAATGCTCCAATAGCCACATCTTTCACAGCTTTTTCAATATCAGCATCATTGAGAACAATCACTGCATTTTCCCCACCCATTTCACATTGAATCTTTTTTAATTTCGATGCTCCATCAGAATATATTTTAGTTCCAATCTCAGTAGAACCTGTAAAAGAAATTCCTTGAATTCTTTTATCTTCAACCAAGCCCTGGCCAATCTCTGCTCCACTCCCAGTTACTAAATTTATTACACCTGAAGGTAACCCCGCCTCTTAAAATATTTCAATTAATTTTATAGCAGATAATGGAGTTGAAAATGCTGGTTTCAAAACTAGTGTGTTTCCACAAATAAGAGCAGGGGCAATTTCCCAAGCGGGAATAGCCAATGGAAAATTCCAAGGAGTAATTATTCCTACAACACCAAGAGGTTTTCGAATAGTATAGGAAACATTATCTTGGTGTTCTGATTGATTTGTATTTCCAAGTAACCTTCTACCTTCACCTGCACTAAATTCAATAATATTCATTGCTCTTTTTACTTCTGCTTGTGAATCAGAAAAAATTTTTCCTTCTTCCAAAGTAATCGTTTGAGTTAATTCTTCTTTTCTAGAATTCATAATTTTCAATACTTCAAATAGAATTTCTCCTCTTTGAGGAGCAGTAATTTTTGACCATTTTTCTAAAGAACTAGAGGCTGAATCAATTGCATTAACAAGATCTTCTCTCAAAGAAAAAGGAATAATTCCTAATAAATGATTTTTGTCAGCAGGATTAAAAACTTCGTAAGTTTTTCCAGATAGAGAATTCTTCCATTCTCCATTTATATAATTTTGATAATGTTTCAATGAAGTCATTTTAGGAAAATTATTTAACCGTTCGTCTTTTTATCTTCAACTTTTTATAAGGTTTAATGTAGTAATGTTTTATGAAAGTATCAATGGTAGGAATGCCTACTTTTAATCTGTAACGATTTTCTAAATTAGTCCATGGACAATCAAGTATCTGAGAAAACCCCAAATAAAGAATCCAAGTTAAAAGAGGAAGAGAGACGTACCAAGAAGTATTAAATATCAGAAAAGGAATTGAAATGATTATAGCTACAATATATAAATGGTGAGAAAAAACCACCAGAAAAAGAATTGATTTATCTAAATTATTTGAAGAATCTCTCATAATTGCCTATCAATTTATTGATAAAAATTAATTTAAAAGAAATTCTTATGTTTAATCAACTTTTTTTTATTAATTATTTTTACTACTTAGGTATTAAACCTATAATTAATTGAAGAAGGTATACAAAAAATAAAACTTTAAAAATATTAGATAATATCCCTAAAAAAGTTAGTTTCCATCTTTTATTCTTGTATTTGATAATCATAAATAATCTATTTAATATTTTTTTTGAAGAATTCTCCAATATTCTTAACAGCCTGACGGGATTCTAAAAGAAAATCATAATTATTTTGCCAGCCATGAAACATTTCTGGCCATACTTCTAATTCTACTGGAGAACCTGTTAATTTTGACTTATCAAAAATTCTCTCAGAATCTCCAAGCATCACTTCAGAAGAACCTACTTGAATCAAACTAGGAGGCATATCAGATAAATCAGCAAAAAATGGAGATGCCAAAGGATTTGAAAATTCTTGCCCCTGTAAATAATCATCAGCCCAAGACTGAAGATATTCTTTCTTAATCACAGGATCAATCATCTTTTTTGATTCATAGGAATCACAAGATTGAGAAAGATCAGTCCAGGGACTCATTAGTACAGAACAAGCAGGAATTGAAATGGAATTTTCTTTTAAGAATATCAAAAGAGCTAAAGCTAACCCTCCTCCTGCAGAAACACCACCTACGCAGATTTTTTCAGGCGAAAAATTTTGCGATAGTATCCAATTGTAAATTTCAATAGTGTCTTCTATCGCAGATGGAAAAGGATATTCAGGAGCCAAACGATAATTTATAGAAAAAACTTTTGATTCAGTTTCATTCGCAATCCAAGATGCCAAAGAGAAAGATGATTCAGCAGACCCCATTGTATATCCTCCACCATGAATGAAAAAAAATAACCTATCAGTTTTAGAATTAGGCATTGTAATCCAATAGCATGAGTTGGAATTAACTTTAACTCTTTCTATTGAAGCTTCTTCGGGAGGTTTAATCGCTTTATCTTCTAATTGTTTTCTTCTTAATTCAACAGGCAAATTTATATCAATAGGATTATCAAGCTTTTGCTTAATGATATTTTGTAATTCTTTACTAGCCATAATTTAATTTTTTATCAATTTATAATAAGTTATAAAATTTCATAAAAAAAGAAAATCTTTTAGAACTTTAAGTTTAAAAGGTTGACAAAATTGAAAATGTCCTGATATACTATATGGACGTTCGATTTTTCATCGGACTTTTTTTTTGCCTTCTTTTCAACTCTGATAAGATATATTCTATACATTAGAAATAACTCCAATGAAACTACTGATACTTTCTATATTTTTGCTAATGTTTCTACATATTTCATGTGAGAGTGAAAAATTAGAATCTGAGAACTTAGAAGAAGATACAATAAAATTAACCAATAATAATCTTACTGAAGAACCAGAAAGAAAAAATATAACCAAAAATAACCCTAGCCAAACAACAAATACTTCTAAGAAAGATAAAAATGATTTAAAGAAAGTCACTATTACTCCAACAATTATTCAACCAACAAAAATAAAACCCACACCTGTAAAAATTAAACTCACGGCTACTCAAAAAAACCCTGATTCATCAGAACTTGATTTATCAATAACTCCAGAAAAAAATATTCTTCCTTCTAAATCCCCCGTTTTAGAACCTACATCATCACCAAGTGCCACATCTATACCATTACCTGTATCAACTATCACGCCTATACCAAAACCAAAGCCAAAATTTGTACAAACTGAAAACTTTAAATTAATTGCTACCCATACTCCTACACCAACTTCAACTCCATATCCTGAAATCAGAATTATATTTGGTAACACAGTGATAGGAATTGTGAATGAATGGGCTTTATTAAAAGGAGGATTTGTTGAAAGGCAAAACCCTAATACTGAAATGACTGCAAAAATATCCTGGGGAGATTCAAAAATTGAGGAATTTGAAAACTTAGAAATTAAGTGGGAAGGGTTTTCGTTATCAAATATGAAGAAAGGTTACTTTAAAGGACGTCATATATATACTGCTGAAGGAGATTACAATATAAAAATTATTGTGAAAACTGAAACTGAAGAAGAATTTATAATTGAGGGAAAAGCATTAATAAATTTCTATAATTAGTTTTGAACAAATTTAAATAAAACCATAAAATTTATAATTAAATAATAAAACTAAGGATATAAAAATGAGTAATTTTGATTATTATGTTTTCGTAGGCACTTACACTAAACCTATGTGGCTTGATAAACACGAAAATAGTGAAGGAATATATACACTTGAATACAATTCTTCCACTGGAGAATTAAAACATAAATCTTCAACTATGGGAGATGAAAATCCTTCATTTCTGGCAATTCATCCCAATGGCAAATCTCTATACTCAGTTGGAGAAAATGAAGGAGGTACTGTAAATTCTTTTAGTATAAACAAAGAAACTGGTCAATTAACTCAGTTAAATTCACAAAGCACAAAAAGTACAGGACCTTGCCACCTTTCAGTAGATTCAACAGGAAAATTTCTCTTAGTAGCAAACTATAGTGGAGGAGCTTCTACAATGCTCCCAATCAATGAAAATGGAAGTTTAGAATCAGCATCTAGTTTTATACAACATTCTGGATCAAGCATAGATCCTGAAAGACAAGAAGGGCCTCATGCTCACTCAATAAACATAGATCACAATAATAATTTTGCCTTAGTGCCAGATCTAGGCTTAGATAAAATATTAATTTTCAAAATAGATCTTGAAAATGGAAAATTAACACCCAATGATATTCCTCACGGGGAAGTAAAGCCAGGCTCAGGTCCTCGTCACTTGGATTTCCATCCTTCAGGCGAACTTGTTTACGTACTAAATGAAATAAGTGCAACAATAACTGCTTTTTCTTATAACCCCAAAACCGCTGAAATGAAAGAAATTGAGACAGTATCTACTCTACCAAAAAACTTTTCTACCAAAAGCTGTGCAGATATCCATATCTCTAAGGATGGAAAATACGTTTATGCTTCTAATAGAGGTCACGACAGTATAGTCATATTTAATATCAATGAGAATAATGGGAAAATGGAATACGTAGCACATCAATCTACATTTGGTGGAAGCCCAAGAAATTTTGGGCTTGATCCGGATGGTAATTTTCTCTTGGCCGCAAACCAAGATTCTTGTGATATATATAGTTTTGAAGTAGATAAAAAATCAGGTTTACTCTCCTCTACCGATTTTAGAATTGAAATTCCTTATCCTGTCTGCGTAAAATTCCTAAAAAAATGAAAAATTCAAATAATGCCTAAGTTATCTTTTAAAGATTCTATAGAACTTAGAGACATCTTAATTCCAGATGATTCTTCAAGTTTTTCTATTAATGTTAAGAGCAAAACACACATTGGAAGAATCCGAGAAGAAAATCAAGATAACTTAAGCATATTATTACCTCCTACAGTTACTGAGGGTGTATTGGGTATTATTTCTGTAGCTGATGGAATGGGTGGCCATAAAGGTGGCGCAGAAGCTAGTAAAATAGCTGTAAAATCTCTAGAAAAATCATTAGGAAAACCTCTGACAACTCGATCAACTCAAGAAATCTTAAAAAATGCTTTTGACTTAGCTAATCAGTCTGTATTCTCAGAATCTCAAAAACCTGAACTCTCTGGAATGGGCACAACTTTAACTACCGCAATAATTACCAGCCATGGAGTAACAATTGGACATGTAGGTGACAGTAGAGCATATTTATTTAGAAATTCCAAATTATATCAACTTACGAACGACCATACCTGGGTAGCAGACCAAATTCAGAATGGGAAATTATCAAAAAATGAAGCTCAAAATCACCCTAAGAAGAATATGATAACTAAGGCTATAGGAATAAAAAATCATGTGGAAACAGATATATCAAGTTTTTCATTGGAAGATAATGACTCTTTATTAATTTGCTCTGATGGACTACACGGACAAATTCAGGATATGCAAATAAAAAATATATTAAATAAAAAAGATCCAGAAATAATAGTTGACTCATTAGTAAAGTCTGCAAATAAATCGGGAGGAATTGATAACGTTACTGTTTTAACAGTAAATTTCAGTGCTCAAAATACAGACAAAAAAACACCCTATGGTTTTTTCTCTTTATTTTCTAAAGAAGAGGAGCCATCACTGAAGAAAACAATCGATAGATTAGGAGTTTATACAGATTTAGAGCCTCTAGGAAAAATAAGATCTAGAAATATTTACAAAGCTTGGGATCACAATCTAAAAAAACAAGTCATTATTAAAACAGATCTAAATACAGAATTAAAAACATTTAATGAAGAATTTAATATTAAAAATGAAGCAAAATGTCATTCAAACATAACTCACTCTAATGTAGTAAATTTAATCAATTACAATATTGATAATAAACCGCCTTACCTGGTTCTTGAATACTTAACCGGAGGTTCGCTAAAAGAGAAAATAGAAGAAAAAGGACCACTAAAAACACCTGAAATAGAATTTATCATGAAAGAAATTATTTCTGGCCTAAATGCTATTCATAAAAAAAATATGTTTCATTGTGATTTAAAACCTGAAAATATTTTATTCGATCATCAAGGAACCCCTAAATTAATTGATTTTAGTCTGAGTAGAGATTCCAATCCTAATAAAAATATACCACGTACAGGTTCTGTATTATGGGTCTCTCAAGAGCAATGGAGAGGTGATGTTATAGATATAAGATCTGAAATTTATACTCTTGGAGGTTTAATGTATTTTATGTCTACTGGTTTACCTCCCTACTTACCTGATGCAACTGCTGAAAATGAGAAAGATTCCGTAAGAGAAAAACATCTTCATTCTTTAATACCTAACGCAACTTCAAAAAACAAACTAATTCCCAAAAACATTTCTTATTGTATAGCAAAATGTTTAGCAAAAATTCCCGAAAGAAGATTCCAGAATACAAAATCTCTAATGGAAAATTTGGAAAATCACGAAAATATTAATTCAGAAACCTGGAAATACTTAAGCCATCCAAACCTATTGATTTAAAGGCCATTCTTTAATGCCATCTAAAGGTTCATATCCAATGACTTTTTTCGCATTAGAGATATCTCTAAATCTACCTTTATTATCAGAAACCGCATAAATAACCTCGAATTTCACTTGATCAATTTTATTTACACTTTTTTCTATAATTTGATTTAAGTCTCTATGACTACAATATACTGCTGCATGAGCAGAACTTGTTGGAATATTCTCTTTTGTTACTCTACCTATCCTAATACAAATCACAGACATTCCATGTTTATCAGAATATAACCTTCCTAAGGTTTCTCCCCAAACTTTTGAAGCTCCGTAAATATCACCCGGTCTAGGAGGATCAAAATAATTAAGTATTCTTTTTTCCTGTTTATCCAGATCTTTCCATCTTGCTTCAATAGAAGATTTTATTGGTTCCTCTGAAGTATAAAAACTCTGCGTGGCACCTGAGCTGGCAAATATAAAATTCTTAACACCTGCCAATCTTGCTGCTTCAAAAACGTTATAACATCCTATTATGTTGGTGTCTAAATGCTTACTCCAATCATCATTCTGGCCCAAATAAGCAGAAAAATGTAGAACTACATCGATATCATGAAACGCAGGTATGATTTGATCTAGATTTTTTATATCAGCCTCAAAAGATTCAACTACCGCTACTTTCCTTCGGTTTAATGCTCTTATTTTATGACCTTTACCAAAAAGATGGCATCCTGCCATCCCTCCAATTAAACCACTCATTCCAGTAATCAATATTTTCTTTTTAATAGTCATTTCTTGAATCTCCAAAGTTATATTATCCAAAAAAGTTATATTTTAATGTATCATTCTATTAATAAATTTAATATTTCTAAAAAGATTTATTTGATCACGAATTTTAAAAAGGGAAACAATGATGAAAAATAATTTTTTATTTCTTTCTATATTGAGTTTAATTATCTTTACTGGTTGCAGTTTTTCAGGCGATGAAGAAGAAAAATTATCTAAAAAAGATTTAGATGCAACATCAGCTGCTTTTGAAGAATCTAGATTAGGACTGAATATCGATCCAGAAGTTCTCAAAGAAATCGAAAAAGACTTGATTTTAAATCCTACTATGAGCACAGATTTAAGTTTTGGATTCGATACTCTTCGTACCACAATGAGAATGCTCCAACATACTTATTGGGTCATGAAAGAATCTGACACGTTAAAAGAAAAATTAAAGATAGCAGATGTTGAAATAATAGAAGATGTCATTGTTCCTGCAAAAGAAAAAGGAGTAGATCTTTGGGGGCACGGTTATGTAGCAATGAGTGGTGGTCAAGGCTATGTATCAATTGATAAAGATAACATTGTTGTGGTTTTCAGAGATACCGATTCTGACGATGGGTGGGAAAAAACACTCAATATGCTTACTGACGCTCGAGCAACGACTAAAAAATTATCTCATATTATGGAACCAGGAGTTGGAACTGCAGATAAATATAAAGACATAGGAGTTCATGAAGGATTTTTAAGTGAATATCAACTTTTTCATGACAGAGTCTTGGAATATGTAAATAGATATCCGGATAAAGATGTGTATGTAGCTGGTCATAGTTTGGGGGGAGCATTAGCTACTCTTGGTAGTTTTGACATTGCTGCACATACAGGTAGACATGTTACTACAATAACTTTTGGAGGACCTAGAGTAGGAACCTCTGAATTTAGAGCCGCCTTTGAAGAACTAGGCATAGATATGTACAGAGTAGTAATGGATGCAGATCCAGTTGCAAGAGTACCAGGTTTCTTTATACCTTATGAGCATGTCGGAAGACTACTTCAACTCCACAATACTGGAGATTTATTCAAACCTGATGAAATAAATACCGCAATACTGTTTGATGAGAGAGATTTCACTGATCATTACAAGAGTACTTACTACGGAGGAATTATAAGTTTGTTTGCAATTTGTCAGGAATACCCAGATGAATGCAAGAAAGACAAACCTATTCAGTTAGCGAATGCTGAAAGAGATTCTCAAGAAAATTTTTGGGATCAAATTCCTTTAGACAAAGTAAATTTTCCTGTAGAAAAATTACCACTTGATAAGATTCCACTTACCAGATTAGTAGACTTGAAGAGCAGATTATCTTCGTTATCAGAAAAAGTTAAAGCTGATCCGCCTTGGAAAAAAATTCCTTGGGATCAAGTACCAAAAGATATTCCTCCAATCCCTTTAGACAAAATTCCTTGGGAATAGCCTAGTTTAAGGCTACAGAATATCCTCCATCAACGGGAATAAATGTTCCGGTAACAAAATCAGAAGCAGAGCTAGATAAGAATACAGCAGTGCCTTCAAAATCTTTAGGCACTCCCCATCTACCTGCTGCAGTTCTATCTGTAATGATTTTCTCTTTTTCAGGATATTTTTGTAAAAAACCTTTAGTCATCTCAGTCACTATATAGCCTGGCAAAATAGCATTTACTTGAATGTTGTATATTGCCCAACCTAAAGCACAACTCTTGGTATACTGAACAACTCCACCTTTACTTGCTGCATATGCTGATGCATAGGGACTACCAAATATTGAAGTCATTGATCCGATATTGATAATTTTTCCAGATTGCTGTGATTTAAAATACGGAAACACTTCTGAAGACATATAATGCATACTTGAAAGATTAGTCCTAATGACCTGATCCCATTGCTCTGTAGTTAATTCTTGAGGTTCTTCAGTTCGAATATTCATTCCGGCATTATTAACTAAAATATCAATTTTTCCAAATAAATTACTAGTTTGCTTAACAGCATTATTCACAGAATATCTATCAGTAACATCACAAATAATTGCTTCTGCTTTTACTCCTAAATTCTGAATTTCTTTACAAGCTGATTCTGATTTTTCCTTATTCCTTGCTACTATTGCTACATCAGATCCTTGTTTTGCCAACCCCAAAGCAATTCCTTTTCCTATTCCACCATTTCCTCCAGTAACTATAGCCACTTTACCTGTTAGATCAAACAATACATCCTCCTTTTTTATAGATATTCTCAACATATGATTCTTGTTAAAAATAAGTGTATTATTATCAACTATCAAGAATATCATTAATATGAATTAAATTTAAGGAATTTAATGTCTAAATCTCAAGCTTTATCTGGAATGAAAGTATTAGATTGTAGTCAAATACTCGCAGGACCCTTTTGTACAATGATGCTAGCAGATATGGGTGCAGAAGTGATAAAAATTGAAAAACCCAATGGAGGAGATGACACAAGAGGATGGGGTCCTCCATTTATTGCAGGCGAATCAGCAGCATTTCTTCAATTAAATAGAAATAAAAAAAGTATTTCTCTAAATATTCAAACTGAAAAAGGAAAAGAGATATTTTTAAAATTAATCTCAGAATCTGATGTATTTGTAGAGAATTTTAGACCAGGTTCACTGAAAAAATTAAACCTTGATTACGAGGATATAAAAAAAGTGAACCCTAAAATTATACATTGCTCTATTTCTGGTTTTGGAAAAACAGGTCCATATTCTAATAGAGCTGGTTTTGACTTAGTCGCTCAGGGAATGAGTGGCCTAATGAGTATTACTGGAACTCCTGATTCTCCTCCGGTAAAAGTAGGAGTCCCCATATCTGATTTGAATGGAGGCGTATATGCAATGTATGGAATATTAAGTGCCTATATACATTTGCTAAAAACTGGAGAAGGTCAGTATGTAGAATCATCATTACTTGAATCTTCTCTGGCTTACACTGTATGGGAGAGTAGTATATATTTTTCAACTGGAGAAATACCTTCTCCTATGGGGTCTGCTCATCGCCTGTCAGCTCCATATCAATCAGTAAAAACAAAAGATGGTTATATAAATATCGGGGCACCCAATCAATCAAATTGGGAAAGGCTTACTATAGCTATTGATAGAGAGGATTTAATCAAAGATGCTAAATTCAGGGGAACTCCTGAAAGACTTAAAAATAGAGTGTTATTGGAAAAAGAATTAGAAAAATCATTCACAAAAAAAACTACGCAAGATTGGATGGAAATTCTTGAAAAAGCAGGAGTACCCGCAGGTCCCATTTTCAATATGAAAGATGTATGGAACAATGAACAAGTAAAATCTAGAAATATGGATGTGTTGCTAGATCACCCAACTGCCGGGACAATACATAATATCGGTATTGCTACTAAACTAAGCGAAACCCCTGGAGTTATACATTCACCAGCGCCTCTACTAGGTCAACACACTTCAGAAATTCTTAAACAATTAGGATATAAAAAATCAGAAATTGAAGAACTAAAAAATAATAGAACTTTAAAATGATTAACAAGGAGGAAAAATGCGATTTGCATTAGCAGGATTTAATCACGAAACAAATACATTTCACAGTATACCTACTGAATATGAGAACTTTGAAAAAAGTATGATGTTAAGAGGAGAAGAAATAACTAAACTTTATGAAACTCCTTCTTCAGTAGGTGGATTTTACCAAGCATCTAGAGATTTGGATTTTGAAATTGTTCCTTTGATGTTCGCACAAACTGGTCCTCTTGGAACAATAACATCAGATGCATTTGAAAGAATTTTAAGTGAAATATTAGATTTAATTGAAAACAATGGTCCTTTTGATGCAATACTTTTAGATCTTCATGGTGCTGCAGTTTCAGAAGAATTTCATGACATGGATGGTGAAATTACAAGAAGGGTAAGAAATCTCGTAGGGCCCGAAATACCTGTTGGTATTAATCTTGATATGCATGCAAATGTTTCAAAGAAAATGGTAGATAACACAGACATTACAACCGTTTACCAAACAACACCTCATTTAGATGCAGATGAAAGAGGATACCACTGTGCAGAATTAATCTACAAAACTGTAAAAAAAGAAATAACCCCTGTTCAATGGATTGAGACGCCCCCTTTGATAATTAATATAGTTAATCACAATACTAATGAAGAACCAATGAAATCAATTCTTCAGGAGTCTAAAAAATTACACTCTGATAATGAAGTTGTTTCTGTAAGCGTTGCAGAAGGATATCCTTATTCTGACATAGAAAAAATGGGAATGTCTTTTATAGTAATTACAGATAATAATAAAAATAAAGCTAAAGATTTCTCAAAAAAATTAGCTAAATATGCTTGGAATAAAAGATATGAAATGAACTCCTCAGAACTTTCTATAGAAAAAGGATTGAAAGAGGCAGTAACAATTAAATCTAAACCCGTTGTACTTATGGATGCAGGGGATAATATAGGAGGAGGATCCTCAGCAGATTCTACTCATATATTACATAAAGCCAGAGAAATAGGAATTAGTGGAATTCTTCAAACACTTTATGATCCAGCTTCTGTTGAGGAATGCATGGGGAAAATTGGATCTAGTATTACCTTGAAAGTCGGAGGAAAAAGTGATGACATGCATGGTGAGCCAATAGAAGTTACAGGAACAATCAAGAAATACTTTGAAGGTGAGTTTGAAGATCTGGGTAGAACACATGGAGGAGGAAGATATTTTGATGCAGGGGATACAATCGTCCTTGAAACAGAAGATGAAAACACATTGATATTAACTAGTAAAAGAGTTGGGAATACTAGTATTGAGTTGTATTACTCTTTAAACATAGATCCTATAAATTATCCAATAATTATAGCTAAAGGAGTAATGTCTCCAAGACCTGCTTTTGAACCAATAGCATCTAAGATAATTATCTTAGATTCTCCAGGTGTTACTTCAGCTAATTTAAAAAATTTTAGCTTCTCAAACAGAAGAAAACCTATGTTTCCTTTTGAAATAGACGAAGCAGTCTATGATTAATATATGATTTTTTATTCAAGATTTTTTAGGAACCTACTACAATTTCCAATAGCTTCTCCTGAAGACATTCCTTCACAAAAAACTATTAAATTACCAAAAATAACATAATCCCCAAACTTGGGAAGAGGTGATCCATCTGGTCCTCCTGATGTTCTTCTATTTCTAATTCCTTCAGGCCATAGAGACTCTTGTTTTGTTAATACAGCATTTTGACCAGTTGCATCATCTGCATATTTAATACCATGATTCACAGCATCTTCGTGAGAAGCATAGAAACGAATTTCAAATTCTCTCATTCCTCCAACAGATCCTCCTAGTGATTGAAATCTTGCACTTCCCTCGTCTGCTTCTACATCTTTCCAAAAACCCCAATAAACTGATTGAGCATGTGGTAGTTCAGAACTATCATATTCTTCTCCTATTTTTAATCCAAATTTGGAAAAATCTTCAATAGAATATACATTGGAACCTTCAGAAATCTTACCAAGTAATTTTTCAGATTCATTCGAAGAACAAGCACAAAAAATAGTTATAATAATTAAAACAACTAA
Organism: uncultured Dehalococcoidales bacterium; assembly: GCA_964434385.1. Classification (GTDB taxonomy): domain Bacteria; phylum Chloroflexota; class Dehalococcoidia; order Lucifugimonadales; family Lucifugimonadaceae. The sequence continues at coordinate 132,232 of CAYSUW010000001.1, read as the reverse complement.
AAAATTTCTCATAAATTCATAACTTTTTTTCTATATGATTATCTATTTGAATAAAATTATTCAAATTTTGATATTCTTTACCATAATTTATAAATATATTAATAAAAATGTCATCCGTTAAAATTAATAAAATTGATGTCCATGATATCAGAGTTCCAACTTCAGATACTCTTTTAGGATCTGATCCTTTCCATAAAAAACCTAATTATTCTTGCGTATATACAACCATACACCTAAGTAATGGAATTAAAGGAAATTCAGTTTGTTTTACTGCTGGAGCAGGAAACGACTGGATTGTATATGGAGTAAAAGATATTTCAAAATTGCTACAAGAATATGAAATAGACAATTTTATAGAAAACCCAGGATCTACATATAAATTAATTAATGATCATCATCAACTAAGATGGTTAGCAGATGGAGTTAATAGAATGGCCTTAGGGTGCATTATGAATTCTATGTGGGATGCTTGGGCAAAAATTGAAGAAAAATCATTATGGAAACTCTTAGTAGATATAGATCCTGAAAAAATCATCAAATCAATAGATTGGAGATATTTAAAGGATTCTATTTCTAAGGAAGAAGCTCTTAATATATTGGAAGAAAACAGTTATCAAAAGAATTCACGCGAAAAACAATTATTAAAAAATGGCCCTAAGGCATATTCTACTGCTGGATGGCTGGGATTAACTGATGATCAAATTGCAAGTACCATTAATGAAATGAAAAATGAAGGCTTTGACTGTTTTAAGATGAAAGTTGGTCAAGATTTAAAACAAGATAAAGAAAGATTAAAATTTATAAGAGAACAAATTGGTGAAAAATCTAAATTAATGGTTGATTGTAATCAATTATGGGGTGTGGAAGAAGCAATTGAATATATGAAAGAACTTTCTGAATTTAACCTAACTTGGATAGAAGAGCCTACTGCTAGAGATGATGTTCAAGGTCATCTAAAAATATCAAAAGCATTAAAACAATATGGAATTGAAGTTGCCACAGGAGAACAAGTTCAATCACCAGTGATTTTCAAACAATTGCTTGAATCTGGTGCTATTGGATATTGCCAAATAGATGCCAGCAGAATGGGAGGAGTAAATGACATTATTCCTGTGATTATTTTAGCGAAAAAATTTAATGTTCCGGTATGTCCACATGGTGGTGGTATAGGATTGTGTAATATGATTGTTCACTATTCTATGTGGGATCAAATCAGTGTTTCAGGCCATTCTAATAATCAAGTTGTAGAATACCTTAATTTTCTTCAAGAAGAAGTATTCGAGAATCCAGTAAAAGTAGCAAATGGAAAATACATTGCTCCATCGTCACCTGGTTGGGGACTAGAAATGAAAGATGATTTCTTTAATGCTCATATATACCCATCAGGTTCTGTATGGAAAGGTAGAGAAGAATCTGGAAGCATTACATTTGTTGCATAGAGAAATAAAACCAAAAGAATTTGTTCCTGTTAAAATAATTACCAGTACGAATGAAAATGATTTACAGGATTATTTCCTTTTCCTACCTTAAAAGGTTTTTTTAGAGCCTCTGATATATAATTTTTACTTTTTTCAACAGCTTCTTCCATATTCAACCCTAATGATAAAGATGCAGCTATGGCAGAAGATAAAGTACAACCAGTTCCATGGATATTGTTAGTCTTAATTCTGCGTTCAGAAAATTCCAACAAGTTTTTTCCATCATATAAATAATCTATTGAGTACTCCTCATTTAAATGCCCTCCTTTTATTAACACATATTCACAACCCATTTGAAATAAAATTTTTGAGTTAATTTTTATGTCTTCAAAATTTTTTATTTTCACTCCCGATAATGTCTCTGCTTCAGGTATATTAGGAGTAATAATCTTCGACAAAGGGATTAAGAATTTTCTATAATCATCAACAGCTTGATCATTTAACAGACGATCTCCACTAGATGCAACCATAACAGGGTCTACTACAAGATTCTTAATATTGTTTTCCTTGATATTCTTAACTACAATTCTTAAAATTTCTGAATTAGATAACATGCCAGTTTTAACAAAATCTGCTCCTATATCCTTAAGTACTGCTTTAATTTGAGAATCAACATTTTTTGCTGGAATTTCTAATACATCAAAAACTCCTAATGTATTCTGAGAAGTTACTGCTGTAATAACAGAAGTGCCGAAAACACCAAAAGCAGCAAAAGTTTTTAGATCAGCCTGAATTCCAGCACCACCACCAGAATCAGATCCAGCTATTGTCATTACTTTAGGTATATCAATCATTTTTTTATATTATTCAATAAATATTCAATTTGAGTATATAGTTCTAAAGATTTCTTTGAGGAGACTAGATATATTTCATCTTTCGAATTATGTTTAGCATAAATCTTAATACCAGATAGAACAAATGGAACATACCAAACTTTTGAGAAAAATTGAGAAAATAAATACAGAAAAAACAACTTAACCTTGGGTTCTTTAATTAACTCCACCTTATAAATATCAGAAATAAAAAAATCTCTGTTAAGTAATCCAAAATTTAACATAACTTTGTCATCATTAATTTCAATTATTAGGGTTCTGAAGCTTAATAGAAGAAAAATTAAAACTAAAGAAAAAATTAATAAAAAGACTATAGAAAGCATTATAAAAGTTCGGTTAAAAGGTTGAATTATTATTATTCCGGTTAATAAACCTAAAGACAGACCAATCATTATTCCAAAGAAACTAGCAATAAATGCATTAGGAATTAGTTTTTCATAGTAAATATATTCATTTTTTTTGATATCATTTCTCATAATACAATTTGATAGTAACTTAGCATTATAAAAATCTAAATGAAAAATGATTGTTTTTAATTTAATAATCTAATTAAAAGGATAAACATGTCAGAGCTTAGAACAAATAAAATAAAGGAAAAACTAAATCAAGGTGAAACTACAACAACTTTGATGGGATTAGCCAATGCAGATCAAATTGATCAAATAGGTCCTGAAAATTTTGATGGAGTATGGTTAGAAGCAGAACATGGAGGAATTGATTTTGCAGATATCTCAGATTTAACTAGAGCCTGTGATTTATGGGGAAAAACTTCAATAACTCGAGTACATCAAAATGAAGCAGGGGTAATTTACCGAACTCTTGATAGAGGAAGTCAAGGTATCTGTGTGCCTCATATTAATACTGCTAAGGAAGCAAGAGATGTTGTAGATGCAGCTAAATTTACACCAATAGGTAAGAGAGGAATGGCTACAAGCAGACAAGGTTATGGAGTCAATGATTATTTCTTAAAGGCAAATGATGAATCCTTATTAATAGTTTTGATTGAAGATATCATTGCTGTTGAAAACCTTGATGAAATACTAAAAGAAGACCATATAGATGTCTTCTTCGTTGCACCGAATGATTTAGCGTCAACTATGGGTTATATTGGAAGAAGTACTGATAAAGTCGTTCAAAATGTTATTGATGAAACACTTTTAAATATATCAAAATCTGGGAGAATCTCTGGAGCATTAGTAACTAATCAAAATGTTGAACATTACAAGAGTTTAGGAGTGAAATTCTTCGCTACTAATATTACCCCATGGGTGACATCAGGATTTAAAGAATTCTCAGATAAACTAGGTAATTAATATGGAAACTCAAATTAAAAAAAATACTTTATGGAGCCTATTAATAATTGTGGCATTAATGTCATTATCATGTAGATCAGGAGCACAAGTACCTGAAGATGTTTCTATTCCTATAATAGAACCTACAATGCCTGCAAGCGCATGCAAAAATGATCAATATCCTGAAACTGCACCACGCTTTGGAGATAATTCTTCTATGACTTATACTCAAAAAACCAGTGGTCTTAAAGTACTCGATGTGAAATTGGGGACTGATACTCAAGTAAAATCAGGAAATATAGTTACTGTTAATTACACTGGATGGCTAGATAATGGATGTATATTTGATAGTTCTTATCTTCGTGATATTCCGGCTAGTTTTCCAATAGGATCTCAAGCTGTAATCCAGGGATGGGATGAAGGGATCCCAGGCATGAAAATTGGTGGAATAAGAAGATTAGAAATACCACCTCATCTAGGCTATGGACCTATGGGAATTCCAGGCGTAATACCTCCCAACACTACAATTATATTTGAAGTAAGCTTATTAGAAATCCAAGAACAATAAGGAACAAAATGAAAGATATAAAAATTAGAGATGTAAAAGTAATTCTTACGGAACCGGATAACATCAGGTTAGTAATAGTAAAAATTGAGACTTCAGAACCGGAATTATATGGTTTGGGTTGTGCAACTTTTCATCAAAGACCCTTAGCTGTAGCCTCAGCAGTTAACGACTATTTAAAACCTTTATTAATCAACAAAAGCCCTCATAATATTGAAGATATTTGGCAATATAATTATCAAAGTTCATATTGGAAGAATGGAAGTGTTTTAAATAACGCAATAAGTGGTGTTGACCAAGCTCTGTGGGACATTAAAGGAAAAATTGCCGGATTACCTTTATACGATCTCTTTGGAGGCAAAACTAGAGAGGCTGCTGCTGTATATGCCCATGCAAGTGGAAAAGATATCAAAGAAGTAGAAGAACACTTCTCTAGGCTAATGGAAGAAGGTTACCATCATATAAGAGTTCAAGTGGGAACTCCTGGGTTTGCAGGTTATGGTGCAGAAGGAAATTTCGGTGGAGAAAGACATCTTCAAGATGGCCCCAAATGGATTACTAAAAGAAACTCTGTCCCCCAAAACAAACAAGATTACAATAAAAAAACCTCAAAAAATCCTAGAGGAATAGAAGGCATATTTGAACCCAAGCCTTATGTTAGAAGTGCATTGAAACTATTGGATCATATTAGGTCAAAATTTGGATTTGAAATTGAAATACTTCATGACGTTCATCAAAGAATACCTCCTATTTTAGGAGTATGGATGGCCAAAGAAGTAGAAAAATATCAACTTTTTTTCCTTGAAGATTTATTTGCACCAGAAGACAATGATTACTTCAGAATTGTAAGGCAACAATGCTCTACTCCTATAGCAATGGGAGAATTATATAACAATCCTAGTGAATACATTCCTATGATAAAAGACAGATTGATAGATTTCATTAGAATACATATTTCAGATATTGGTGGGCTTACTCCAGCAAAAAAACTTGCAGGATTATGTGAAGCTTTCGGTGTAAGAACAGCATGGCATGGACCAGGAGACACATCTCCAGTTGGACATGCTGCTAACTTAATGCTAGATATCAGTAGTTGGAACTTCGGGATACAAGAATATTCAATTTTTGGAGAAAGAACTAAAGAAGTCTTTCCTGGGTGCCCTGAAGTGAAAGATGGATTTATGTGGCCAAATGACAAACCTGGACTAGGAATAGAAATAAACGAAGAATTAGCACTTAAATTTCCTCATAAAGAAAGAGAAATGGGCGGAGGCATGTTAATTGACAGACGTGCAGACGGATCTGTAAATAGACCATGATCGAAGGATAGAAAATTGACCAAAAATGCTAAAAATGATTCGAATTTCACTCCTTATAATCCTGCAGAAATAGAGCCCAAATGGCAAAAAATATGGGAAGAAAACGAACTCTATAAAACTCCAGATACAATAAATGATAAAAACAATTATTTCGCCCTTACAATGTTCCCTTATCCTTCAGGAGACTTGCATATAGGCCATTGGTATGCATTTACTCCTGCGGATGCCCATGCAAGATATATGAGAATGAAAGGGTATAATGTTATGCACCCTCAAGGTTTTGATGCATTTGGTCTGCCAGCAGAAAATGCAGCGATAGAAAGAAATATTAATCCCAAAAAATGGACCTTCGATAATATCAACAATATGAGGCGTCAATTTAAATTAATGGGAAATTCATACGACTGGGACAGAGAACTATTAACTTGTACTCCTGAATATTACAAATGGAACCAATATTTCTTTCTTGAAATGTATTCAAAAGGAATCGCATACAGAAAAGATGGACCGGTATGGTGGGATCCAATAGATCAAACTACTTTAGCAAATGAACAAGTAAAAGATGGAAAATCTGAAAGGTCGGGCGCTGAAGTAATCAAAAAAATGATGCCTCAATGGTATCTAAAAATAACTGATTATGCAGAAGAATTGTTGGAAATGGATGAACTTGAATGGCCAGAGCGTATTAAAAATATGCAAAAAAATTGGATCGGAAAATCTAATGGAGTTGAAATAAATTTTGATATCTCTCATTTATCTGTTTCTGAAAAAACAATTACCACTTTTACTACTAGAATAGATACTATTTTTGGAGTTACTTTTTTAGTATTAGCTCCTGAAAACAAATTAGTAGACCTGATAACAACTTCTGAGCAAAAAGAAGCTGTAGAATCTTATAAAAAGCTTGCTTTATCTACTAGTGAAATAGATAGAACTTCAACAGAAAGAGATAAAACAGGAGTTTTTACAGGATCATATTGTAAAAACCCACTAAACAATGAGAAAGTCCCGATTTTTATTGGAGATTATGTTTTAAGTACTTATGGGACTGGAGCAGTAATGAGTGTTCCTGGTCACGATCAGAGAGACTATGATTTCGCCCAAAAATATAACCTTCCTATAAAAATAGTTATATCCCCTCCTGATTGGAATGGTGAAAATTTAACAAAAGCTTACACTGGAGAAGGTATTCTGGTTAATTCAAGTTCATTTGATGGATTACCTAGTAAATTAGCTATTGAAAAAATATCAAATTTGATTGAAACGAAAAATTTTGGAAAGAAAACTATTACTTATCATTTACGAGATTGGCTAATTTCAAGGCAACGATACTGGGGAACTCCAATTCCTATAATGTACGATGAAAATGAAGAAATTCATCCCGTTTCAAAAGAAGACCTACCTGTGATATTACCAGATGCAAAAGAGTTTAAGCCTACTGGACAATCACCTCTTACATTAGATGAAGAATTCTTATGGATAAATCATCCAAAATACGGAAAAATGAGAAGAGAAACAGATACAATGGATACATTTTTTGATTCTTCATGGTACCACCTTAGGTTTGCTAGCCTTGATCCACAAGAAATACCTTTTAAAAAATCCAAATTAGATTCTTGGATGCCTGTGCACCAATATATGGGTGGAGCAGAACACGCTGTAATGCATCTTCTGTATGCAAGATTTTTCAATAAAGTTTTAAGAGATCTAGGATATTTTAAATTTAATGAACCCTATAAAAGATTATTCAATCAAGGTGTTCTACTAAAAGATCATCAAAAAATCTCTAAAAGATCTAACCCTCTAGCACCAGATCCTTTAGTAAAAGAACATGGAGCAGATGCAGTAAGACTTTATCTCATGTTTCTCGGACCATGGGATCAAGGAGGAGATTGGAGCGATGAATCTTTTAATGGTATTACAAGATGGTTAAAGCGTATTTGGGCTATTTGCACTAGGAATACATCGGAATTAATTAAAGAAAACCAGAAAGATGATATTTACATAAAAAAACTTTCCCACAAAACAATAAAAAAAGTTATTAATGATCTGAAAATATTCAAATTTAATACAGCTATATCATCTTTAATGGAAATGACAAATCTGATGAATAAATATTGGGATGAAAGAAAAATATCCCAAAATGCTTGGAATGAATCAGTAAAAACAGCTATCCTTCTACTTGCACCTATGGCTCCTCATATTACTGAGGAATTGTGGGAAAAGAATGGTTATAAATTTAGTGTTCATCAAGAAAATTTACCAAACTGGGATGAAAGTTTAGCTGCAGATGAAGAAATAACTATTATTGTCCAAATCAATGGGAAATTAAGAGATCAATTTACTATAAACAAAAATCTCAAAGAGAAAGAAATAATTTCATTGGCATTAAATTTAGAAAAAATCAAAAATATTTTAGAATCACAAGAGATTAAAAGAGAAATTTATGTAAAGGAAAAGCTAGTTAATTTTGTTGTTTAACTTTTTATTAACAAAAAATAATTAATTTTTACTAAAATTAAGTATTGTGACTACAATAAATAAAAATTTTATCAATTTAATTGAAAAGTTTGCTCTGCAAATTATATCTCTCTTTTTTATAACAACCTTACTAATTACTTTTACACCATTAGTATTTGAAGATCCTGGAGTTGCATCACTTGACCCCAAGAAAGAAGCATATCAAGTTCAAGAACAAGTAAACGAAAAATTTGTAGAATCTGTTCAATGGGTTTCAATGATTGTTGATTCAAATTATGGAGATGTAACCGACAAGAAAAGTCTGCTAGAACTACTTCAAAATCAAAATAAATTAATTCAGATGGATGAAAAACAACAATTAGTTGTTGGAACTCTTGAAAAAAACAGTTATTTTTGGCAAGGATACAATGAAGTCTCAAAAACAAGTTTCAAAGGAATATATAGTTTTGCGAATATCGTAGATGACACTCTAAAATTAGATCCCCGATTTCCTAATGGATTAAATGATGCTACAGAAAATGATGTAAAAATTGCCATAAGCAGAATTCTAGATAGCAAACTTCTCGGTAACCCTAAAGATGTGTTGTCTAGTAAAGCTAAGAGTGAAAAAAGAACTTTAAATGGAGAAGAAATAGATTATTGGACATCTCCAGGAATTTTTATAGAAGTATTATCTGACAATTTAAAATTAGGTGGAGGAAATTTTGGAATTGAATTAGGAGCAGGAGAAACTGCCCTAAATAAAGAAAGATATTCTAGGAAAATTATTGAAATTCTAAACGGTGAAAATGAGAATTTTAAAATTTATGGTATTGCAGTTGACGTTAACCTAGAAGCAGCTGATGAAGGTTCAATAGCTGGTTTATTCATTACAGCAACAGTAATTGCAGCTATAGCAATTGCAGGAATTTTTTTAAGATCATATTGGGCTATGGTTCTAGTTGGAATAGGATTAATAATGTTAATGATTCTTCTGAAAGGTTTTTCTGTGATATTAGGATTCAAAGGAGGATTAATAAGTGACTTGATTGTACCTATAGCGATGGTTTCACTTGGAGTCGATTTTGCAATTCATGCTTTAAAAAGAATCCAAGAAGAAAGAAAAATAAGTGATGAAAAATTTTTCTTTTTTGGAATGAGCGGTGTTTTAGGAGCTCTAACATTAGCATTATTAACAGATAGTACAGCTTTTATTGCAAACGCTTTTTCAGGTGTTGAAAGTGTAATTTATTTCGGATTAGCAGCGACTTTAGCCACTTTTCTATCATACTTGGTGCTGGGAATTATTGTACCTTTATCATACAGCAAAATTTTACCTTTAATTAAAAATAAAAGATCCATATCTGAAAAAATTGTCAGGCAAATCAATTTTCTTTCTACTCCAATATTATCAGGAACTGGGGTTATATCAGTAGTCGTATTTGGAGATTTATTAGGAAGCGATTTTTTAGCAATGTTACTAGGTTTTGTAATTTCATTACTGTTACTTTTCCTGAATATCTTACTACCTATTTATCTAAACAAGAAATCATCTCAAGGTCTTTTGAAAAAAGAAGAAAATTATAAAAGAACATTTGATGATAAATTAGCAAAATATTTTTTCTTGATCTCAAAAAGATACTATCTAGTTCTACCTATTTCTATAGTAATTACAATATTTGCAGCAATAGGAGCATTAAATTTACAGTCAGAATTTGATGTAAAAGATTTTTTCGACAATAAATCAGATTTTGTAATTGGATTAGAAAAATATCAAGAATATTCCTCAGGATCTAGAGGAGAGCCTGCACAAATATTATTCGAGGGAGATATAACAAATCCAGAATTTTTAAAAGATTTTGAAAAATTCAAATCCAACTTAGAAAAAGTAAAGTTCATAGGTTTAGATTCTAATGGCAATATATATCAAGAAGGAATATTAAATCCATTGAAAGTATCTAAATTAATTTTTGAAAATCCAAATTTAAAAGAAAAAATAGAAATTACTCAAAATATTAAAATTACTGACACTAATAATGATCAAATACCTGATTCAAAAATTCAAATTCAAGAAATATTAAAATATGGATTTGAAAATGGACTTTCAGTAAAAAATAAATTTTCTTATGATCCTAGATGGTTTCAAAGATATTTTTGGTATAACCAAGAAACTAATAATGACTTTACAACAATTTTCTTAGTTCTCTTAAGTGAGACTAGTTCAGAAGATGATGTAGAACAAGTTAGAAACGATATAAATACTACAATAAGAGAGACAAACTTCTCTAAAGATATAAAAATAGGAGTCACAGGATCTCCTTTTAGTAGACTTGATCAATTGAATGCATCAACAGATGCAATGAGAAGATCAATACCTATAGCTGCTGGAGGATCATTTTTAATTATATTAATAATTTTAAGATCGTTCAGATATGCTATAGCTACTATTATCCCTATAGGATTAGTTGTAGTTTGGCTATATGGAATAATGTATATATTCAATTTCAGCCTCAATTATGTTACCGCAACTATAGGGGCTATCTCATTAGGAGTTGGAGTAGATTTTTCAATACATATGACAATGAGATTCAGAGAAGAAATTAAAAAAAGAAATGATTCTATAGATGCTTTATTGAAATCTATAAATGGAACAGGAATGGCTCTATTGGCATCTGCTGTATCAAGTATTTTAGGATTTGCAATAATGGGTTTCGCCCCAATGCCACTTTTTTCTACATTCGGGATACTCACTTCAATAATGATATTTCTGGCATTAACAGTTTCATTATTTGTGCTACCATCATTACTGATATTAATTCATAAAAACACAACAAAGTGATACCCCACTAATTTCATTTAAATGATTGATGTAAAAAATTTAACAAAAAAATACGAAAACATAGCAGCAGTAGATGGTATAAGTTTCAAAGTTAGCAAAGGAGAAGTATTTGGCTTGCTTGGCCCTAATGGAGCAGGAAAAACAACTACAGTAGAAATATTAGAAGGATTAAGGAAACCATCTAGTGGAGAAGCTACTATAAACAATTTCGATGTTAGTAAAGAAACAAAAAAAGTAAAAAGTATCATAGGAGTTCAACTCCAATCTGTAAATTTTTTCGAGGAACTAAGTCTTAGTGAAATAGTAGAGTTATTCGCTGATTTGTATTCATCAACTGTTGATTCAAATGAAATTCTAGATAGAGTTGGTCTTTTAAAGAAAAAGGATTCGTATTTTAAACCTTTATCAGGAGGACAAAAACAAAGATTATCTATTGCAGTAGCTTTAGTAAACAACCCAAAAGTATTGTTTTTCGATGAACCTACTACAGGATTAGACCCTCAAGCAAGAAGAAATATGTGGGATCTCATAAAATCTTTTCAAAAGGATGGAAAAACTATAGTGCTAACCACTCATTATATGGAAGAAGCAGAAATTTTATGTGACAGAGTAGCAATAATTGATGAAGGAAAAATTATCAAAATCAATTCTCCATCTAATTTAATTGATGAATTAACTAAATCAGGCTTTAAGTCTACAAAAAAAGTAAGAGAAGCCACTTTAGAAGATGTATTTATAAACCTAACTGGTAAAAGTTTAAGAGAAGACTAATGAAAATATATCTCAGTTTTATAATAGCTGTAAGCAAAATGTTTTTCAGGAGAAAACAATCAATATTTTGGTCTCTATTTTTTCCAATAGTTACAATGTTAGTCTTCGGTAATCTTAAAATTATAGGATATTCTGCACCTAACGTGGGAATTTTAAATAATTCTAATCAAGCAGAATCAACTATTCAAAAATTAGAAGAATCAAATGTAATAAACATTGTGAAAATTGAATCATCTGATGAAGCTTACAACGCATTAGAAAAAGGAAGTATAGCTGCTTTTATAGAATTACCTGATAATTTTGATGAGGAAACTCCAACATTAAGTAAGCCTTCGATTACATCTAGAAAAGGAGACAAAGCCGAATTACAACTTGTTGAAAACTTACTAGCATCTACATTAGATCCTGATGAAATTTCTGAATATGTTCAATCTAATGTTGCAGATATTACTTATCAGGGATATAAGGGGTTTGTGGTACCTGGTTTAATAGCTATGGCAATAATGCAAAATGGAATTTTCTCTGTTATTTTCACTCTATTAAGTTATAAAAAACAAGGAGTTTTAAAACGTCTTCAAGCTACTCCAATCTCACCTTCTCAATTTATAGTTGGACACTTAATTGCAAGAGTATCAATAATCATAGCTCAAACTATCATATTGCTTCTGATGGGGGTATTTGTTTTAAGATTATCAGTTGGACAAGGAAATATATTTGCATGGATAAATATCTTATTCTTCTCATTATTAGGTGGAATATTGTTTTTATCTATAGGTCTTGCAATTTCAAGTCTTGCTCCAAGTGAAGAAAGCGCACCGGCTCTAGCAAATTTAGTGACATTCCCAATGCTCTTTTTATCTGGAGTGTTTTTTCCTATTGAATTTTTTCCTAAATTTGTAGGATATATCAGCAATGCACTACCATTAACTCATATAGCGAGTGGAATAAGAAATTCCGCACTTTATGGTAACAGTACAATTTCTACTTTACCTCAGTTAGGATTCACAATTATTTGGCTTGTAATAGCATTCTTAATATGTGCAAAAACTTTCAAGTGGGAATAATTAATAATTCCATTATTAACTAATTTATTTATAATAATAATATGGATAACAACAGTATATCGATTGGGAAACTTTCTAAAATCACTGGACTTACTACTTCTGCAATTAATTTCTATATAAGAAATAAAGTTATTCCTCCTCCATTAAAAACATCCAAAACTAGAGCACTGTTTCCTGAATCATCAGTAGAATTATTAAAAAATATTGTGAAAATGAGGAATGAAAAAATTCCTTTGAAAATGATTAAATATATTTTAAATGATTCTTCGGATCAAAAATCAGAAAAAAACAAAGATGATTCTCAACAGCAAAAAATAAAAAGTTTAGCAGCAAAAAATCTCAACGAATTTCTTGAACTTACAGGTCTTGAGAAATTTTTATTCGATGTTTTAGTAGAAAAATCAATAATTAGAAAACCTCAAAAAGACAATAACAATAATATTTATTTCAATTATTCAGAAATTTCTCTCGGAAAATCTATCAAAGAATTAATCGATAATGGAATTCCTCTTGAAGTTATTGAACGTCATAGTGAATATGAACCTCTTTCTGAAGCAGAAGCATTATTCTTACTTGAACACCTGAAAAATTCAAGAAGTTATAATCAAGAAACTAAAGAAAAAATTATTGGTGATTTTGAAATAATCAGAAATATCATGAGATTAAATAAACTCAGAGAACTAGAACAAAGATTGATTTAAATATTTTTATTTTTTTTCTTTGCTTGAAGTAGAGTTTACTATAGCTTTTTCTATAATTAATCTCAATTGTTTGGGATCTGCACCTTTAATAACAGCTTGTTTATAGTCTATTTCACTACTATGCTTATCTCCGTTATAAGCATAAGCTATTGACCTGTTCGCAAAAGCATCTGAATTATTACTATCAAGTTTTATTGCTACAGAAAATGATTTTATAGCATCTTCTGGCATTCCTAGAGTTAAATAAGCTGTTCCTAAATTGTAGACAATTTCTGAATTCAAAGGATTTAATTTCGCAGACCTTTCAAAATATGCTATTGAAGACTCAAGTTGTCCATTCTTAGCAGAATCTAACCCTTTATCAAAATATTTTTTCCATAATTTACTCATATAAACTTACATATTCACTAATTTATTAATAGATAATAGATTTCAAAAGTTCCCATTTAATAAGATAATTAATAATAATAATAATAATAATAATGAAAATTATAAATATGGTAAAAAATAACAATTCTTTTTTTTCATCTTCAAATGTTGAAGAATTATTAGAATTCAGTACTATTCGAAAATATCTTTCTAGATGTACTTCATTAAGAAAATCTGAAGAAATCTCTAGAGACTTTAAACCTTCAACAAATTTCCAATTAACTTGTCAATTACATGAAGAGACAGAAGAAGGTATATTATTGCTAAACGAAGGAGATTATATTTCTTTTGATTCAATAATAGATTTTACAAGCGACCTGGAAGAAGTAAAACTAGGAGGAGTGATTTCAGGAAAATCATTAATAAATATTTCAAATTTTCTTAAATTATCTAATGAATTAAAAGAAAATATAAAAAATCATAGTAAAAAAATTCCTCATTTAAATAACTTATCCTTAAAAATTGAAAATTTTACTGATATAAAAAATCAAATCATAAAACAAATTTCCGATAATGGAATCATCTTAGATAAAGCCAGTAATGAATTGAAGAAACTAAGATCTGAGACAAAAGTAAAATATGAAAAATTAACACGTTTTCTTTCTAAATATCAGGAAAAAATAAACAAAAATTTTCTACAATCATCAATTATCTCTTCTAAAAACAATAGATTAGTATTGGAAATAAAACCTGAAAATAGAAAAAGTGTTCCTGGTATTGTCCATGATGTTTCACAATCTGGTTCCACACTTTTTATAGAGCCACTAGAAGCAGTAAATCTTTGCAATGAATGGAGAGAAATATCTGCTCTAATTATAAGAGAAGAAGAAAGAATATTAAGAAATTTATCTAGATTAATATCTTCAAACTTTGAAACTATTTCAAAAGCATTCTTATCAATATCAAAAATTGATTTTATAGTAGCTAGATCTAAATTAAGTATCAAAATGAATGCCTCTCAAGTAATTTCTACAAATTTTGAAACTTCTAATTCATCAATCATGTTAAAAGATGCAAGGCATCCATTACTTGGAAAAGAAGCAGTCCCCATTGATATTTCCATAGGACCTAACTTTAACTGTTTGGTAATTACTGGGCCAAACACAGGTGGAAAAACTGTAGCATTAAAAACTGTAGGAATTTTATCTTTGATGCATCAAAGTGGCCTCAGAATTACTGCTAATTCGAAAAGCAAATTAGCAGTTTTCGAAAAAATATTTATCGACATTGGTGACCAACAAGATCTAAATAATTCAACTTCTACATTTTCTGCTCATATAAAAAATGTGATTAATATCCTAAATAAAACTTCCCCAAAAACATTAGTTCTTTTGGATGAATTAGGTACTGGAACTGATCCTGTAGAGGGATCTGCTTTAGCTTGTGCTATATTAAATGAACTTGCTGATAAAAAAGTTCCCACCATAATTACTACTCATCATAGAAATGTTACTGAGTTTGCTGATAAAACCACTGGTTGTATTAATGCAAGTGTTGACTTAGATCCTAAAACCATGTTGCCCACATATAAATTAACACTTGGACATCCTAGTATTAGTTATGCAATTTCAGTAGCAACAAACTTAGGGATGGAGAAAAAAATCATTAAATATGCGAAATCATTAATTGATTCAAATTATAAAAAATCTCAGGAGTCATTAAAGAAAATTCAAACCGATAAAAAAGAAATCCATTTAAAGTTACAAGAAATAGATAACATTAAATCTGATTTAATTAAAGAAAAAAAATCATTATCCGAAGAATTCACAAATTTCAGTAATCAACAAAAAGAACTTATAGAGGAAACAAGAACAAAGTTGTTGTCATATATCAGAAAAAAGAGACTAGAAGTAAATAATATTAAACAAATAGAATCTTTGAATGAAAGAAAAGTAATAAAAAAGAACATAAAGAATATTGAAAAATCAATACTCTCAAATAATTCTCTTGACACATCAATAAATGATGAAAATAGAATTAATCTACCTCAAAATTTAATCTTAGGAGATTCTGTTAGGATCTTTGGAATGAATACAACAGCAATAATTAAAGAAATATTACCTGGAAATAAATTTAAACTTCTTTTAGGTAAAGTGATTATCGAGTTACCTGGTGAAAGAATTATAAAAATAGATAACCTTTCAGAAAATAAGAAAAAAGATAAAAAAGTGTCCTCTGCTTATAATCAAAAACTATCTCCTATACTATCAACTCTAGATATACGTGGAATGAGGACTGCCCAATTATATGACTCTATAATCAAATTTATTGACGAGTGTTTATTAAATGACTTAACAGAATGCAAAATCATCCATGGAGTAGGGAAAAAAATTCTTCAACAAGAAGTAAAATTAATTCTTTCAAGAATATCTGAAGTTGAATCATTCAAATATGAAAAAAATAAATTTGGTGAAGAAAGTATTACTTTAATTAAATTAATCTAACAATTCATTCAATTTATTTGCAATTATTGTTTCTTCGCCATCTTTAAGATTTACTACAACAATATTTATCTCATCAGAAACACCACCAACTCCAACATATATAGGTGGGTCATTCTTTTCTAGAGATTCTCTTATCTCTGAGGAACTTGACCCTTTCCAAGATTCTTCAAAATACAAAACAGCCTGAGGTCCTTGTCTATTTTCATTTTCTTCAATCTGAATCTTTAAACCAGGTTTATTGTTTAATTGATCAACAATAGATTGAGCTTTTTGTTTCCAAGATTCGTAAATAGCATTTTGATCTGAATCTATAAACATTTCCAATGCAGTAACTAAACCCACAATACCTTCCTTAGAAACTTTCATAGCTCTTCCAATTGTTGCCTTGGGAGAATCAAAACAAATCATATTTTCAAAGGCAGCATCAATAAGATTTTTTTTACCTGCAATAAAACCTGTATCTTGTGGTCCTCTAATCCCTTTACCTCCACTAAAAGCAATCATATCTGCGCCTTGATCCAAGAATTTGTAAAAATTCTTGGATGGTGGAAGAACTGCCGAAGCATCGATTATCAAAGGTATATTAAATTCATGTGCTATTTTAGCTGTTTCTTCTACACCTAAACCTAAACTTAAAAAAGGACTCATAGCAAAAGAAACAGCACATGTTTTTTCATCTATATTTTCATATAAATCCTTTGGCTTCACACTACCTTTCTCGCCGAATTCTTTTAAAACTGCACCAGTCATTTCAAAGTTCCTATCATAATGATTTCGCTGGCCTTTAAAAATTAAGATCTCTTTTTTAAGTGTTGAAGGATTAGGTAATTCATTAATCAATTTTTTGTCTGTACCAGTAATGCAAGCTGCAGACATCAATACTTGTCCTGCAGCACAACCTGAAGTAACAAGGCCAGATTCAGATTTACAAATTTTTGCAATTATTTTTCCTGCTGCTTTGTGAAGTTCTACAATATCTATAAAAGCTTTTGATGCTTCATCCATTGCAGATAAAACTTCTCTAGGCATTAAGCTGCCACCTAAATTAGTAACCCAACTTCGTGCATTAATTACAGGCTTTACTCCAAGTTTTTTATATATTTCAGGCCATAAAATATCAGACATTCTTTTTCACCATACTTATATAACTTGATCTCAACTGTCCACATCCAGCATTTATATCAATTCCTTTTTCCATACGTATAGTACTAGGTATATTATTTTTTAACAGTATCTCTCTAAATTTTTTTATGTCATTTTGTTTTGATCTTCCTAAAGAACTCCCTGCAGTCGGATTCACTGGTATTAAATTAACATGACATAATAAGTCTTTAAGCAACTCACTTAATTTATTTGCATGTTCTAAAGTATCATTCTGACCAGATAACAAAACATATTCAAAAAATATTTTCCTATTCGTCTTACTAAAGTATTCTTTACATGCTCCTATAAGATCTTCTACAGGATATCGTTTGTTTATTGGCATTGTTTCTGATCTTGTAATATTGTCTGGAGCATGAAGAGATACAGCTAAATTAACTTGTATATCTTCTTCTGCCAACTTAATAATTTGAGGAACCAAACCTACTGTAGAAATAGTTATATGTCTTGCTCCTATATTTAATCCTTTGGGATCATTCAATATCCTTATAGAAGACATAGTGTTGTCATAATTGGCCAGAGGCTCTCCCATACCCATGAATACTACATTTGTTAAATCATTAATTTCATCCTTTTTTAACTTACGTTCATCAACAAAATTTTTCTTTTCTTTAACAGTATCTTTTTTTACATTTAGAACTTGTCCAACTATTTCTGCAACAGTTAACTGTCGTGAGAATCCCTGTTGCCCTGTTGCGCAAAATGTACATCCCAAAGCGCATCCAGCTTGTGTTGAAACACATACTGTCCTACGTCTACGTCTATGCCCATCGGGATCATACCGCATTAAAACAGTTTCTATATATTCATTATCAAGAAGCTTCCAAAGATATTTATCTGTGCTTTTATCTTTAGATATTTCCTTTGTTACAAGATCTATTGCATTGAAAATATAATCATTTTTAAGTTTAATTATCAATGATTGTGGAATAGTATTTATTTCATCAAATTCAGAAATAAAACCTCTGTAAATTGAGTGCCAAATTTGTTCAGCTCTATAAGAAGAATGCCCTATTTCAGTAATCTCTTGATTTATCTGTTTTCTTTCAAACCCTAAAATGAATTTTTTATTTATTTCCATATACTTTTAATATAAGATTCAGTTTTAAATGGAGTAAAATTTAAGGTTTAATATTATTATGTCTGGAGAAAAATTTCATACCTTCAAACAACAATCAATTTTAGAATGTAAAAAATTAACTGTTGAATATTCTTCTAAGCCGGCTTTCAAAGCTTTAGATTTTCAAATCCCCAAACATAAAGTAGTAGCACTAATTGGTCCTTCTGGTTGTGGAAAAAGCACTCTTCTAAGATGTTTTAATCGTATGAATGACACTATAAAATCTGCAGAAGTTTTAGGTGACGTTTTTTTCAAAGGAAATAACATTTACAAAAAAAATCTAGATCCAACAGATATCAGGTTTAAAATAGGTATGGTTTTCCAAAAACCAAATCCATTTCCTAAATCTATTTTTGATAATGTTGCTTTTGGTCCAAGAATTAATAATTTAAAAGAAAATTTAGAGCAATTGGTAGAAACATCTTTGCAACGAGCTGATCTTTGGAATGAAGTGAAAGACAGATTAAAAGATAATGCCTTAGAGTTATCAGGAGGACAACAACAAAGATTATGTATTGCAAGAGCTTTAGCAGTAAATCCAGAAGTAATCTTAATGGATGAACCAGCTTCAGCTTTAGATCCCATATCTACACAAAAAATAGAAGATTTAATAAAAATTTTATCTGAAAATGTCACTATTATAATTGTAACTCACAATATGCAACAGGCAGCCCGTGTTTCAGACTACGCAGCTTGTATGATGGCAGATGAAAATAGAATAGGAGAACTGGTAGAATATGGAACTAATAAACAGATATTTGGTAACCCGGTAGACAAAAGAACTGAAGATTATGTTACTGGAAGAATAGGTTAAAATTTTATAAAAATTAAATCATCAAAGGTATATTAAAATGGTACATCAATCAGGAGGAGAAGCATTAAGTCATGAGCTTACTCTTCTTCAGGCTGACTTAATTTTCTTGGGTGGATTAGTTGAAAATGCAATAACCAAATCCTTGAATTCTCTAACATCAAGAAATTTAGATGAAAGCCAAGAAGTAATCATAGAGGATGATCAAATAGACAAGAGAAGGTATGACATAGAAGATCATTGTATGAAAATAATTCGAGAATTTGCTCCCGTAGCTGGTGATTTAAGAAGAGTCTTCTCATCTTTGCTTTGCTCTCAAGAGCTTGAAAGAATGGGAGATTATGCCGTAGGAATTTCACAAATAAGTATAAAAATGGGACCAGGTCCAACGTTTAAAAAATTAGTAGATATACCCAAAATAGCTGATTTATCTATTAATATGATGAAAAAAAGCCTAGAAGCTGTAACAGAAAATGACAGAGAATTATCATTAAAAATAGCTAACTCAGTATTCCCTGATGACGATAAAGTTGATGAATTAAATTCTTCAATTCAAAAGGAAATGATTGATTTAATGTCTAAAGAATCTAAACCTATAGGTATCAGAAATGGCACTTATCTCATATGGATATCTCATAATTTAGAAAGAATAGCAGATAGAGCAACTAACATTGCGGAAAGAGCTATATATCAAGCAGGGTTTGAGCTTTAACTTATCTTCACACAATTAATTTACACTTTTCTATTCTTCTCATAGCTCTGTGTATAGTTCTTGAACTAAGATTATACTCTTTTACTAATACTCTAATAGAACATCCTTCCTTTCGTCTTCTATAAATTTTCATATCTCTTTCTTCGATTTTTTCTTTTTGAATCCATCCAGGTTCATCGTATCTACATCTAGGCAAAGGGCAATTCAAACATGAATCAAATAAACCACATCCCTTATCAACATAATTAGAATATTCAGGCAAAGTATCATTTCTCACTAAATTAAAATTTGTATTCATTTACATAACTCCTAGAAAACTACTCCAGTTAACAAATTAAGAACATTTGTTCTAATAATAGAACGTTTGTTCTAATTATTCAATCAATTTATTTACTGTTTTTCCTTTTCTTGTTGAGAATTATCAACTTATTTATAAAATAAAACCCAAGAGGTAATTATGAATGCTGAAATTATTGCTATTGGATCAGAATTATTATTAGGTCAAATTATTGACAGTAATTCTGCTTGGATAGCTCAAAGACTAGCAGAAAATGGAATTAATTTGTTCTACAAAACTGTTGTAGGTGATAACCCTGAAAGAATGAAAGAAATTATCACAAAAAGTATTGAGAGATCAGAGATAGTAATTACTACTGGAGGCATCGGCCCTACCCAAGATGATTTAACAAGAGAAATGGTAGCATCTTGTACTGAAAGAAACGTCGTACTCCACAAAGAATCACTGGAAGATCTAGAAAAAAGATTCAGGAAAAGAGGTTTCATATTAACTAAAAACAATGAAAAACAAGCTACTATACCTGAAAATGCGATTGTAATAAAAAACCCTAATGGAACCGCTCCTGCTTTTATAGTTGAATACCATAACACATCTATAATTTCTGTCCCTGGAGTGCCTTTTGAAATGAAATGGCTTATAGAAAATGAAATAATCCCTTATCTGAGAAATAAATATGAACTAAAAGAAACAATACACTATCGTGTCTTGAAAGTTTCAGATTTAGGTGAAAGTAACGTGGATCATCTTATAGGTGAAATAATGAAAAACTCCTCAAACCCAACTGTAGGAGTACTCGCCCATCCAGGACAAGTTGACGTAAGGATTACAGCAAAAGCAAAAGATCAAAATTCAGCAATGACTTTAATAAAACCGATCGAGAAAGAGATACGACAATTATTAGGAGACAACATTTTTGGTGTTGACGAAGACACCTTAGAAAATATAGTGGGGAATTTATTAGAAAAATTCAACCTTACCATTTCAACCTGTGAAGATATTTCTGGTGGCACCATATCAAATACATTTCAGGCAACAAATAAAGATTTATTTAATCAAGGTTTAGTTTTAAATGATAAAAATTCACATGAAATAATAAATAAATTCTTAAAAATCGAAACTTCTAATACTTCTCCTCAAGAACTAACTATAACTATGGCAAAATTAGCAAAAACATTATCCGGTTCTGATTTAGGATTAGCATTACATGGAGTGGAAGAAGCAGGAACAAAAACTCAAAATCTAGGAAAAGGTGAAACTTATATTGCAATAGTAGGAAACAAGTTCGAAGAAATAAAACATATTAGATCAGCAGGAAGGGGAATCCCGGATAAAAAAAGAGCATCTATGTATGCCTTAAGCATGGTTAGGCAAATAATAGCCAAACATTTTTCTTAAAAAATAATATCAGTATTTGTTTTTGTATATAAATAATTCATACTAAAATTAAAGAATAGAATTAGGAAATAAAATGAAATCTATAGCAGCAATACAACTAGATCCAAAAAGCAATCTCATAGTAGATGAAATAGACATACCAGACCCAGTTAAAACACAAGTTCAAGTTAAACTAATCTCAAGTGGTATTTGCCATTCTCAACTACATCACATGCATGATTCACAATTACCTAGACCTTTAAGCCTAGGGCACGAAGCTGTAGGAATAGTCACCAAGGTAGGGCCAGATTCTACATATGTTAAAGAAGGAGATCATGTTATTGTGACTTGGGTATCAAGAATTCAAAGAACTGGAAGATATCTACCAACAATAGAAGGAGTTAGTTACAAAGAAAAACCTGTAAATGTGCGTATTGTATTTACCTGGGCCGAAACTATTATATGTGAAGATGAATTCCTTGTGAAAATAGATTCTAAAGACTCTTCTCCAGAATCTTCCATTGTTGGCTGCGCTGTACTCACTGGGGCTGGGGCTGTAAAAAACACTGCCAAAGTACAAGAAGGAGATACGGTTACAGTATTTGGAGCTGGAGGAGTAGGTTTATCTGCTATAGCAATGGCATCAATACTAAAAGCTTCAAAAATTATAGTTGTAGATCTAGATAACGAAAAATTAGAATTCTCAAAAAAATTTGGTGCAACTCATACAGTAAATGCAAAAGAGAATAATGCAGTTGAGGAAATTTTAGATATTTCGAATGGTGGAGTAGATTATGCCTTTGATGCCATAGGAGTAAAAGTAACTATGGAACAAATATTATCTGCAACTAGAGGAGGGGGATCAGGTGCAGAAAACCATGGAGGCATGGCGGTTCTAATAGGAATGCCTGCAACAAATAAGATAGACATCAATCCTGAATTATTTATGTATCATCAAAAAATATACAGAGGAAGCTTAGGCGCAACTTATCCAGAAAAAGATTTTCCCTATTTCTTAGATTTATACAGACAAGGAAAATTCCCTATAGATAAATTAGTAACTACAAGCTTTAAACTGGATGACATAAATGACGCATGCAACAAACTTGATTCAGGACAAATAGCAGGAAGGGCAATAATTAAATACTAATTAAATTTCTTATGTTTTTTAAAAGAAAAATTAGTTAAATTAAATTTAGATTTACCCGTTTCAATCAAATCAGCAGCAACCTCTCCTACAACCGAAGCAAACTTAAACCCGTGTCCCGAACATGGACTAAGTATAAGCACATTATCGTTTCCTCGATAAAAATCAATTAAAAAATCTTGTGAATCCGTGTTGGTATATAAACAAGTTTTTGAATTCTCAACAACTCCTGACGCTTCAAAAAAACTTTCAAAAAGTTGTTGAATATCCTCAATTTCATCATTATTTACATTTCTATTTACATCATTAGGATTTGTTATTACTCCTCCATGATGCCGAGATATCTTAAATCCTTGACCTAAATCAGGTATCGTGTAAAAAGATCTATTTTCTAATCCATATTCCCATGTGGTAACAGGTAACTCTGAAAGAGAAAACCGAGTTTGACCCTTAACATCAATCCAGTGATTCACCTGTCGTTCAATCGACAAATTTACAGAATTCAAATTGACAAGTTCTGTTAACCAGGCGCCCGCTGACACAATTAATTTGTCTGCAAAAAATCTATTTGATTCAGTAATAACTTCAATTCCATTATTTGACGTCTTCCACTCTAAAACAGTTTGATTGAGAATTAGCGTAGCTCCATAATTTCTTGAATATTCAAGATAAGATTCAACACAATCTTCTACTTTTAAAATCCCTCCTTCTTTATCAAAAAAACCAACCATATCTTGATCAGGCCTTAATGCAGGATAGCGATAAACCAATTCATCATGAGAAAGTTGTTCATAATCTAGATCATAGGATTTAGTAACTTCTAAGGGTCCTGTTACTGAATTATTTTCATGGTTAGCAATATAAAGAACACCAGTATTTAAAAATATTTCTCTTTCTGCTTCTTGAGATAATTCATACCATAATTCTTTAGCACGAATTAATAGCGGAACATAATCAATTCCTTCTTTGTAGGCCACTCTAAACACACGAGTATCTCCATGAGTAGAGCCAAATTGATGTGGTGGAGAAAATCTATCTATTCCAATAACATCAACACCTCTCTTGGACAAGTTATATAAGGCTGAGCTTCCCATGGCGCCTAATCCTATAACTATTACTTTCATGTACTCGATGCTATCTGTATATTTTCACACATTATATGAGGGACATTAAAAGAACCATAAACCCAATTGGTATCTCTAGAAATCCAAGACAAGCTTTTCAAGCAATCAAAAACATTTCCTGAAATCATAGTATTCTTTATTCTTCCTAATATTCTACCTTCTTTTACTCTATATCCAAGCAACACATTTCCTTTAAAATCACCTCCTAATTCATTCCCTTGCCCCGCACCCAATAACTGATCTACTATAATGCCATCTTTTAAATCTGAAATTAATTCTTTATATAAATATTTCCCTGGTTTAACATCTATTACAGATGTGGAAGGCGTTGGAGGACTCGAGATACTTCTAGATGCAGAACCTGTTGGTTCTAAATTTAATTTTGATGCAGATTCCAAATTCAATAAATTTCCTGAAACAACACCATTTTCTATCAAAATATTCCTGGATGCAGGAACACCTTCATCATCAAAAGGACGTTCACCTAACGCTCCATTTATAGTCGGATCATCAACTATTGTAATATTTTCATCAAAAATTTTTTGTCCCATTTTTTCTGATATTGGAGAAACGCCTTCAACAATATTCACACCATTAAAACTGGAAATAAGAGGTTCTATAAATGTTGTCACAAACCCTCTGGGAGTAAAAACAATTGGACAATTTTCGTTAGGGGCTTCAGAAATATTTTGAGCATTCTTTAATTGATCATGAAGTGAATTTATAATCTCATCTGAATAGTCCTTAAATTCGCTCCAACCAAAACTTTCCCAAACAAATAACATATCTTCCCCTTTGACAAGGGTTCCTCCTACACCTGCAGAAAATGAATCCCATTCATAAGAAGAATCAAATCCAGATGAATTTAAGATTTCAGTAAATCCTGAAGATTTCGAAATATTCGCTTCTAAAAGCAATGAAGGCCATTCTTTTAGGAGAGTTTCTATAATCTTTTCTCCCATATCTACCATATTATCTAAAGACAGATTCATTTCAGTTTTATTATTTCTTTTATAAAGAAAATTAGATGGAAATGAGTATTCAACATTTTTTCCAAAATCACTTGCATCACAAGCTCTAGTAATCAATGATTCAAGATTCGGATAAGTAGAAGTTGATAATCCTATTTTTCGGTCTTTGATTACCCTTAAAGCCCAACCTTGACCAGAAGTTTTTGATAAAGTTTTTAATCTGTTTGCTTCAAAACCTACTGGTTCTTTCTCTGATACCACAGTAAATATTTCTGACTCATCAGAACGTTTCAAAGAATCTTCTAATATCTTTTTTGTGTCCATAATTAATTACCTGATACTAAACAATTTTGAATCCTTATATGAGGACTGCCATTGGAAACCGGCAAAGGCATTTGGCCACCTTTTCCACATCCTCCTCCTTGATTCATATCGAGATCTTTTCCTATCGAATCAATATTATGCAGTGTAGAAAAAACATTTCCTGATAACATAACTGGCCTTATCATTTCCTCAACTCTACCATTCCTGATCATGTATGATTCTCCAGAAGAAAAAGTAAACATTTCCATACTAGTCATTCCTCCATACCAATTCTTTGCATAAATTCCTTCCTTAATATCTCCAAATATATCGGAAATATCAGAATCTCCATTTTCTATAAGAGTATTAGTCATCCTAACAATAGGAGGAAAGTTATAACCTATTGACCTAGCATTACCTGTAGGTTTTTCTTTCATAATTGCTGCAGTTTCCCTAGAATGTAATCTCCCTACTAAAACACCCTCCCTTATTAAATCAGTCTTAGAAGATGGAGTGCCTTCATCATCATAGCTAAAACTACCTCTTAAATTAGGAATTTGCGCGCCATCAACTATGTTTAAATTCTTAGGACCGAAAGTTTTACCCAAAACCATCATTTCTTTCAATTGATCATTTTCATAAACGTGATCAGCTTCAGATAAGTGCCCAAATGCTTCATGAACAAAAACTCCAGCCAAAATTGGATCTAATACTACAGTTTTTTCTCCACCAGATACAGGTTTTGAAGCTAATTGATTCTTTGCTTTATTAACAGTATCTTTAATTTCATTATCCAATCCCTGAATAACACTATAATCTCCAAGGCTACCAATACTGAATCCTGACTGTTGAACATCTCCTCCATTTCTCGCTTGAACAGAAGCTCTAAAAACAACATGATGAGAATCTTGAATCAACTCAGTGCCATATGAATTGACTAGAAATATTTTGCGTATTGAATCTCCATAAATCAGATCTGAGCTCTGAATACCCTCTGAACTCCAAATTAAATCATTATAATGTCTAAGAAGATGAATTTTTTCCGAAATTTTAATCTCAGAAGCACTTTGGGAGAAAGATGAAACAATTTTATCTTTTACAGGCTTAACTTCAGCCAAGGGAACAAAATTTTTACGGCTAGCTCTCTTTGCCTGCATCACAGCAGACTTCACATTATCCTTCAAATTGTTCAAATTATTAAAACAAACAAAACCCCATCCTCCTTTTACTAAAGCTCTTACGTTTCCACCCAATCCTTGATTTTGAATTAAATTGTCCAGTTTTTTAGCTTTAAAATTAATTCTAGTCGAATCAGTTTCTTCAACTCTTATCTCAAGAAAATCTGCTTCTGATGATGAACATGCATCTAAAATTTGATTTTTTATTTTTTCTTCATTCATTTTTTATTTTTTCTAGTTAAAATTAAATTTAATAATTTATCTAAACTTCTAAAAACATGTCTAAGATAAACAATAAATATAAATCTACTATAAACAGTTTACTTTCTCTAACAGATTTTGAAAGGGAAAAAAATATACCTAATTCAAAAATTTTCCATTTAAAAAGAATAAAAAATGCTCTTGAATTATTAGGGAATCCACAAAACACACCAAAATTTACAATTCATATAGCAGGCACAAATGGAAAAGGAAGCATATCTTCATTAATTCATTCTGCATTAACTAAAAATGGCCTTAAATGTGGACTATACACATCTCCTCATCTTCATAATTTTAGAGAACGAATCAAAGTAGGAAATAATCTAATAAGTATGACTGATTTTTGTAATATTTATGAAAAAATTACAAAAACCACTTCATCATTTTTTAAAAATTCAAACCTTGGAACTCTAACAGTCTTCGAAACATTAACCATCATGGGAGCAATCCATTTTAAAAATAGTATGGTTGAAGTACAAATCATAGAAACAGGACTAGGGGGAACGTTTGATTCAACAAACATTTTCAACTCAAATATCTCAATTTTAACTCCAATCAGCTTAGATCATACAAAAATATTAGGAGAAACACTTGAAAAAATCACTCGAGATAAAGTAGGAATTATAAAAAATAACAGTATAGTAATTTCTTCTAAACAAAAACCAAAAATTCTTAAAATCATAAAAGAAAAAGCCCTAGAAAAAAAATCAACTTTTATAGATGTTGAAGAAAATTTAAAAAACTTTAATCAAAAATATCAATCAAGTAAATTACACATAAAACTGAGCACTTCATCTGATTCTTACAAAATTAAACATCCACTTATAGGGATAAATCAATTAATTAATGTTTCTACAGCAATAACTTGCCTAGAAAATTTCAACTTAATAAAACTTGATAAAAAAAATACCATCACAGGACTAGAAGGTGTGAAATGGCCTTGTAGAGGAGAAATAATAAAAAAAGATGAAAAATTATTTTTAATTGATGGAGCCCACAATCCATCAGCATGCAGAGATCTAGTAAAAACAATAAATTCTTTTTTCAAAGAAAAAAAAATATTACTTATATTCGGGTGCAACTCAGATCATCATGAAATAGAAAACATAAGAACTCTTTCTCAATTAACTGAAAATATAATTTTAACTCAATCAAGGCATCCGAAATCAATTAATACAAATTCTTTAAAAAAAATCCTTCCTTTTGATAACATAGTTGAATCTCAAATAACAAAATCAGTAGAAGAATCTTTTATTTATTCTATGAAAAATAAAAATAACGACTTAACTGTAGTTACTGGATCATTATTCGTAGCAGCAGAATTTAGAGAATTATTATTAGATATAGAACCAGAAATTTATGAAACAAATGAATTATAAAAACAGAAGAGTGGTAGTTACTGGAATGGGAGCAATAACATGTTTGTCTTCATCAGTAGATACTCTTTGGAATAATTTAATAAATGGAGAATCTGGCATAGATTTTCTCAAATCCGTAGAAACAGAAAATTATTCTTGTAAAATTGGAGGAGAAATCAAAAATTTCTCCCCAGAAGATTATGTTGGAAAAAAAGAATCAAGGCGTCTCGCAAGATTTTCACAATTAGCAGTAGCTGCTAGCAAGAACGCCTTAGAAGACTCTCAAGTTGATATAGATAAAGAAGATAGTTACAGAATTGGAGTTTTGATAGGTTGTGGTTCTGGAGGGCTTCCTGAAACCGAAAAACAATCCCGCATACTATTCCAAAGAGGAGGAAATCCAATTAGTCCATTATATGTCCCTATGATGTTGCCCAACATGGCTGCAGCAAATATCAGTAGAATTTTTCAACTCAAAGGGTACTCAAATACTTGCATTACCGCTTGTGCAGCTGGAACCCAAGCAATAGGAGAAGCTTACGAAGTAATTAAAAGAGGCACAGCAGATATTATGGTTTCTGGGGGAACTGAAGCTCCTTTCTGTCAGATAAGCTTGGGAGGATTTTGCAACATGCATGCACTAACAAGTCAGAATGAGATACCTCAAAATGCCAGCAAGCCTTTTGATGCAAAGAGAGATGGTTTTGTGCCTTCAGAAGGATCAGGAATATTAATATTAGAAGAATATGAACATGCTTTAAATAGAAACGCTAATATTCTATGTGAAATAAAAGGTTGGGGGGTTACATCTGACGCATTTCATCTAGTACAACCGGAAAAAGAAGGGTTAGGGGCTTCTAAATGTATGATCTTCGCATTAGAAAATGCTGGATTGAATATTGAGGACATAGATTATATAAATGCCCATGGAACATCAACACCTGCAAACGACTACGCTGAAACTTTGGCTATAAAAAAAGTTTTTGGAGAAAAAGCATATAAAATACCGATAAGTTCTACTAAATCTATGATGGGGCATTCATCAGGCGCTGCTGGAGCAATTGAAGCGATAGCATGCATAAAATCTATCCAAGAAAATAAAATTCATCCAACAATAAACAATAATAACCCAGATCCTTTATGTGACTTAGACTATACACCAAATAAATCACGTTCAATAAACATCAAAAATGTTTTATCAAACAGTTTTGGTTTTGGTGGCCAAAATGCTTGTCTAATTCTTCAAGATTGTAATTAATTTTGCCCTCTCGACTAACTCTCTTATAGATTATATAGTCAAATATACCTAACAAAAATTAATTATTTTATTAGCATCAACAAGAGTAGGTTAATATTGTTTGTTCACCTTCATAATCATTCTGAATATAGTCTTATAGACGGAAGTAGTGGAATAGAGGAAATGGTTATACGATCTAAGGAACTAGGAATGAATGCTTTGTCTCTAACTGATCATGGAAACATGTTTGGAGCCATAGAATTTTATAAGTCCTGCATAAAACATCAAATAAAACCTATTGTTGGCTGTGAATTATATGTTGCTCCAAAATCCCTACTTGAAAAAAATCCTAATCTTCCTTATTACCACCTAACTGTTCTTTCAAAAAATTTTGTAGGGTATAAAAATTTAATCCAAATGGTTACAGTAGGAAACCTTGAAGGCTTCTATCACAGACCAAGAGTTGATAAAGCTCTACTAGAGAAACACAAAGAGGGCTTAATTATTTTATCTGGTTGTCCTTCTTCCGAATTATCTAAACTTATACTCAATAAAAACCAAAAAGGAATCGAAGAATATCTTTCTTGGTCCCGCAGGGTATTTAAGGATAATTTCTACTTAGAATTAATGTGGCATGATAAGGTGCCCAATCAAGAATTAATAAATGAAAATTTAGTTAAATTATCTGAAGAATTTAATATCCCATTGGTTGCCACAAATGATAATCACTACATATTAAGCCAAGATGCCAAAGCTGAAGATTTATTGAAAAATATCAAAAATAACTTCAGAAAAGACTTGCTTGAAGATCACACATATTACATCAAAAGTCCAGAGGAAATGAGTACATTGTGGAAAGATCATCCAGAAGCAATATCTAATACTCAAAAAATTGCAGACTCGTGTGAGTTAAAATTAGATTTTAATATTACTAGAATTCCTCATTTTGAAACACCTAATTCAAAAACTGCTGAAGAATATTTAACTGAAATTTGTTTAAAAGGTTTCAGGGAAAAATTCCCAAACAAGCCTGACGAATTCAAAGAAAGGCTTGAATATGAATTAAACGTTATCAACACTTTAAATTTTGCTGACTATTTTTTGGTTGTGTGGGATATTTTTAAATTTGTAAAAAAAGAAAAAATTCTTACTTCACTTAGAGGAAGTGCATCTGCAAGTTTAGTTCTTTATTGTTTAGATATAACTAACATAGACCCTATTAAATCAGGTCTTGTATTTGAAAGATTTCTAAATATTGAAAGAAAAGAAATGCCTGATATTGATATTGATTTCCAAGATGATAAGAGAAAAGAAGTAATAAATTACTGTATAAAAAAATATGGAAGAGATCATATAGCTCAAATAATTTCCTTCAGCAGGTTACATGCTAGAGGAGCCACTAGAGGAGCTGGAAGAGTAATGGGGAAATCACTCCAGGAAGTAGAAAAAGTGGCTGAATTAATCCCTACTAGAGATCCTTATGAACCAACTAAGCCAATGACTTTAGATAGAGCTCTTGAGTTAGTTCCTGATTTGAAAGCCATGTACGATGAAATCACGAATGTTTCTGAATTAGTCAATGCCGCTAAAACAGTTGAAAAAAGAGTTAGTAATATTCAAACTCATGCGGCAGGAGTAATTATCTCAAAAGAACCCTTGAAAGGTCTCGTGCCTCTTCTACAGGCCCCTAAAGATCCCGAGTTACCTCCATTAACTCAATATGAAATGGGACCATTAGCTGACTTAGGATTATTAAAAATAGATTTCTTGGGATTAACAAACCTAACTATTCTAGATAAAACAATCAAAATGATAAATCAAAGGCATAACCTTCAATTAAGCCTTGAAACAATCCCATTAGATAATAAAAATACTTTTGATTTACTCAGCTCAGGAAATACTTTGGGAGTGTTTCAACTTGAAAGTGACGGAATGAAACGTAATATTAAAGAATTAAAACCTTCATCTATATCAGATATTTCAGCGATGATAGCTTTATATAGACCAGGCCCCATGGAACATATTTCTACTTTTATAGAAGCAAAGCACGGAAGAATTCCTATAAAATATCCTCATCCTAGTTTAGAAAATTTACTAAAAGAAACCTACGGAATAATAGTTTACCAAGATCAAGTTCTTCTCATTTCACAAGCAATTGCTGGGTATTCTTTAGGGGATGCAGATAAATTCAGAAAAGCAATGGGAAAGAAAATTCCAGAAGTAATGAGAGCAGAAAAAGACAAATTTATTAATGGAACAAAAAACAATGAATTTCCCGAAAAACTTGGAACCAAAGTATTCGAACTTATAGAACCTTTTGCAGGATATGCCTTCAACAAAGCACACAGTATGAGTTATGCAATGATTGCCTATTGGACAGCTTATTTCAAAGCGAATTATCCTCATGAATTTATGACAATATTGTTAGATTCTGTGTCAGGGAACAAAAAGAAAATTGGAATTATCGTTAGAGAATGCGAAAAAACAGGAATCCATGTAAAGGGGCCAAGCTTAAATTATAGTAAAACTAACTTCTTCCCTGAGTTTGAATCCGACGGAACTAAAATTATTAGATTTGGATTAGGGTCAATTAAAAATGTTGGAAAAACATCTGTAGAACCTATAATTAAAAACATAGATAAAGATGGGCCATTTAAAAATTTAGAAGATTTTATTCAGAGAATTGATTTTCCTATAAATAAATCTACATTAGAAAGCCTAATAAAAACTGGAGCTTTCGATGAATTTTCTATTAGAGAATCATTATTATCCAACTTAGAAAGAATTATCACTTTGATAAACCAACAAAGATCACTAAATTTAGCTGGACAATCTCATATGTTTGATCTATTTGGGGAATCTGTCGCAAAACCTATTCCATTAATTGATACAAATTCTGAAGAAATTATCAATGAACAAGAAAGATCATTTTGGGAAAGGGAATTATTAGGAATAACAATCAGTCAAAATGATTTCCAAAAAAAGATTTTAGAGCAAACTGATAATTCCATTGTTTATTCTGATCAGATTTCTAATGCTAAACATGGTAATTCAGTAAAATTAATTGGTCAGGTGATAAACGTTGAATCTAGAAAAACTCGACGAGGAGATATATTTTTCATTATAGAAATAGGATTACTAGATTCCAGCATAGAGGTAATTGTCTGGCCAAATAATTTAGACTCTTCACGTTTTTTATGGGAAAAAGGAAAATTTATTTCTATGAACGGTACAACTAGAATCAATAATGGAATAATTTCTGTTGTTTTTCAGTCAGGAGAAGAGTTTTTGGTAAATAAAGAAAACACTAATAATCTAAACAATAATATAGATACAAATTCAAGAAATGGAAGTATTTCAAATAGTCACATTGATTCTAGAGAAAACAAATTAGATAATTCAGCTAAATTTTCCAATTCAAAATACAATTCAAATAACAATTCAGATAACAATTCAGATAACAATTCAAATAAATTCATAATTTCTATAGAAGAAACAGGAAATCCAATAGAGGATAGATATAGATTTGAGGATTTAATTAAATTATTACTTGAACATAAGGGCTATAATCCTGTGCTTTTGAAAGTTTTATCAGGAAATGAAGAAGTTACCCTAGAGTTACCTTTTGCAAACATAGAGATTAATCCAGAATTAGAAAAAAAAATTGTCCAGATTACAGGAGAAAACAGCTATTCAATTATTGAAGAATCTTCATAATTCTTCTCTAAATTAATTAATTTTTCTTTTAAACTAATACCTTGCAAAGAATTATAACCACAGAGATTACCATTCTCCCCAATTACACGATGACATGGAATAAAAATAGGTACAGGATTTACCTTTAAAGCACTTCCTACTGCCCTATAAGAAAAAGGTTTCCCATTAATCTTCTGACTAATCCATTTATATGATTGCAATTGTCCAAATTTTATTTTTCTACACACTTTCCAAACTTTTTTTTGAAAATCAGTTCCTACTTGCAGATCTAATGATATCTTCTCTAATTCAACATCTTCACCATTAAAATAAGATTTTAATATTCTTTTATAAGAAAATGTTTTATCTTCATCTTTTATCAACTTATAACCAAATTCATTAATCTTGATTAAAGAATCTTCTAGTTTTTTTTCTGGAGTTGATGAAATCACAACTCCTGTGTCAGAAACGACTAAAGCGATAAAACCAAAATTAGAGGAAATAAAATCATAATAATAATTCTTTCTCAAATTTAACCTCAATATTAAAATCTTATTTTAATGATTTAATGTTATCTTAGATTCTTTTATAATTCATATTTATAAGGGAAACCAAAAAGTTAGTTATACTTAAAATTATGATAAAAAAATGGCCTGAAATAATTATGTACTCTAGACCTCTATGCAGTGATTGTATAAGAAGTAAAAATTTTCTTGAAAATAACCAAATTCCTTTCAAAGAAATAAACATTTTAGAAAAAGCTTCCTCAATAGAAGAAATGAAAAAAATTAATAAAGGTAGAGAAAGCGTTCCAACAATAATTATCAACAATAATACTGTAATAATAGAACCTACTGACTATGATCTCATGAAAGCAATAACAAAAGAATTAGACATTACTGAAACAAAATAATTGAAAATCTCATTTTTTTTACCACATTTGAAAATTGGAGGGGTTGAAAGAAGTTTTTTCATCCTTGCGAAAACTCTCGAGAAAAGAGGTCATTCTGTAAATATTATAACTTTAGGAAAATCATCACATATTA
The DNA here is from genome assembly GCA_964434385.1 of uncultured Dehalococcoidales bacterium. Lineage (GTDB taxonomy): Bacteria > Chloroflexota > Dehalococcoidia > Lucifugimonadales > Lucifugimonadaceae. The sequence goes on along the minus strand of CAYSUW010000001.1, from coordinate 98,240 downwards.
AAGATTCGTCTTTTTCAGTCCCCATTGTTAATTTAACAAAAAACAAAGTATCTACATCGATATTTTCTTTAGTCGATTATCTATCAAAAAATAATATAGATATAGTTATTTCAGCTCAATATTATGCAAACATTGGAATTTTAATAGCACAAAAATTTTTAAGTCAAAAACCAAAAATTATCATAACTGAAAGGACTCATTTAAATGAGTCTTTAAAAGAATTAAATATTTTAAAAAGAAGTTTCTTAAAATTCTTAATAAGATTTTTATATAAAAATGCAAATGATATTGTAGGGAATTCTAAGTCAGTCTGTGAAAGTATACTTTCCTCGACAAAAATAAATAGTGAAGATGTGAAATTAATATTAAACCCAACATTTGTTCCAGAAATTCTAAAGAAAGCTGAAAAGCCTATAAAAGATGATTGGGTTCAAAACTCCAAAGAACCAATAATTTTAACTGTTGGAAGATTGTCTTCACAAAAAAACATCTCTCTTTTGATTGATTCTTTTGTTGAATTACTTAATTTAAAAAAATGCAAATTATTGATTATTGGAGATGGTCCAGAAAGAAACAAATTAGAATCAAAAGTCAATTTAATGAATTTATCTGGAAAAATTAAATTTCTTGGTTTTTCATCTAACCCATATAAATATTTCAAATATTGTAGCGTATTTACACTTACATCAAAATTTGAAGGGCTACCCAATGTTCTAATTGAATCTCAAGCCTTAGGCCTGCCCATTGTCACTACTGATAGCCCTGGCGGAAGCAGAGAGGTTGTGTCTGATGGAAAATCAGGATTGTTAGTAAAAAATATTAATAAAAAAGAAATAGCAAAAAACATATTCGAATTAATAAAAAACAATGATTTAAGAATTAAATTAATTAAAGAAGGAAAAAAGTCCGCAAAGAGATTTACACCTGATATATGTGCAGACAATTTTGAATCATTATTTTAAATATTTGAATTTCCCTTTTAAATTACTCTAGTTTACTCAACAAGTCATTACAATGAGATAGTGAATCTTCTTTTTCATAACCTTGACATAAAACTATAAAATTCCCAAAAACTACAAATTCACCATATTTGGGAGAAGTACAAGATCCTATATCATGAGACCAATTATCTTTAGTACCTTTTTCACCTCCTCCACACATTCTTCTATCTTTTAATCCTACGTCCCAACTAGCATCTTCCTTCTTCAATTTAGCATCAGGACCAGAACTTTCTTCAGCCATTGGAATTCCTAAAATTTTAGCATCCTCATGAGTTTCATAAAATCGTACTTCAAATTCTATTTTATTATGAAATCCCCAGTGCGCAGCAGTTGCTCCTTCTAAGCCTTCTACTTTATAGTTTCGACTTTTCTTAAATCCTACTGCTTTTAAATCATCTAATGTGTAAATTTTATCTTTAGGGGTGATTTTTTGAATGAAATCTTCAGAAGAATCTTTAGCACATCCAGTGACTCCAGTTAGAAACAATAATATCCAAAGACTAATAATATAGTTAGAAATCTTAATACTAGTATGCATATTCTTTTTTAATAATTGTAAGTAGATTTTACATTTTAACTAAATTTTTAATTTAATTCCTATTGGGCAATGATCGGAACCTAAAATTTCAGGGAGAATAAAAGCACTCTTCAATTTATCTCTTAATATTTGAGAAACACAAAAATAATCTATTCTCCATCCAATATTCTTTTTTCTAGCTTCAAACATATAGCTCCACCAAGTATAATTTCCTGGTTCTTTTTCAAATTCTCTAAAAGTGTCTACAAATCCTTCTTCTAAAAATCTGTCAAAGCCAAATCTTTCTTCATCAGTAAAACCAGCATTCCTTTTGTTACTTTTTGGATTAGCTAAATCAATCTCTGTATGTGCAACATTTAAATCACCACAAAAAATCACAGGTTTAATTTTTTCAATTTTTTTCAAATAATTCAGAAAATCTACATCCCATTCCTTTGTTCTGTAATCCAATCTTGTTAAACCTCTTTGAGCATTTGGCGTATAAACATTTACTAGAAAAAAATCAGGGTAATCCAATGTAATCAATCTGCCTTCGTTATCATGCTTTTGAATATCCATGCCCAAATAAAAATTAGATGGATTTATTTTGGATAATATTAGAGTTCCTGAATATCCTTTTTTTTCAGCACTATTCCAAAACTGATTAAACCCATCAAGTTCCAGTTCTACTTGCTCTTGATTAGCTTTTGTTTCCTGAAAACATAGTATGTCTGCATCAGAAGATTTTATAAAATCTAGTAGCCCTTTTTTCAAACAAGCTCTAATTCCATTTACATTCCAAGAAATTATTTTCATATTGCTAAGGTATTATGATTTATACATAAACTATATAATAGATTATTAAATTATATATTCATGGGAAAGAAGAAAACATGTCTAACCCCAAATTAGTCTGGATAGATCTAGAAATGACTGGATTAGGAGATAATCATGTCATTTTGGAAATTGCTTCTTTAGTAACAGATCATCATTTAGAAATATTAGCAGAAGGTCCAAATTTAGCTATAAAAAGGCCAATTTCACAAATAAATGCTATCCCAATCGAAGCTTGGTCTAAAAACCAACATACTTCTTCAGGATTATTGGATAGAGTAGAGAAATCTGAAACTAATATTATTGAAGCAGAAACCATGACTCTTAATTTCTTAAATAATTGGACTGAAAAAAAAATATCTCCACTTTGTGGAAATTCAATTTGGGTTGATAGGAAATTTTTAAGAAAAGAAATGCCAAGACTAGAATCTTTTCTTCATTACAGAATGATTGATGTTTCTACCATCAAAGAACTAATGAAAAGATGGTATCCAGATATAGAGTTACCTAGAAAAAGTAAAACTCACCTAGCCCTAGATGACATTAGAGAAAGCGTAAGCGAATTAAAGTGGTACAGAGACAATATATTCAAAGAATCTATATTTACTTAATTCCATTTAAATCGGTAATGGCATATGACTTAAACTATTTCTAGACTTATTTTTTTGACTTTTTGACTTCCCATTAGAATGTATCTTATTTTGGATTTGAAGTTTCTCTCCAAAAGAATTATTCCTTTTTTGCCTAGAAAATAAAGGTCTTTCTTGAGACACATTATCGAATTTTTCTGAATACCAAGTATCAAATCCAATTTCAGATGAAATAAGATTTAATAATGTTACAGAACCACCTCTTGGTTCATAAACTCCAGTTTCCCATTCACTAATTGTCTGTTGTCTAACACCTAATTCTTGTGAAAATTCAACTTGTGATTTTCCCAAAAATTTTCTTAAATTTTTTATAGTGTGCATATTCCAATTCATAGCACGAACATTTTTAATAACCATGAATGAAATAATATTTAAATTAATAAGTGATTTTCAATAAATTTTAATCTCTTTTTTGATTATTTTTGCTTTATAGATTCATTTTATCTTTAAAAATATCAGTATCTTTTACTGGTCCTACTATAGATAACACAAAATTATCTGGTTTAAAAATATCTTCAAGAACGAAACTTATTTCTTCTAATGTTACAGAATCTACCAAATCAGATATTTCTTCATATGTTTGAATTTTTTTCTTTATAAGTTGTTGAAATCCCAAAAAACTAGCTATTGATCTAGAATCTTCTAACCTCATACTCAGTCTTCCTTTCATTAATTCTTTAGCTTCTTGGATTTCTTTTACTTCAAGATTTCTTTTTATCTTAACTAGTTCATTGCAGATAACATCTACTGCCTCAACAGCATCATCTTTATTAACCCCTGAATCAATGCCAAACAATCCACAATCAGAAAAATGAATATTGAAAGAACTTATTGAATAAGCTAAGCCTCTTTTTTCTCTAACTTCTTCAAATAAACGACTACTCATACTTTCACCTAAAATTACAGATAACAAGTCTAAAGCATACTTATTTTGATGATGTATAGAATAACCTTTTAATAAAAAAGAAAGATTTATTTGTGAAATATCACGAAATTCTGAACTTACAATGGGGCCTTTATTGGGGAAAACTACAGGAAAAGGAGCTTTAGCTTGGCCAGATCTAAAATTACTAAAAGCATTCTCTGCACAAAAATTAATTCTATCAATATCAATATTTCCAGTAATTACCAAAACCGCATTAGTAGCAACATATTGATTTGAGAAGTATTGAACTAGATCCTCTTTACCAATTGCAGATAAAGATTTAACAGAACCACCAATATCTCTTCCCATAGGTTGTTCAGGCCAAATTAAGGTTTCAGCATTTAGAGAACTCTTAGAGTCTGGAGAATCATTACTGGCATTTATTTCTTCAAACACCACTTTTTTTTCTAAATCTATATCACTTTGACGAAGAAGAGGCTGAGTAACCATTTCAGCTAAAATTTTTATTCCATCTTCAACAAAATCTGAAGGAATTTTACACCAATACCCTGTCATTTCTTTATCGGTAAAAGCATTTAATATTCCCCCTTTTGACTCTATTACTCTTGAAATATCACTAGGAGTAGTATGATTCTTAGTTCCTTTAAACAAAACATGTTCAAAAAGATGTGAAGCTCCCCAAAGTTTTTTATTTTCATATCTAGAGCCAGTACCAATAAACAACATTACGCTAGCCGTACGTGTATTCTTAAGACGTAGTGTGATTAAATCAACTCCTGAAGATAATTTATTTGAATAAAAATTCTCCAATGAACTCCTTAAGTTAAAATAAAAGTAAATTTATAGATTTCATAAAGTGTAGTAAAAAAGTAACCTTTAGTTAATAAAATATTTTTTAATTGATGTTTAACTTACCCTTATTAAGACAACTCTCAGAAAAAAGAATTATAAATATAACATTAATATTTATTATATTTTTTCTATCCTTAGGATTAAGATTATATGGCCTAAATTGGGATAATGGGTATCTTTTTCATCCTGATGAAAGACAATTATTAATGCTATCTCATGAGATGCATTTCCCGAAATGGACTGAATTAAGCTATCTTACCAATCCTAATATAAGCCCACTAAACCCCAATTGGTTTAATTACGGAACACTACCTTTATATATATTAGAGTTAACAAATTATCTTTTTAGCCCTTTCACTAATCCCGACGTTTACGAATTAAGGTTCCAAGGAAGAATAATTTCTGCTTTATTTGACTCTGCTACGGTTACTTTAATTTCAATATTGGCATTAAGGTATTTTGGAAGAAAAACAGGAGTTTTCGCCAGTTTTTTTTCAGCATTCTGTGTAATTCAATTACAACATTCTCATTTTTTCGTTGTAGACACAATCCTCACATTCATAATAGTTGCATTAGTATTTTTATGTGTAAAAATTTCTAAAACTTGCACTTTAAAAGATTCTATATTTGCAGGTATTTTATTAGCTGCTGCTTTGGCTACCAAAATTAGCAGTCTGCCTATTTCGATTTTAATATTTTTATCTTATTTGCTGTATGCCATATTCCCTAATAAAGATGATGTATTTAACAAGTTTTCAATTAACATTTTAACCATTAGAAAAGCATTAATTGGAATTTCTATTTGCGCATTAACAAGCCTTGTCTTCTTCTTTTTATTTTCTCCATATTCAATAATTGATTTTCCAAAATTTTTAGAAGATAACATTACTCAATCAAAAATGGTTAGAGGAACAAGTGATCTTCCCTATACAAGACAATATATAGATACCATTCCATACATTTATAATTTAAAACAAATTTTCACAACAAGTTTAGGTGTTATTGTTTCAATCCTTGGATTAATAGGATTAATAATTACCTTGATAAAAATCCGTCTTCCATTTCCTAAAATTCACATAATATTCATATTCTGGATCTTTTTATATTTCTTAATTTTCGGACAATTTCAAGTTAAATTCTCCAGATACATGTTGCCTATAATTCCTTTCATAATTATTTATTCTTCTATTGGACTCGTATATATATATGAACAGTTAATAAAAAAATATTCTCGATTATCTATACCTATAATTTCATTCATTTTATTACTGTCATTGCATTACCCTTTATCATTTTTAAATATTTATTCTCAGGATCATACTGCAGTTAAAGCAAGCGAATTTTTGAACATTAATGCAAAGCCAAATAGTTTAATATTAAAAGAACACTGGGATGAAAGTTTACCCAATCTAAATAAATTTAAAATAAATGAGCTTCCTCTTTATAACTTTGATTCAACAAAAAAAAGTTTGAATTTTTCTACTCTTTTATCTGAATCGGATTATCTTGTGATCTTTAGCAATAGATTGTATGGAACAATTCCCCGTTTACCCGAAAGATATCCTTTCACATCAAATTATTATGAAAAATTATTTGATGGATCACTTGGATATAACTTAATACATCAAGAAAAAAATGAGCCTAAATTATTCGGAATAAAATACACTAATGATAACTTTTTTAGGATCCCAATTAATCCTCCGAAAATATTTTCAGAACCAAATAATTCAAATTTGTTCGATATTAACTTGGGCTGGCATGATGAGAGTTTTTCTGTCTATGACCATCCAACTATACTAATTTTTCAAAACTCTCAAAAGATGTCATCAGAAGAATTGTTTTCTATCCTAAATCAACCTATAAAATCTTCTAAATTACTTATGAAGCCTGATCAAATTGATGAGCAATATTCTGGACAAGATAGAAATAAAATTATCTTCTTAAGTGAATTTAACCAAATATCATTAATAGTAATTTGGTATTTTTTTGCACAATTGTTAAGCATTTCTGTAATTCCAATTATTATTTATTCTTTTAGATCTCTGTCTGATAGAGGTTATATATTAAGTAAACCTTTAGGACTTTTAATAAACGCATTTTTAATATGGTTTATGACAAGTTTAAATATATTAAATTTTTCTAAATCATCAATATATTTATGCCTAATAATTGTTATTTTCTTCTCATTAATAATGCTATTAAAACAAAAAGACATGTTATTAAAATTCTTAAAAGATAAATGGAAATTAATTCTAACTTTTGAATTATTACTTTTAATTTCTTTTTCTCTTTTCTTGATAATCAGATCTTTGAATCCTGATTTATGGCATCCATACAGAGGTGGCGAAAAACCAATGGATTTTGCATACTTAAATGCAATAATAAGATCAACTAAAATGCCTCCATTTGATCCATGGTTTTCATCTGGTTATCTTAACTATTATTACTTTGGTCATTTCCTTATTGCATATTTAACTAAAGCTACAGGAATTGAACCTTCAATAGCTTACAATCTAGCTATACCCTTGCTATTCAGTTTTTCTGTAATAGCTGTAGTTTCATTAATTTGGAATTTAAAACCATATTCAAAGGTGATATTCGGAAAATCTTCTTCTAAAATACTTCCACTTATTTCCATGTTTTCAGTATTAAGTGTCTTATTGATTGGAAACCTTGAATCTTTATTCCAAATAATTTTAAAGATTAAAAATTATCTTGTTCATAAAATCTCTTTTGGATCTTTTGATTATTGGGCTGCATCTAGAATGATGCCATCAGGATCAGAGGGACATGAAATAACAGAATTTCCATTCTTCACTTTTTTATTTGCAGACCTTCATGCACATTTGATTGTAATTCCATTTATGTTGGTAAGCCTTTCAGTATTTTTAGCAATCATCACTTTTAAAAAGAATTATCCAAAATTTAATTTGTTAATCTTATATGGAATTTGCTCAATAATTATAGGTTCCATATGGACTATAAATACTTGGAATATCCCCACACAAATAATTCTACTTTCAGGGGTACTTTTATTTGCAGATTTAAAAAATGAATCAAGATTCAATCTAAAAAAAAGTGTACCCGCTATATTAAAAACTATTTTGATAACATCATTTTCTTTCATTCTTTTTCTTCCTTTTCATTTAAACTTCCTTTCGCCTACCATTGGCGTACAATTAAGTGATTTTCAATCCCCTCTACCTAATTTTATTTCTATATTTTCGATTCCTTTATTTATATTTATTATTTGGATCTTATATCCTAAAAAAACACAGAATTATTCTTTAACGAAAACACCTATACTTCTTCTGATGATTCTGTTGCTTGTTTCAATAGGAATATTAATTATCTCTACAAAGTATTTAACTTTTATTTTTATACTATTTTTAATTCTATTTTGGATACATTCTTTAAAATATCTTAGAAGAAAATATAAAAACCCTTCTCTCTCCCCAATATTATTTTTTTGGTATTTGGGTTTCATAGGATTACTAATTCTTGCAGGAACAGAAATAATTACAATAAAAGAAGACATTGGAAGAATGAATACAGTGTTTAAATTTTATCTTCAAGCATGGATTCTAATTAATATCAGTGGTTCGTTTTTCTTAGGCATTATACTTTCCTTAAAGTCAGAAAATAAAAATCAAAAAATATTTAAGGTATTTTTCTTAACTACACTCGTTTTTTTAACAGTTAGTTGCTTCTTGTATACAATTTTAGGAACTCATTCGAGGATCAAAGATAGATTCTCTTCAGCTCCACTTAATTTAAATGGCGCATTATTTATGCAAAAAGCAAATTACAAAGATCCTTTAGGAAATATTAACTTTGAATATGATTATCTCGCCATAAAATGGTTAAATTTAAATTTAAAAGGTTCTCCAATAATTTCTGAAGGAAACACTCCCTTATATAGATGGGGAAACAGAATATCAGTATACACAGGTTTACCCACAATCATAGGCTGGGACTGGCATCAAACTCAACAACGAAAGAATCATGAAAAAGAAATTCAAATTCGTAAAAATGACTTAAAGCTAATATATAGTTCATCTGATTTAAAAACTTCTTTAAATTTATTATCCAAATATAACGTTGAATATATTTATGTGGGTAAATTAGAAAAACTTTATTATCCTAAAGAAGGAATAGAAAAATTTGAATCTTTAAAATCAATTTATACAAATGACGAAGTAGCTATATTCAAAGTTCCAAAATCTATGGAGTAAAATTTAGATGAGATTTAATACAGTATTTTTTGACTTTTATAATACATTAGCTACTTTCTATCCTCCTAAAGAGAAAATTCAGAAATTATCAGCTGAAAAATTCGGGCTAGATGTAACCAAAGAGGGAATTACAAAAGGTTACTTAAAAGCAGATGAATGGATGTCAAAAGAAATAGCCAAACAACCTATTAAAAAATTAACACCTGATGAGAAATTATCTTTTTTTTCTTACTACGAATCTTTAATACTAAGTGAAGATTATCCAAGTCTAGATAAAAATTTAACATCAAAAATTTGGGAAAATGTCTATGCTTACCCGACAAAATTTAAATTGTTTGATGATGTTAAAAATTGTTTTATCCAATTAAAATATAAAAAAATTCAAATAGGAATATTATCTAATATTGAAATAAATTCTTCAGAATTATTATCATCATTAAATTTAAATCACTTAGTAGATTTTATGGTCACGTCTTCAGAAGTTGGAAAAACAAAACCTGCTCCTGAAATATTCATTAAAGCCCTCAATTTAGGAAAAACAATCCCTGAAAAAACAGTACATATAGGAGATCAAATAGAATCAGATGTATATGGGGCAAAAAACGTAGGAATAGAAGCAATACTCATAGATAGACAGAATTTATACACAAATTACAAAGAATCATTAAAAATTAACAAATTAGATAATTTAATAAATGTTCTTTCAAATATTTAAAGAGAATGAATTAATCTAGATTTTAGATCTAATAGCTTTTTAAAAATTTTATTCATATTTATTATAAATTTAAGATCGAATGATTTATCTTCAATCTTTATATGTGAGTATCCTATATGAACATCTTGATCTAATATTTCTCTAATAATATTTTTTATAGAACCAAGAGGATAGTTAAACCTTAACGAAAACAAAGTTCCATCTTTTTTGACTGAGATAATATCAATATTTTTACAATATAATCTCATTTTTGCTTTTTCGATTAAAATTTTTACAGGCTCAGGGAATATACCAAAACGATCTAAAATCTCATCTTCTATTATCTCAAGATCTTCTATAGAATCTTTTCCCATAATTGTTTGATATAAACTCAATCTTGCTGATAAATCAGGAATGTATGAATTAGGTATATCAGAGTTTATATCTAAATCAATTAAAACATTTTGATCTTCATCTAAATAAACTTCTTCTCCAGATTTTAGTTTTTTTACTGATTGATTAAGCAATTTAGAATACATGTTCATTCCTACTAATGATATAAATCCACTTTGCTCTGCACCTAAAACATTTCCAGCACCTCGAATCTCCATATCTCTCATAGATAACTCTACACCTGACCCTAATTCTGTGGCAGACATAATAGCTTCTAATCTCTGTTCAGCTTTAAGAGTTAATTTAGATCCAGGTGATAACAAAAAATACGCATAGGCTTGTTTGGCAGACCTTCCTACCCTACCTCTCAACTGATACAACTGAGCTAAACCAAATTGATCAGCTTTAAAAACAATTAAGGTATTCACATTCGGAAGATCTATTCCAGATTCAATAATAGTAGTACAAACTAATACTTCAAATTTTTCTTGAGTAAAGTCATTCATGATTTCACGTAAATTTTCCTCACTCATTCTTCCATGTGCAAACCTAATCTCAACTTCAGGAACTAATTCAGATAAGCGACTTTCAATATGGTGAATATCATGAATTCTATTATGAACAACAAAAACCTGCCCATTTCTGTCTCTTTCTCTAAGTATAGCTTCTCGAATGACTAAATCTTCTTCATCCATAACAAAAGTTTCTACAGGAATTCGTTCATTTGGTGGAATCTGAAGAGAACTTAAATCTCTAATTCCTGATAATGCCAAATTTAGTGTTCTAGGAATCGGGGTTGCAGTCATTGAAAGTATATCTACTTGAACTCTTAGTTTTTTTAATTGTTCCTTAGCTTTAACGCCAAATCTATGTTCCTCATCAATAATCACCAAGCCTAAATTATTAAATCTTACATCTCTTTGAAGAAGTCTATGAGTTCCAATACATAAATCTAAGGATCCATCAGCTAAATCTTTTAAAACTTTAATTTCTTCAGAACCTTTTAAGAATCTGCTTAATGAATTTATCTTAACCGGAAAAGGTTTCAGTCTTTCAGAAAAAGTATGTAAGTGCTGTTCTGCTAATACAGTGGTAGGAACCAGAATTGCTACTTGTCTTCCACTTTGTATCACTTTAAAAGATGCCCTTACAGCAATTTCTGTTTTACCAAAACCTACATCTCCGCATAATACCCTGTCCATTGGAACATTTTTCTCAAGATCATTTTTGATTTCTTCTAAAGTATTCACCTGATCCTCTGTTTCTATAAAAGGAAAGCTAGCTTCTAATGCATTTTGCCAAATGCTATCTTTATCACACTTTAACCCTTTCACATTCATTCTAGATGATTGTAAAGATAATAAATCTGATGCTAATTCTTCAGTAGAATGTTTTGCTAATAATTTTGCTTTTTTCCAATAATTGCCTCCTAATCTAGTCAATTTAGGCTCAGGATGTGAAGGGCCAAGATACTGTTCTATTTGATAAATTTCATCTACAGGAAGAAATATCCTGTCCTGAGATGCATATTCGATTTCTAAAAATTCACGATTACCTTGATTTTTAACAGTTGTGGTTCTCAGAAATTTTCCAATTCCATGTTTTTGATGAACTACATAAGATTTGGGTTTCAATAGATTGAAATCTAACTTTTTTTTATTTCTTTTTTCTTCAATAATTGTTGTTTTTCGTTTTACTCCAAATAATTCATAATCAGTTAGGATTTTTACTGTCTTTTCTTTAGAAATTTTTATTTCAAAACCTTCTCTTAAATAATCTTCTTTCAAAGTAATAGTACCTTGTTCAAATTTTGGAATATTATTTGACAGAGATTTTTCTTCATGAACTTGATATTCAATTCCCTTTAATGCTTCAAGTACACGTGCATAATTAAGAGTGACTATCAACAAAATCACTCCTGAATCCATTTCACTTGATATTTTTTCTCGGACAGAATTAAGAGGATCGTTTAAATTAAAATTATGGTTAATGGGAATCATTTTCGAGTTAATTTTTTCAAAAATCCTGTCTTCTTTATTTGTTGGAAAGCGAGGAGACACAACAATTTTTTTCTTAAATCCATTTAATTTTTGATTTATTTGATTCCAGGACAAGCGAGTGTTGGGGAATTTTAATGGAATCTCTCCTTGTTTTTCTTTACGAGATCTTATTTCTAAAAATCTATTAAATACTTGATTACAAGCATTCTCAATTTCTGAAGGCCTCAAAAGAATTAATAAATAATCAGAATCAATATAATCAAATATTGAATCATCATTAAAAAACCCTCCATATTTAAAATATTCTTTATAAGACAATTGACCTGAAATAATTTTTCCAAAGTCTGATTGATAATGTTCCAAAGTACTTATGTCACAATTTGAAAAATCACATTTTGATAATTTTTCATCTAATCGTTTCTCATCAATCAAAGCAGGAGATGCTTCAAATCTAGAAAATATAAAGGCTTCTTTAATAATTTTAGTTGAATTTTGAGTATTAACATCAAAATATCTAATGCTTTCAATTTCGTTATCAAAAAATTCTACTCTTATAGGATTTCTAAGATTCGATGGAAAAACATCTATTATGCTACCTCTTATTGCCATACTTCCTGGTTCTAAAACATATGGAAAAACATCATAACCGAGTTTCACTAATTTATTTGTCAAATTAGACAAGGGCAAATTTTGTCCTTTTTTAATATTTAAATGATCATTGCTTTCAGAAAGCTCTAAATTCATAGTTTTCTCCGAAGCTGCAAGGGTAGAAGATAAAATAATTGACTTTTGATTTTTATTTTTTATATTCGCTAATATTCCTGCCCTACTTAAACTGTTAGAAACATCAGTTTTAGATACTTCAAATGGAGAAATGTTAATCTCAGGGAATCTTAAAACTTTAATTGAATCATTCAACCATTTATTCAAATGTTGATGTAAAAATAAAGATTGTTCAGGGTATGGAGTCAAGACAAAAAGAGATTTATTAGTTCTATCTGCTAAAACAGAAATTAAAAAACTCAAAGCACTATCAGTAACATTAATCCAAAAATCTGAGAAATTTGTTGACAAACTAGAATCTAAAAAAGAATCATATTTTTTAAAGGAAATTTTTCTTAATAAATTTGAATAATTCATCTATTTTAGCTTCTAAAAAGAAATATTTTTTCAATTAATTATTTTAATAATAACTAAATTTTCCTTTAAAAAATAACAACTATACATTTAATCTAGAAATACAAAATGTTAGTCTATACCCTACAATCTCATATCCAACACTAAAAATATGACAGAACATAAAAGAATCTTGGTAAAAATTGGAACTCAATTGATTACCAATAAAAATAAAAATATTGATGAATCAATTATAGAAAAAATTGTTGATCAAGTTTCCTTATTGATAAAAAAGAATATTCAAGTCTTAATAGTTACTTCTGGTGCAGTAGCATCGGGGAAAAGTATCTTAAAAACCCAAAAAACCGATCTTAATATTAGTAAGAAAACACTTACTTATAAACAAACTCTAGCTTCGTTAGGGCAAGCACCATTAATAAATTTATATTCTAAATATTTTCAAAAACACAATTTAGTTGTTGGTCAAGCTTTAATTTCTAGAAGTGATCTTCAAAATCGCCTAGGCTATCTGAATATCAGAAACACTCTAGAAAATCTTATGAACCAAAAAGCTATTCCAATCATTAATGAAAATGATGTTGTTTCAGTGGATGAATTACAGGGAGAAGTATATGGGGACAACGATAGATTATCAGCAATGATAGCTAATGCAGTTGATGCAGATTTGCTTATTCTACTTGGAGATATTGAAGGGATTTTTACATCTGACCCTAAATTTAATAAAGATGCAAAATTGATCAATTCTATAGAAGAAATAAATGATGAGATTATAAATATATCAGGTGATACAAGTGATGATATAGGCTCTGGGGGAATGAAAAGTAAAATAGAAGCCGCATCATTGGCTACAAAATCTGGCACAAAAGTAGTAATCGCATCAGGAAAACTCAATAATGTAATTTTAAAAATTATCGAAGGACAAAACATAGGAACAACCATTAATAGCTCAGGGAAAAAACTAGAAAGTAAAAAAAGATGGCTTTCCACTGGAATTTATGAAAGTAAGGGAATATTAATAATTGATGACGGTGCAACAAAAGCAATATTAGAAAAAGGAGCAAGTTTGCTGCCTGCTGGCATATTGAGTATAGAAGGTGTTTTTTCTAGAGGAGATATAATCTCAATTAAATCAAATTCAGGAACTACATTTGCCTGGGGAATTTCCAACTATGCTTCTAATGACATAAAATTAATAAAAGGCAAGGGTTCTAAAAACATCACAGAATTAATAAATAAAAAATACGAACCAGAAATTATCCATAGAGATAATTTAGTTATATCTAGAGAAAGCTAAAAACAACCTCCTAAAATGAGCACAAAATCAGTAATTACAAAGGCAGAAAGGGCAAAATCAGCATCTTATGAATTAGGAATTACTTCTACTGCGAAAAAAAACAAAGCATTAAAACTCTTAGCTGATAATTTAAAAAAATATTCAGCAGACATTATTAATGAGAATAAAAAAGATTTGTCCATAAGCAAAAACTTAGGAGATGCTTTTCTGGATAGATTGGAATTAAATAATAAAAGAATCGAAGATTTAATTAATCAAATAAATAAAATCGTGAAGCTCCCTGATCCTATAGGAGAAATTATAGATAAAAACATTAGAAGTGATGGGCTGAAAATTTCTAGAGTTAAAGTAGCCTTGGGTGTAATTGGTGTGATATATGAAAGCAGACCTAACGTAACAATTGATATTGCATCACTATGTTTAAAAACAGGAAATTCTGTAATTTTAAGAGGTGGAAAAGAATCTTTTCACACTAATTTGTTTTTATCAAAATTAATTAGGAGTAGCTTATCTTCAGTCGGTATAAACAAAGAATCAGTACAATTTATTGAAAATACAGAAAGATCTACTATTAATGATCTCTTAAAAATGGATAAACATATAGATCTAATGATTCCAAGAGGAGGAGAACAATTAATAAATTTAGTATCCAAAGAATCTACAATGCCATCAATAGTAGGAGGGATTGGCGTAACTCATTTATATATTGATAAATCAGCTGACCTGAAACAATCAATTGAAATAGCTATAAATTCTAAAACTCAACGTCCTTCTGTTTGCAATGCGCTAGATACTATATTAGTACATAAAAAAATAGCTCCTGAATTCACACCATCAATTATTTCTGCTTTAAATACAAAAAATGTAGAAATAAAATGTGATCCTTCAACATTTTCTCTAATAGATAAAAATTTTAAAGATAATATGAATATCAATGAAGCTACTGAAAATGATTGGGGAACTGAATTTTTAAGTTTAAAAATATCAATAAAAACAGTTGAATCTTTACAGGAAGCTATAGAACATATCAAAAAGTATGGTTCTGGACACACAGAAGCAATTACAGCTAAAGATGAAGTTGCTAGGAATATATTCCTAAAAGAAATCGATGCATCAGCAGTAATGTCAAATGCATCTACAAGATTTAATGATGGAGGAGAATTTGGACTAGGTGCTGAAATAGCTATAAGCACTAACAAGTTTCATGCCCGTGGCCCTATGGGACTTGATTCATTAACTAGTTATAAGTGGATTGTAGAAGGATCAGGACATATAAGAGAATAAATTCTATTTATACTTCATGAAAAGCTGACCCCATCCAGTTTTCATCGCTTTTTTTACTCTTTTTGTCCCAATAAATCTAAACCAATATGAATTATGGTAGATATTTGATGCCCAAAAAGCCCATGGAGAAATCTTGCTTCTCAACAATAATTTTTCAAATGGTTTGAGTGGGCCCCAGTAAATTAATTTTTGCCCCCAACTTGCAAAAGTATTCTCTTTTCTAGAAAAATTCCAGTTTATTTTTGAAACATTTTCTCCTTTAAATTCTATTTGATTTGGATCTCCAATTCCTAATCCTAATTCATGTGCTAACCTAATTTTGGGAATTTTTAATGGATCAAAACCCATTAGCTTAGCTGCTACAGAATCTATTGCAACTTGATCTGAGCTTGCCAAAATTATATTTTTTGAATGAACTCTAGTAGCTCTAGGCCCCGGCCCTTCTCCTGCAAAAGTACCATCCATAACAGCCAAAATCCCTGAGTGAATCTCTTTCTGAATCATAAGTAAATCTACTAAAGTTTCATGAATCGAAGAGTGAGTCCAGTGACGATTACGATTTAATAATCCACCAAACGCATTCTTCATAGCACCTGTCATTCCAGTAAAAACATGCGTTTTCATAGTTGGAAGATGAATAATATTTTTTCCCAAAAAAATCTCTGGAATGTAAATTCCATCAGGAAAAATTTTATCCAACACAATTAATTTGGATTTTGGAGTAAATTTTACCCATCTTGTTTTTCCAGAATCAACAACAACATAAGGAATTTTATATTTATCTTCAACTAAATTATGTTTATTCTGTTTTCTACCTTCTTCTGGATCAACCACAACAGTTCCATTATGAGCAGAGATGATTTTTGAGAATCCACTTTTCTGTAATTTCTTGATTACTCCTTCTAGTTGCCATGGAGCAGTAGAACAACCAGGATAATATCTATCCCAAGATATATTTACTTTTAATAAAGTTTCATTTTTCTTATCAATAATTTTTTCGAAATCTATACTATCTAATAACTTAGAGTAATCCTCTAAAATTCTATCAGGATGAGAAAAATATACGCTTACCAATGCCTTCAATTTGCCCCTTCTTAAATAATAAGTTTATTGAATAACTATAAATAACAATGTTTAATAGTATAAACAACTTGAATAAGCTTATAAAAGCTTAATATTGAACCAAAAAAATGATTATAGATGGACACACCCATATTCTTCCTTCAAATTTCCGTTTAGAGGAAAAAAAATCAGGGAAAGACTCTACCTTTGAAGAATTATTTTCTAGTACAAAAGCTAAAACCATCACTGGAGAAGAATTAATCCAATCAATGGATCTTCACAATATCAGAAAATCTATTGTATTAGGTTATGGATGGAACAATATAGAAGTGGCAAAAATTTCAAACAATTACAACTTGAAAAAATCAAAGTTGTTTCCTGAAAGAATCATACCTTTCTGTTCTATAAACCCTAATTGGGGCAATAAAGCAATGCAAGAACTTGAAAGATGTCTAAGAGAAGGAGCTCGAGGAATAGGAGAATTACACCCAACTAACCAATTTCTGGATTTAAAAAACAAAAAAATTTTAGAACCTATGATGACTTTAGCTCGCTCAGAAAAAATCCCTGTTACTATACATGGATCTGAACCAGTAGGTCATAAATATCCTGGCAAAGGCAAATCATCCCCAAAGGAACTTTTTGATTTTATTGAATTGTTTCCTGACAATATTATTATTCTAGCTCATTGGGGTGGAGGTTTACTTTTCTACGAATTAATGAAAGAAGTTAAAAAAATTTCTGAAAATGTATTCTATGATACTGCTACTACTAGCTTTTTATACGAACCTAAAATATTTAAGATTGCAAATGAATTAGTTGGTTCTAAAAAAATAATTTTTGGAACAGACTACCCTCTTGTAAGTTCTCAAAGGATCCTAAATGAAATGAAAGAATTAACTCAAGAAGATATAAAAAACATAACTTATAAAAACGTAACATCTATATTTAATTCATAAACATGGAAATCAATGAACATGTGCTTGTCACTGGTGCCTCAAGTAAATTAGGTGAGCTAATTTCAAAAATTTTAGCAAAAAAAAATTATAGTCTTTTACTACATTATTATAAATCTAAAAAGAAAACTTTTAATCAAGCAAAAAATTTAAAAGAGAAGTTTAAAAATCAAAACTTTTATCCTCTTTATCTAGATCTTTCAAAAAATCATTCTTTAGAATTCATGTCAGAAATAATTTTTTCAGAAACTAAAAATATTCATGGAATCATCAACAATGCATCTTTATACACACATGATAATTTCAATGATTTTGATAAAGATAATTTCGACTCCAATTTTAATATCCATTTCAGAAATCCTTTAAATTTAATTTCTATTATTTCTGATAATTTATCTAATGAAAATAAAGAGGGATTTGCAATAAATATTACTGACAAAAATCTAAATAGAAATAATCTATTTTCGTATAATTTTTCAAAAACTCTACTATCGAATTGGAGTAATAAAAATTATGAAAAAATTATGAAAATTACAGAATTTAAACCAGGAAATTTATTACCTTCCAAAAATTATGAAAAATTTGAAACCGATTTTCAACATATATTCAACAAATTGATAGAATATAATTATGGACATCCTAGGAAATAAAAAATTTAACAAAAAAAGCTGGGATTTTTCTACACATGCAAAAGGTCCATCAGGAAAGATTGAATTTACTCCTAAGCAATTAATTTCTGAACCCAGTGGTAACCTTTTTGCTCAAAGTCAAAACGCTGGGATGGGATGGGATCCTAAAAAATTATGGGGTACTCAATACATGATTTTGAGTACACTTGGAGGAATGAGAGGCAATGATGGTCAACCTATTGCTTTAGGTCATCACACAGGACATTTTGAGTTGGGAATGCTTATAGAAACTGTGGCTAATGAAATAAAAAATAATGATGGGATTCCCTATAGTGCATACTGTTCTGATCCATGTGATGGAAGATCTCAAGGAACATCTGGGATGATGGATAGTTTGCCATATAGGAATGATGCAGCAATCGTTATGAGAAGACTTAGCAGATCAATCCCGACCACTAAGGGAATAATGGGGATTGCAACCTGTGACAAAGGGTTGCCTGCAATGATGATGGCTATGGCAGGAACCCCTGACAAACCTACAATTATTATGCCTGGAGGAGTTACTTTAGCTGTAGAAGATGGTGAAGATACAGCAAAAATACAATCCATAGGTCCACGATTTGCCCAAAATGAAGTTACTTTAGAATATGCTCAAGACATGGGTTGCAGAGCTTGTGCATCCCCTGGAGGTGGATGTCAATTTTTAGGAACAGCAGGTACAAGTCAGGTAATTGCAGAATCTTTGGGAATGACATTGCCACATGCCGCCCTATCACCCTCTGGAACAAACATTTGGATAGATACTGGAAGAAGATCAGCATTAGCACTTCAGAACCTTGTCAGCCTGAAATTAAAAACAAAAGAAATACTAACTGATGATGCATTTGAGAATGCAATGATAGTACATGCTGCATGTGGAGGTTCTACAAATTTAATACTTCATCTCCCTGCAATAGCTCATGCTATTAAAAGAAAAATGATGAAAGTTGATGACTGGACAAGAATAAATAAAATGATCCCAAGGCTTGTAGATGTTTTGCCCAATGGGCCAAAAGGATTCCCTACCTCTGTTTTCTTTTCAGCAGGAGGAGTTCCAGAGGTTATGTTGAAACTAAGAGATGAAGGTTTTCTCAACTTAAAAGTAAAAACTGCATCAGGAAAAACTCTCGAAGAAAATCTTGATTGGTGGGAGCAATCAGAAAAAAGACACTATGTAAGAAATAAGTTAAATAATGATAAAAATATTAATCCTGATGATGTTGTACATAATTTAGTTGGATCTAAGAAAAAAAATATGACATCTACAGTTACTTTTCCGATAGGTAATATAGCACCGGAAGGATCAGTAGTAAAAAGTACTGCTATAGATAAAACTGTAATAGACAATGATGGAGTTTATAGAAAAACTGGAAAAGCAAGAATATTTATTTCAGAAGCAGACGCAATCAAAGCAGTCAAAGATTCAGGCCCTAATAAAATAAAATCTGGAGATATTATGGTTCTAATGTGTGGAGGGCCAAAAGGAACTGGGATGCAAGAAGTAGCTCAAATAACTATAGCTTTAAAATATTTAAGTTACGGAAAAGAAGTGGCTCTTATAACAGATGGAAGATTTTCAGGAACATCAACTGGAGCTTGTATAGGACATATTGGACCTGAAGCTTTAGATGGAGGTGCAATTGGAAAATTATTAGAAAATGACTTGATAGAAATTATTATAGACACCTTAAACCTTGAAGGATCAATTAATCTTGTAGGTCAAAATAATCAGAACTTTGGAGTGAGTTGGGGGAATAAAGAGTTGAAAAAAAGAGATCAAAGAAAAGATTTAAAACCTCAAGACGGAATTCCTGAAGATACAATCCTTTGGGCTCACTTACAGTCATTAAGTGGAGGTCCTTGGAATGGGTGTGTTTACGATTCAGAATCTATAAGACTAAAATCTCAAATCAAATAAATGAATAATGGCGACCCCGAGCAGATTCGAACTGCCGATCTCTGCCTTGACAGGGCAGCGTGTTGGACCACTACACCACGGGGCCATTTTCTAAGAGAATATTAAATCTATAACTGAAAGTTAGTCAAGTTGATGTTAAGAAAAATCTGAACCTATGCCTTGATATCCTATTTCAGGAGAACCATCAACATTAATTAATATTGGAGTTATTCTTACTCCCTTACAAATTTTTTCAATTTCTATCCAATATTGAGGTAGTAAGGAAAGATCTATCTCGTCATAATCAATACCATCATCATCCAATTCATTCTTTTTCATTGGACTGTAATCACAATTAGGATGTGTATATAAAATCAATTTTTCCCTTATTTTCATTATTTTTCCCATTATTACTGATTTATTTAAATTATTTATAATTAGTTTGTAGAGACAAAATAAGCTAACAACATTTAGATACAATACAACAAATACTTCTTGAATTAATACAAATATAATGATCAAATTTAAGAATTTTAAAATTATATTCATATTTAAACTGAAAATTAATTAATAATAAATTTGACATCAACTTAAGGAAAATATTAAAATAGTGTGTTTTGGTCTAAAGGTCGTAGCAAGTTTATAATATGCATCTCTTCCACAATAATATAACTTCGATAAAAATCTTAAAATCGATGTTATTAATTTTACTTTTGAAACCAACAAATTCTTTTTCAAAAAACTAATCTATTCGTATTGGAGAATAAAAAATGGTATTAAGTTCTGAGCAAATTAATAATGGTAAATATAACTACAAAGGCTTTAACAGACTAAACGATAATATTAAAACTCCAGAATTAATACATGTACAAACAAATTCTTTTAACTGGCTCTTAAATCAAGGTTTAAAGGAATTATTTGAGGAAATATCTCCAATCGATGATTTATCTGGAGGAAGGTTTGAAGTAAGATTCATTTCTCATGAAGTTCGTGATTCAAAGTTTTCTGAAGAAGAATGTAGAGAAAAGGAGATCACTTATAGTGCACCTTTATATGCAACTGTTCAATTAAAAATAATAAGTACCGGGATGATAAAAGAACAAATTTTGTTTATGGGAGAATTGCCCAAAATGACAAAATATGGAACTTTCATCATAAATGGTGCAGAAAGAGTTGTAGTATCACAATTAGTCAGATCTCCAGGAGCTTATTTTACCACCGAACTTGATCCTACAAGTGGAAAGACTCTATGTTTAGCTAAATTGATCCCATATAGAGGAGCATGGGTAGAATTAGAAACAAGTAACAAAAATATTATTTCAGTAAAAATTGATAGAAAAAGAAAATTATTTATCACTACATTGTTAAGAGCAATAGGTTACGAAACAGATAATGAAATTAGAGAACTTTTCTCAGATATTGAAAATAAAGATGATTCTTATATTGAACAATCTTTAAAAAAAGATTCCAACGTAAAAACACGAGAAGATGCTTTGATTGAATTTTATAAAAGAATTCGCCCAGGAGAACCTCCAAACGTAGAAAATGCAATTTCTTTAATAGAAAACATGTTTTTTAATCCTAGAAAATACGATTTAGGCAGAGTAGGAAGATATCAATTAAACAGAAAATTACAAGGAAACATTCCTTTAGAACAAAGAACTTTAACTAAAGAAGATATAGTTTCTTTGGCTAGGACAATGATTAACATAAACAACAATCTAATTGTTCCAGATGATATAGATCATTTAGGAAATAGGAGAGTTAGAGCAGTAGGAGAGTTAATCCAAAATCAAATAAGAGTCGGCCTTCTAAGAATGGAAAGAGTAATCAAAGAAAGGATGACCACTCAAATGGATCCTGAAGAAACAACTCCTGCAGCTCTGATAAATATAAGACCTATAGTTGCATCTTTAAGAGAATTTTTTGGCGGATCTCAATTATCTCAATTCATGGATCAAACTAACCCTCTTTCAGAACTAACACATAAAAGAAGACTTTCTGCAACAGGTCCTGGAGGGCTTTCAAGAGAAAGAGCAGGATTTGATGTAAGAGATGTTCACCATTCTCATTATGGCAGAATCTGCCCTATTGAAACTCCTGAAGGTCCAAATATTGGGCTACTTGGATCATTAGCAACATATGCTAAAACCAATGATTATGGCTTTATAGAAACTCCATATAAAAGAGTAATGACTGAAATATCAATTAATGACCATGACATTATAGGCAGAACTATTTTACAAGATATAAAAGATGATAAAAAAATCATTCTTAAATCTCAAAAAATTGTAACCAAAGATATTTTTGAAGAAATCCAAAAATTGAAGAAAAGTACTTTAACCTCAATAGGAAATGTAAAAGTTCAACCATTTGTAACTCATGACCAAGACAATATAGTGTATTTATCTGCAGATCAAGAAGATGAATTAACTATAGGTCAAGCTATGACTCCCCTAGATTCGAAAGGGCAAATAATAGGTGATCAGGTAGAAGTAAGAATGGGAGATAAGGTAGCAAAAGAAACACCAGATAAAATTGCCCTTATGGATGTCTCTCCAATGCAAATTGTAAGTGTGTCTACTTCATTAATACCATTTCTAGAGCATGATGATGCTAACAGAGCTTTGATGGGCTCAAATATGCAAAGACAAGCTGTTCCACTATTAAGGCCAGAAGCTCCTTTGGTAGGAACTGGAATGGAAAAAGCTGTTGCGTTAGACAGCGGACAAGTCATCGTTTCTAAAACATCAGGAGTGGTTTCTAAAGCAGATAATTCTAAAATAGAAATAATTGATAAAAATGGTGATAAAGAACCTTATGTATTAAATAAATTTGTAAGATCTAATCAAGGAACCTGTATAAATCAAAAACCTATTGTAAAGAAAGGAGAAAAAGTAACGAAAGATCAAGCTATCGTAGATAGTTCATCAACTGATAATGGAGAATTAGCATTGGGACAAAACTTACTAGTTGGCTTCATGAGTTTTGAAGGATACAACTATGAAGATGCAATAGTGCTAAGCGAAAAATTAGTTAGAGATGATAAATTCACTTCTTTACATATAGAAAAATTTGAGACAGAAGCTCGGGAAACAAAACTTGGAGATGAAGAAATCACTCGAGATATACCCAATGTAGGCGATGAAAATCTTAGAGACTTGGATGAATTTGGAATTATTAGAATTGGAGCTAGTGTTAGCCCCGGAGATATTCTTGTGGGGAAAATAACTCCAAAAGGAGAAACAGAATTAACGGCTGAAGAAAAACTTCTAAGAGCAATTTTTGGAGAAAAAGCAAGAGATGTAAAAGACACTTCTTTAAGAGTCCCTCATGGTCAATATGGAAAAGTCATAAAAGTAAGAATTCTAGAAAAAGAAAAAGGAGATAATGTATCTGCAGGCGTATTAAAAATTGTTCGAGTATGGATAGCAGATAAAAGGAAAATTAAAGAAGGGGATAAAATAGCAGGAAGGCACGGAAATAAAGGAGTTATATCTAAAATTCTTCCCATTGAAGATATGCCTTATCTTCCTGATGGAACTCCATTAGATATTATTTTAAACCCCATTGGTGTTCCATCTAGAATGAATTTAGGACAGTTACTAGAAACACATCTTGGAAGTGCAGCAAACACATTAGGATTTAAAGCTAGAACTCCAGTTTTTGCTGGTGCTGATACTGCACTAGTTGAAGATAATTTAGCTAGAGCTTGGTTTGTTCAGGAATCTAATTCTATAGATAAATCATTAAACAATGAAAATCAAACTATAAATTGGGATAAAGTAACTCAATGGTTAAAAGAACATGGTTACAAAAAAGATAAACTATGGAATGAATCGCCCACAAATAAAGGCGAAGCATCAAAAGCATGCTTGAGTATATGGTTATCAGAATATGCAAAGATTGACACTTCCAAAATCAAACCATCAGATCTTTTACAAAAAGCTTTAAAAATCCAACGGGACAAGAATTTATCTGCTCCTATATTTGGAAAAACCACTTTATACAATGGAAGAACTGGAGAGAAGTTTGATCAGCCTGTTACAGTTGGTAATGTATATATGCTAAAACTTATTCATCTAGTGGAAGATAAAATGCATGCAAGATCAACAGGACCTTATTCCCTTATCACTCAACAACCTTTAGGAGGAAAAGCTCAGTTTGGGGGACAGAGGTTTGGAGAGATGGAAGTGTGGGCTCTTGAGGCATACAGTGCGGCTTATAGTTTACAGGAAATTTTAACTATAAAATCTGATGACATAATTGGCAGAGTAAAAACATATGAAGCCTTAATAAAAGGAGATAATGTAACTCAGCCAGGAATACCAGAATCCTTTCAAGTACTTTTAAAAGAGCTACAAGGATTAGGATTATCTATAGAATTAACCAACAAAGAATCTTCTATAGGAAATCTAGGAGAATCTTCATTTGAATCTAGTCTTAGCAAAGATAATGATTCAGAAGATTTATTCGAAGAATTACAAAGCATCGAAATGGAAAATGAAAAAGCAATAGAAACAATTCTAGGTTCAATAGATGAGAATAACCAAAAAGTAGAACCAAAATCACAAAAAAACAACGAAGAGAATCCCGTCAATGAATCAACAGATTCAATAGATGAGAAAACTTTAGAAGATACCAATAAACAAGATTAGTTTAAAGTTATAGGAGATTATAATGTCAGTAACTGCAACCGATTTCGACGCAATCAGGATTTCACTAGCATCACCTGATCAAATCAAGGCATGGTCCTATGGTGAAGTAACAAAACCAGAAACAATTAACTATCGTACTTTAAGACCTGAAAAAGATGGACTATTTTGTGAAAGAATCTTTGGTCCAGTAAAAGATTGGGACTGTGGATGTGGTAAATATAAAAACATCCGGTATAAAGGAGTGATTTGTGATAGATGTGGAGTCGAAGTTACTAGGTCAAAGGTTAGAAGGGAAAGAATGGGTCATATAAATTTAGCAGCGCCTGTAGCTCATATTTGGTTTTCTAAAGGAACTCCATCAAGGATGGGTGTTCTTTTAGATATGTCTCCCAAGAACCTTGAAAGAATTTTATACTTCTCTCAATATATCGTCACTAACGTAGATGAAGAGGCAAGACAATCAGCAATAGATACTCTAAAAGAATATCAAGAGAACCATCCAGAAAATATTTTATCAAAAGAGAAAGAAGAAGAACAGGACATTGAATTAAAAATTCGAGAAAGAATCAATGAATTAGAAGGCCTTAAAGTTGGCTTACTTATGACAGAATCTAAATATAGGGAATGCGAAGATCGTTATGGAGAAGTATTTGAGGCAGGAATGGGAGCTGAGTCTATATTAAAAATACTAAAAAAAATTGATTTAGAAGATTTAAATTCAAGTCTTAGAAGAGACTTAGAGATAAGTTCTGGTCAAAAACGAAAGAAGGTTTTAAAAAGACTAAGGGTAGTAGAATCTTTTCGAAATAGCGGCAATAGACCAGAATGGATAATTTTAACAATGTTGCCAGTATTGCCCCCTGATTTACATCCCATGGTTCAGTTAGACGGAGGACGATTTGCAACTAGTGATTTGAATGATTTGTATAGACGAGTTATTAACAGAAACAACAGATTAAAACATTTATTAGATCTTCAAGCTCCTGAAATAATTGTTAGAAATGAAAAACGAATGCTTCAAGAAGCAGTAGATGCATTAATAGATAATGGAAGAAGAGGAAGAGCTATACAAGGTGGGCACAACCATGTTCTTAAATCATTGTCTGATTTGCTAAGAGGTAAACAAGGAAGATTCAGACAAAATTTATTAGGAAAAAGAGTTGATTATAGTGGAAGATCTGTAATAGTAGTTGGACCTAAACTTAAACTAAATCAATGTGGTTTACCTAAAAAAATGGCATTAGAATTATTTAAACCATTAGTAATGAATTCTTTGGTAGTAAAAGGATATGCACATAACATTAGAAGTGCTAAAAGAATTGCAGATCAAGGCGAAGATGAAGTATGGGATTTGCTTGAAGAAGTAATCCAAGACCATCCTGTTTTATTAAATCGAGCTCCAACTTTACACAGATTAGGAATTCAAGCTTTTCAACCAATTTTAATTGATGGAAATGCTATACAACTGCACCCATTAGTTTGCCCTGCATTCAATGCAGATTTTGATGGAGATCAAATGGCTGTACATGTGCCTCTATCTAAAGAAGCTATAAATGAAGCTAAGACCTTAATGATGAGCACTGTAAATATGTTGTCTCCTAGTTCAGGTCATCCAATAGTTGCTCCTACTTTAGATTTAGTATTAGGTAATTATTATTTAACTTCTCTAGAAAAAACTGATTCTAGTCAAAAAATGAAAACTTTTTTGGAAAAAAATGATGCTTTAATAGCATATAATAATAATCTTATTTCTCTGAGAGAAGAAATAGAGATAAAAAATATTAATGAAGCTTCATTGAAAACTACAGTAGGAAGATTAATATTCAATGAATCTCTACCTATTGAACTACAATTCATTAATGAAGTTGTTAACAGAAAGAAGATTCAAGAATTAGTAACTCTATGTCATAGTACGTTAGGTAATGAAAAGACAACTGAAATGCTAGATTCCCTAAAAACCCTTGGATTTGCTTATGCTACACAATCAGGAATAACTATAGCTATAAGAGACATGGTAGTTCCTGATAAAAAGACTCAATTATTAAAAACTGCTGATAACAAGATTGCAAAATTAGAAGATATGTATGCTAGTGGGTTATTAAGTAACAATAATGAAAGATATCAAAAAACGATAGATGTTTGGACATCTATTAGTGATGATTTAACTGAGGAAGTTAATAAAACAATGTCCTCTTTTGGAGGAATTTTTTCAATGATTGATTCCGGAGCAAAAGGAAACATTGAACAGATCAAACAAATGGCTGGAATGAGAGGGTTAATGTCTGACCCTAAAGGTAGAATTATTGAACTACCTATAAGATCAAGTTTCACTGAAGGTTTATCTGTTCTTGAATATTTCATTTCTACTCATGGAGCCAGAAAAGGATTGGCAGACACAGCTCTAAGAACTGCAGACTCTGGTTATTTAACTAGAAGGCTTGCAGACGTAGCTCAAGATGTGATTATCACTTCAGAAGATGATGGAACTTCTCAAGGTTTGTTAGTAGAGGATTCTGAAGAGAACAGTATACAAGCAAGAATTTCTGAAAGGATAGTTTGGAGATTCCCAGCCAGACCAATTAAAAATCCAAAGACTGGTAAAATTTTAGCCGATTTAGATACTCTAATTACACCTGAGATAGCAGAGGAAATTCAAAATGCAGATATTAAACAAGTATGGGTATTGTCTCCATTAACCTCTATTTCTAGATATGGAATATCACAAAAAGCTTACGGTGCATCATTAGCTTCGAGGAAGCCTGCTTTGTTAGGAGAAGCTATAGGGATAATTGCAGCTCAATCTATTGGAGAACCTGGAACTCAGTTAACTATGAGAACATTCCATACTGGAGGTATAGCTGGTCTTGACATCACTAGTGGGTTACCAAGAGTGGTAGAGCTTTTCGAAGCTAGAAACCCAAAAGGAGTAGCAATTCTTACTGAAATTGAAGGAAAAGTTCAACTTTCTGGTTCTTCAATAGGGAGAGTGATAAAAATTTCAAATGTTAATGAGAATGACACCACTCATGACATTCCAGAGGGCTTTAAAAGCATAGTGAAAAAAGGAGACTGGGTAGATGATGGTGACGTTGTTTTAATAAACAAAAAAGATGACAAATCAATTCAAGCTAATTCTCCAGGTATAGTTTCAACTAAAAAAGGAAAACTTATAGTATCTTGGAAAGAAACTGAAGAAAGAGAATATTTAATACCAGCAGCATCCCAAATAATGGTTACAGAAGGAGAAATAGTTTCTCCAGGGCAAACATTAACTGCGGGACCTAAAAGCCCTCATGACATCCTAAGGATACAAGGATATGAAGCTGTACAAAGATATCTCATTAATGAAGTTCAATCAGTATATAGATCTCAAGGTGTATCTATACATGATAAACATATTGAAGTAATAGTTAGACAAATGTTAAAAAAGGTAAAAGTGGACTCCTCTGGAGAAACAAACTTGTTGCCTAATGAGCTTGTAGATAGACATGAATTTGAAGATTCAAATAATCAAATTATTTCGGAAGGAAAGCAACCAGCAACAGCTAGCCCAGTGTTACTTGGAGTAACAAGATCATCTTTAAAAACTGAAAGTTTCTTAGCAGCTGCATCTTTCCAAGAAACAGCTCGTGTTCTAACTGAAGCTGCAACTAATGGCGCTATAGATCAGTTAAGAGGATTAAAAGAAAATGTAATTATTGGTAGATTAATCCCAGCTAGATTAGACTTAACACCTGAAGGAAGAGAAACTTTAGGTATTTTGAAAAATGGTACTAAAGAAGAAAGTTCTGATGAAGTTATACCAGAATTTACAGAAGATGAATCTTCAATATATTCTTAAAAATTAAAAATCTCTAATCAAATATTTAAAGGGCGGTTAGCTCAGTTGGTTAGAGCGCAGCGTTGACATCGCTGAGGTCGAAGGTTCGAATCCTTCATCGCCCACCATAAAATAAAGGTATGAGGATGGAAAACGAAAAATCTATTGAAGAATTAAGATTTAGAATTAGGCACTCAACAGCCCACGTGATGGCAGAAGCTGTAACAACTCTTTTTCCTGAAGCTAAATTTGCTATAGGGCCCCCTACAGAAACTGGTTTTTATTATGATTTTGAGGTTTCAAAACCTCTTTCAGATGATGACTTGAAAAAAATATCAGAGTTAATGAAAAAAATCATCAAAAAAAAATTACCTTTTTCAGAACAAATTCTTTCAAGATCTGAAGCAAAAAAGAAATTTAGTTCTCAAAAATTTAAATTAGAAATCATTTCTGGAATTCCAAAAGAAGAAAAAATAACAGTATGGAGTCATCAAACTTGGGAAGATATTTGTAGAGGAGGGCACGTAAAAGATACAGGAAAAATCAAAGCTTTTAAATTATTAGAAGTTGCTGGCGCTTATTGGAGAGGTGATGAAAATAGAGAACAACTTCAAAGAATTTATGGAACAGCCTGGGAATCAAAAGATGAATTAAATACTCACTTAACAAAACTAGAAGAAGCCAAAAAAAGAGACCATAGACGTTTAGGAAAAGATTTAAAATTATTTTTCTTTGATAAAACAGCACCTTCTATGCCATTTTTCTTACCTAATGGAACTAAAATTCTTAATAAACTCATTAATTATATGAGAGATCTTTATGAAGTCTTTGGTTATAAAGAAATAATTACACCTCAAATATTTGATTCTTCCCTCTGGAAAACCTCGGGACATTATGATCATTTTAAAGAAAATATGTTTTTTATTAATACTGACAATAAAGAATATGGACTAAAGCCTATGAATTGCCCAGCCTCAGCTATGGTATTTAAATCTAACCTTAGATCATATAGAGAATTACCATTACGATTATCTGATTTTGGTCGGTTACATAGATACGAAAGGTCAGGCGTAACACAAGGATTAACTAGAGTTAGATCATTTTCCCAAGATGATGCTCATATTTTCTGTTCAATTGATCAAATAGAAACTGAGATTAATCAATTCATAAAAATGCTTGATCAAATTTATAGTGATTTTGGATTTAAAGATTATAAATTCAACCTGTCTCTTCGTCCCAAACAAAAATCTGGAGAAGATAAAGAATGGGATCTCACAGAATCAATCTTAGAAAAAATTTTAAAATCTACTGGAAAACATTTTTCTATAGAGTCTGGAGAAGGTGCATTCTATGGGCCCAAAATTGATGTTTTAATACCTGATGCAATAGGAAGAGAATGGCAACTTGGTACAGTTCAACTTGATTTTTTCTTAGGTAAAAAATTTAATTTAGAATACATTGATGAAAACGGATCTAGAAAAACGCCAATAGTTATTCATAGAGCAATATTTGGTTCTTTGGAAAGATTTTTTGGAGTTCTGATTGAACATTTTGGAGGGGCTTTTCCAATTTGGCTTGCTCCTAATCAATGTAGATTAATACCTATTGCTGATAGGCATAATTCATATTCTCAGGAAATTTTAGACAAACTCTTAAAAGAAAACCTTAGAGCTGA
Organism: uncultured Dehalococcoidales bacterium; assembly: GCA_964434385.1. Lineage (GTDB taxonomy): Bacteria > Chloroflexota > Dehalococcoidia > Lucifugimonadales > Lucifugimonadaceae. Next base: position 67,727 of record CAYSUW010000001.1, on the reverse strand, counting down.
TATAGACACCAGTTCTGAAAGAATGAATCAAAAAATTCGAAAAGCTCAGCTTGAAAAAACACCCTTAATGATAATCGTTGGAGACAAAGAAGTTAATGATCAAAAACTTTCTGTAAGATTACGAAATGGACAAAATTTTCAAAATTTAACTATAAATGCTTTAATAAATGCTTTAAAAAAATCAGACTTGGAAAAATTAGAATTTACCATTTAACGTTCAGAAGATATTTATTACAATAATGAATCATGATATTCTTTAAATGAGGAAAAAATGACTGAAAAAAAAGTAGAAATACATCGAGGGTTGGTAGGAGTATATTTTGATAGAAGCAAAACTACTAGAATTGATGGTAAACAAGGAATTCTCGAATACAGAGGATATGATATCCATGATTTAGCTGAAAAATCTACTTTCGAAGAAACCTCATACTTGCTTTTACATGGAGAGTTACCAACTAAAACTCAACTTTCTGAATTTGATAAAACATTAAAAAACTCTAGAGAAATTCCTGATGGTGCTCTAGATATTATTAATTCTATAAAAGATAGTCATCCAATGGATGTATTAAGAACTGCAGTATCATCCCTCTCTTCTTTTGATCCAGAGACTAGCGATAAGTCTCTAGAAGCCACATTAAGAAAAGGAATACGATTAACAGCACAAGTTCCTACTATCGTGATGGCACATAATGCGATTAGAAATGGAAAAAATCCTATAAAGCCTAATAATAATTTGTCTCATGCTGCAAATTTTCTTTATATGATGAATGGAAAACCCCCTTCTGATTTAGTCTCAAATTTAATGGATAAAGACTTTATCGTACATGCTGATCATGGTTCTAATGCATCTGCTTTTGCTGCAAGAGTTAGTGCAGGAACACAAGCTGATTTACATAGTGCTATAACAACTGGAATTTCAGTTTTATCTGGTCCATCTCATGGAGGGGCTGCAGAAAATGTTATGAATATGGTTAAAGATGTTGGAAGCCCTGATAATGCAAAAAATTATGTGGAAAGCTTATTGAAAAGTAAACAAAGAGTAATGGGTTTTGGACATAGAGTTTATAGATCTGAAGATCCAAGAGCTAAACATTTAGAAAATGGTGTCCAAATGCTAAGTAAAGAAAAAGGAGATCCTAGTTGGTATGAAATTTTAATAGCTGTAAAAGATGCAATGGAACCATACCGTAAAAAAGGAATCAATGCTAATGTTGACTTCTATGCTGGAGTAATTTATCACTTATTGGGAATACCAACTGATTTATTTGTTCCTATTTTTGCTGTTGGCAGAATACCTGGATGGACAATTCAAGTTTTAGAACAATATGAAAACAATATTCTACTAAGGCCTTTACTACATTATAATGGTGAAGAATCTAGACCTTATATAAATATTGATTCTAGATAGAAATTAATTTTTATTAAGATTAATGCTAGAAAAAATCTTAGCTGAAAAAATTCATTCTTCTGGCCCTATTAATTTTTCTGAGTTTATGAATCTTGCTCTTTATAAAAAAGATCTTGGATATTACTTAAAAAATCATATTGGAGAAACGGGAGACTTTATAACTAGTCCTCATGTTCATCCACTTTTTGGATCATTAATTGGGAAACAAATTATTCAAATTTGGGAATTAATGGATAGACCTGATCCTTTTTATATTTTTGAATTTGGAGGAGCACCAGGGACTTTATCTCAAGATTTAATTAATTATTGTTCTAAAATTAATCCTACATTCTTAAAACAAATGAAATATATCATCATTGATCCAGGGCCAGTAACTAAAAAAAATGTTCTTCATATAAATTCCGTTAAAGAATTAAAAGAAATTTCTAAAGTAGGATGTATCATTTCAAATGAACTAATTGATTCTCTTCCAACTAGAAGATTTCAGAAAACTACAGATAGCTTTAAAGAAATTTTTATAGACTTGATTGAAGAAAAATTTCAATTTAAATTATTAGAAATTGCTGACAAAAAAATATTAACAATCTTGTTAAATAATTATGAAAACATACCTACAGGAAGCAAAATAGAATTTAATGAAAACTTATGTGAGTTAGCAAATGATTTCTATAAAATTTTAGATCAAGGTTTTGTAATAACTATAGATTATGGTTTTAATTCCCCAAATATCCAAAATAATAAAATTCTTTACAATAGTTTTAGGTGTTACTATAACCACAACTCTGATCAAAATCCTTTAACCAACATTGGGGGGAAAGATATGACATACGATATCGATTTTAATTTATGGAATAAAAATTTAACATCTGTTGGATTTAATTATTATAGATCTATTGATCAATCTGACTTCTTACTAAATCTAGGTTTTAAAAAATTTCTCGATCAAATAAGAGAAAGTGATTTACCCGAAAATCAAAAAAATTTAAACAGAAAGGCAATGCTTGATTTGATTAAACCTAATGGACTAGGTAGATTTACAGTACAATCTCACTCAAAAAAAATTGAAAAAGAAATCTATCTAGATGGATTTTCTATAAAATAAACAAAAACCAACTATTAATAAAAAGTTTTTCCATCTTTTTGAGAAATAGAATCAAAATTCGAAATCTTTTTTAATTCTTCTTCAAAACTAAATTTCAATAATCTAACATCTGATGCTATAGGCATCCAAAGCATTCCTTCGTTAATTCTTTTTTCAACTTCTTTTCCATCTCCACAATGAATACCCATAGGGATGCCTCTATTAGAACATGCTTGATAAACTTTATTTACTGCTTCTTGATGCTCAGGATGTTTATTATCCATACCCAAAGAAAGTCCCATGGAAGAAGCCAAATCATTAGGGCCTATAAAAATCACATCTATACCAGAAACATTTAAAATATCATCAATTTTTTCTACCGCTTTAATATCTTCAATCATTAAAACAACACATATTTCATCATTAGCATTTTGATAATAGTCATCTCCATAAACTGTATTTGGTCTACTTGCGCCAATACCTCTAAGTCCAACTGGGGGATATCTACAAGCAGATACTGCATTCATTGCATCTTCAGGATCCTTTATATCTGGGATTACTATTCCCATTGCACCTATATCAAGTACTCTCTTAATTACTTGCCGATCATTCCAGGGAACTCTTACAAATGGAGTAGAAGAAGACCCTTGAATGGCTCTAAAACAGTGAACCAATTGAGAAAAATCAACCGCATTATGTTCTAAGTCTATGGTAATCCAATCTAAGCCAAGCCTACTAATCACTTCACATACAAATGGATCTCCTGTAGAAACCCAAGTTCCTATTGAAGGAATATTATTCTTTATTTTTTCCTTGACTAGATTTTTTTTCATTTGTTAATTATTTCACCAGTAAGATATATTATTGTTTTATTAGAAAAATAAATAATAAATCATTTTTGAGATTAAACAAGAGGTAATCATGGGTAGTTTTGGTAAACTGACCACGTTAAATTATATAAGTGATCATAAAGTTGTTCCTGTTTTTTATGATCCTGATATTGAAATTGTCAAAAAAATAACAGAATCTTGCTATAAAGGTGGAATAAAAATATTAGAGTTCACCAATAGAGGAGATTTTGCATGGGAAGTATTTAAGGAATTAGAACTTTTTTGTAGAAAAAACTTTCCAGAAATGATTCTAGGGACGGGTTCTATAGTAGACTCTACTCTAGCAGATTTATATATGTCTTTAGGGTCAAATTTTATAGTTGGACCAGTAACTAATTCAGAGGTAGCAAAAGCATGTAACAGAAAACAAATCCCCTATATTCCAGGATGCCTAACACCCACAGAGATTTCATTAGCTCAAGAACTTGGTTGTGATGTTGTAAAAATGTTTCCTGCCGATTCTATAGGTGGACCATCTTTCGTAAAATCCGTAATGGCTCCAATGCCTTGGGTAAAAATAATGCCTACAGGAGGGGTGGACACAAATCCAGATTCTTTAAAAAAATGGTTTGATTCAGGAGTTTTCGCTGTAGGAATGGGCTCCAAACTTTTTACAAAAGAAATCATTTCTGATCAAAATTGGGAATTGTTAACAAAAAATTGTAAAAAATTATCTGAAACGATCAAAATATTAAGTAAGGAGAATTAATGTCAGGCTTAGCCGCTTCAAATAAAGTTGCAACATTTGGTGAAATTTTATTAAGACTTGGAACACCCAAACAAGAGAGATTTGTTCAAGCTAATAGTTTTGAAATTGATTACGGAGGCGGAGAATATAATGTTGCTGTTTCATTGTCCCAATTTGGAGTACCAACAAAATTTATAACTTTATTACCAAAAAACGACATTGGAGAAACTGCATTAAACAGAATAAGAAGTTTCGGAATAGATACATCTTCTATAATAATGGAAGGAAAAAGACTTGGATTATATTTCTTGGAAAATGGGGCTGCAATGAGGCCATCAAAAGTTATTTATGACAGAGCTAAAAGTGCAATCAGTGAAGTTAAAACTGGTCAGATTGATTGGGAAGAAGCATTTCAAGACGTTAATTGGTTTCATTTTACTGGAATTACTCCAGCTCTCTCAAAATCTGCAGCTGAAGTAACAATGGAAGCTGCTAAAGCCGCAAAAAAAATAGGTTTGACTGTTAGTGCTGATATGAACTACAGGAAAAATCTTTGGAGTTCAGAAGAAGCACAAACTGTAATGAAACCCTTAATGGAACATGTAGATATAGCCATCGGAAATGAAGAAGATGCTGAAAAATGCCTTGGAGTTTCTGCCGAAAATCAAGATGTAACATCTGGAGAATTGAATCCTGATGCATATAAAGATGTAATATCGAAATTAATATCAAATTTTGGCTTTTTAAAAGTAGGAATTACTCTTAGAGAAAGTATATCTGCAAGTGATAATAATTGGTCGGCTGTTTACCTTGACAACACAAATAAAGAAGGAAAAATGCACATTGGTAAAAAGTATCCAGTACATATAGTTGATAGAGTCGGTGGAGGAGATGCATTTTCAGCAGGAATAATATATGGACACATTCAAAATTTTACGGCTAAAGATACACTGGATTTTGCAGTTGCATCATCTGCTCTAGCACATACTATTCATGGAGACTTAAACCTAGTTTCAATCTCAGAAGTTGAATCTGTTGCGAAAGGTGATACAAGTGGTAGGGTTCAAAGGTAACCAAATAAATAAAACAATTTTTTTATTAATCTTAGTAACGATTATTGTTTTTTTGTCAAAAACATCATCTTTGATAGCAGATGGTTCAAGTAACTTTGAATCTACTACAGAAAATCTGAAAATAACTGTAGAGATAAAACCTGAAAATTTAACAACATCAGAAGAAATTCGTTTAAAAATAAATCCTATTCTAAAAAATAAATCGGGATCATTAAAGAATTCCAGAATTGATATACTAGCTTGTTTTAATTCATGCAATATTGAATCAAAAATTCAAAAAATTAAAAGTATTGCTCTCAATTCACCTCAAAATCCTGAAAATTATTTCAGTTTGTTTAAAATCGAAAATGAAGGAGATTGGGAATTATTAATAAAAGTTTCTAATAAAAAAATTTCTGATAACTTTTCAATTCCTATCACGGTTAAGAAAAAAGACACTCCTTCTAATTATTACTCAACTTCAATGATCTTTTTGTTTATCTTTTTAGTATTAATAATTATTTCTATTTTTATAGGTCTCAAATCTAAAAAAAATATTAAGTCAACTCCTCTGAAAAACTAAATAGAGAGGGAAGACCTCCTGTGTGAAGAAACACAATATTTTCATTTTTATCAATTTGATTATTTTTTATTTGATCAATAATAGCCGCAAGCACTGGTCCACTGTAGTTAGGATCAACAAGTAACCCTTCAAGTTTAGCGGCTTTCAATATTGCCTCTTTAACAGAAGGTGTCAATATTCCATAACCTTCACCTATATAATCATGAATAATAGGAAAATCATTTTTTGAATAAGTTGAAGGAATATCTAATAATTCTTTTACATACTCTGAATTTTTAAAAATATAATCATCAAAATCTGCCTTTTCACTTACATTAATACCAGTAAACTTCCAATCAAGACCTAAATTTTTTGAACCTGTAACTAGACCACACAATGATCTTCCAGCAACCCCATAAATATGTATGTTATCTAACCCTTTCTCTTGAAATTGTTCATTTAGTTCTAAAGTTGCATTAATATAAGCAATTATGCCTGCAATCTCTGGAAACCTATGTTCTTGTAACAGATAAGGGTTTTTACCCTTCTTCAATAATTCATTCTCTATTTTCTTCGCATAACCTCTAGAGTCTTTTGATTCTTCAGAACTTAAAGCATGAATTTCTGCTCCTAGCAAAACATCTATCAACATATTACCTTGCTTTGGTTTATCTTTTGCATATTCGGAAATCAGCACATAAGGAATGCCAAATTTATTAGCTGCTGCTGCAGTCATTCGAGCATTGTTTGAATGATAATCCATAATATTTATCAAGACATCATACCCCTCATCGATAATATGAGGAATTTCAAATTCATAGTGTCTAGCTTTATTTCCACCAAGCACTAACCCTGTTGTATCTTCTCTCTTCACCCAAAGATTGGTTGTGCCAATATCCGATCCCAATCTTTCAATTTTTTCTAAAGGAGTAGGTAGATGTGCAAATCTATATCTTGGAAATTTTTTAAGTTTGTTTTTCAAAATCTCTGAAGTTATCATCACTACCTTTTAAAAAAATTTATATAACTAATAATCCTAATCTTTTTTACATGAAAAATAAAACTCATGTTAACCTAATAAAAATAATTATTCGTATTGGAGAGATCATGTCGAACCCTTTGAAAATAGCAATAGTTGGAATTGGCCAAAGAGGATTACAACACCTAGAAAATCTAATTAAACTTGAAGAAAATGAAATGGTAAAAATCCAATCTTTGATTGATCCATTCCCAGACAATTTATTAGAAAAAAATATAGAGATGAAAATTCCAAGCTATTCTCAAAAAAACTATACTCTTTATACTAACTATGAAGAATTTCTAAAAAACGAAGACGTTGATGCGGTCTGGTTTGTAATTCCTCCTAATCAACATAAAAAAGAAATCATTAAAACAGCTGATAGAGGGATTTCAATATTTGCAGAAAAACCACAATCATTATTTTTAAATGAAGTTAAAGACATGGCAGAGGCTATTGAAAAAAATCAAATAAGTTCTATTGTCGGATTTCAAATGCGTTATGATCCATGGTACAGAAAACTAAATTCTTATTTATCTGATAAATGGGTTGCTTCTATAACAATGTATCATGGAGGAGGAGTTGAATCTCACGGAGTCAAATATACTCATACTGAAAAAATGGACGGCCCAGAAAACAGAATTTGGACAGCTAATAAATTATGGTCTGGAACATCAATGGTAGAAGCAGGAATACATCAAACTGATCTTATGAGGTTTTGGACTAGCGATGACATCAAATGGGTTCAAGCCACTTACACTGAAAGACCAAAAGAATTGCACAGCGTTGAAGGTGATAATCCAATTGCATACCATGTGACATACGGATTCAAAAAAGGTGGTACTGCAAATTTGATTTTTACTCGACCTGCGAATGTAATTTTCCAAGAGCGTTTTGATTATATATTGACTACTCATTCCTTAATAAAATTTGAGGAAAATTTAGTAGCTTATGGAATTAAAAACAAAGATAAACAATCTTCCCATAAAACAATTTTAACTAAAGGTCCTCATGAAGAACCAATGGGTAATCAAAATACTTTTGAAATTTCAAAATCATTTGTTGAATCAATCGTTGATAATGATAAAAAATTAAGATTAAACTCTTTTCAAGACAGCATTAATTCTTTAGCTGCTGTTTTAGCGGCGAATGTCTCAAATTCTCTTGGTGGAGAAAGAATAGAAATAGATGAATTTATAAATAGTCCCAAATTCTCAAAATATAGGACAAAAAATTCTTAATTTAAATGAAAATTAGTAGAGTTAAATTATATTCTTTTCCAGTTAGAGGAGGAACAGAATGGTTAGTTTTAGAAATTTCATCTGAATCTAACCAAAAAGGATTCTCCGAACTAACAATGTCTAATTATTCGCAAAACAATCAGCTTCAAATTGCTTTAAACAAAAAGTTTAAAAAATTATCTGGAATAGAAATTTATAATGATGATCAAATATCGGAATTAATACACAATGAAGAAGCATATACTAATCTTGCTATAGCGACATCTATAAGTGGTATTAGATCAGCTTGCTTGGATATTTTTGCTAAAGAAGCATCAAAATCAATGAGAGAATATCTGAAAAATTTATTTTCTCTGCCTACATCTTCATTAAGTTCAATAAAACTATATGCAAATATTAATAGATCCCTTTTACCTGATAACAATGGACAGGTTGAGAGAAGTCCGAAAGCATTTGTTAATATGGCTAAAAAAGCAATTTCGGATGGATTTTCATATATTAAATGTGCTCCTTTTGATAATTATCCAAATAATTTTTACGAAACTAAAAAATACATAAATGAAGGACTAATTAGAGTAAATGAAATAACAAAAATATTAACAAAAAAACAAAAATTATTTGTAGATTGTCATTCAAAATTTGATTTTGACACGTCAGTTTCTATCGAAGAAAAATTATTTGATATGGGAATAAGTTGGTTTGAGGAACCAATGAATCCAAAAATTTCTTCAAAAGAATTAAAATTACTTAAAAAATTTATAAAAGGAAATCTAGTTGGAGGAGAAGAATTTTTTGGAACTAAAAATTTTTTAGACCTATTAAATTCAAAAACCCTTGATATTTTAATGCCAGACGTTAAATATTGTGGTGGATTAGCAGAAGCTACAAGGATAGGAAAAGAATTAGGGAAAATTTCTCAAAATTCTTTTTCAATTCATTGTCCTTCTGGTCCCATATCTTTACTAGGAAGCGCACATGTCACAGCTGCATTAAATTCCAAGCTACCGATGGAACATGCAGTTTACGAAATTAATGACAGATCTAGTTATGTTTATCCCAAAGAATTAATAATTAACGGTGAATTTGTTTTACCCACAGGGCATGGTTTAGGGGCAAAACCAAATTTCAATAAAAAACATCAAACACTTATGAATATAAATATTAATTTATGAATATAGAAAAAAATAAAGTTAGCTGGATAAGTAGAACTAAGTTAATTGAATTGTTAAATGATTCAGAACTTTTAAATAATATTTTATCCATAAAAATTATTAATTCTGATAAATTATCAAATTTCAATAATTTAAGTACTTACAACCAAATTAATGACTTCACAATAATAGTTATTTTAAAGGATTTTTCATTTTTCATAGGATTACCTTTCCCCTTTAGCAAAAAAGACTTTAAAAATCTTGAAGATATAGAAAATACATTAAAAAAGAATCTGACTTTAGGTTTATTATTCTTTGAGTTAGGTTCTTGGGTAACAGGAATTATAGAATATAAAAAAGTTTTATTTTCAAAAAGAGGCTCACGATATGTTAAAGGGAAGCATAAAGCTGGAGGACAATCACAAAGAAGGTTTGAGAGAAATAGAGAAAAGTGGATAGAAAGTCTTCAGAATAAAGTTTACCAAGACATTAAAAATTATTTGCTTCCCGAAAAAAACAAACTTGATTATTTTATTTGCTTGGGAGACACACATTCATTAAATAATCTTATAAACAGTACAAATTTAAAATATCTTTTTGGAGAAAAAATTATATTTAAAAAATCTAACCTAAAAAACTATACTTCTAAAACAATTATAAAAGCAGCATCAAATTTATGGTCCTCCAGAATATATTTAGATGATAAAAATGCTATAGTAGAAAAAATATGATTAACAAAAACAGATCAGAAAGAACAGTTTATTTTAACGGGAATTACATTCCTGAAAGCCAAGCAAAAGTTCCATTCAGAGACAGAAGCTTTAAATATGGCGACGGTGTTTTTGATATGACCAGAACTTTTGGTCACAAAATTTTTAAAATCAAAGAACATGTTGATCGTTTATATCAATCCCTAAATTACATGAGTATTCATATAAATTTATCTAAAAAAGAAATGATAGATATTTCAAATAAAGTTTTAGAAATAAATTTACCCTTAATTGACAATAAAGAAGATTATTGGGTAGGCCAAAGAATCTCTCGAGGTACAGATAAAGTTGGAGGAGAACAATGGGATATTGACGGAGGACCAACAATCATTGTTGAATGTGCTCCACTTCCATTAAAACCTAGAGCTTCCCTTTATGAAACAGGAATTAAAGTTTGGACACCTTCTGTTAGAAGAACTCCTTTTCAAAGTATGAGCCCAAGAGCAAAAACACACAATTATATTAATCTGATTCTTGGAGACAATGAAGTTAAAAACATAGATGAAGAGGCTTGGGCCGTATTATTAGATATTAATGGAAATTTGACTGAGGGAATGGGAAGCAATATTTTTACTGTTTCTAATAATATTCTCTATACTCCAAAAACACAAAGTATTTTAGGCGGAATTAGTAGAGAAACTGTAGTTAATTTAGCAAGAAAAATTGGAATTAAAGTGATAGAAAAAGATATTGAAATTTTTGAAGCTATAAATTCTGATGAAATGTTTTTAACTTCAACTAGTCTATGCGTATGTCCAGTTTCATTTTTTAATGGAAAAAAAATAGGTGAAAATATCTTTGGGCCAATAACAAAATCACTTATCAAAGCATATACAGATTTTGTAGAATTCGATTTCGTATCTCAATACCTTGACAACTTAGATTAATAATCATTTTATTTGATTAAAAGGTCAGTAATATTTCAACTTTTAAAATAATTTTAATCTAAATAAAAAAATATTAGCAGGCTATCAATGTTTCTGCTAAAATAACATGTCGCAATCATAAATTCGATTTTTGCAAGTAAAATATTTAAACAAAATTCAAACTAGGAGGAAAAAGTGTCATTAAAATTGAAGCCATTGGGTGATAGAGTAATTATCCAACCTTCAGACGATGATGTTGAAAAAAGCCCAGGTGGAATATATATTCCAGAAACTGCAAAAGAAAAACCTCAAAAAGGTAAAGTTGTTGCAGTGGGTACAGGCAGAACCACAGATGAAGGAAATACTATTAAGATGTCTGTAAAACTTAATGATATCGTTATCTATTCAAAATATGCTGGCACGGAATATAGTGAAAATGGTGCTGATTTTTTGATTGTAAAAGAAAGCGATATTCTTGCAATAGTTAGTTAATTAATAAATTAAACCCTCAATATGAGGAATCACGGAGATAAAAATGCCAAAAGATTTAAGTTTTGGTTCTGATGGTCGAACTAAACTAAAAAAAGGTATAGATACTTTAGCAGACACTGTTAAAGTTACATTGGGACCAAAAGGTAGAAATGTAATACTAGATAAAAAATTTGGTCCTCCACAAGTTTGTTCTGATGGAGTGACAATTGCAAAAGAGATTGACTTAGAAGATCCTTTTGAAAACATGGGAGCACAATTAATCAAAGAAGCTTCTAAAAAAACTAACGATGATGCTGGTGATGGAACTACAACATCAACTGTATTAGCCCAAGCAATTATTAAAGAAGGATTCAAGAATGTTGCCGCTGGCGCAGATCCATTATCAATAAAGAAAGGATTGGATGCAGCTGTAGGATCGGTAAGATCCACAATAGCAAAATTATCTACTTCCGTTGAAGGAAGAGATCAAATTGCTCAAGTTGCCAGTCTGTCTGCTCATGACGATGAAATGGGTCAATTAATTGCTGATGTTATGGATAAAGTTGGTAAAGATGGAGTGATTACTGTTGATGAAGGCAAAGGATTAGAATATGAAACTGATTTTGTTGAAGGAATGCAAATAGACAGGGGTTATATTTCTCCTTACTTCGTAACTAATGCTGAAAGAATGGAAACAGTCTTAGAAAATGCTTATGTCTTAGTAACAGATAAAAAGATTTCAGCTGTCTCTGATATCCTTCCAGTTTTAGAAAAAATATTACAATCTAATAAAAATGTTATCGTAATAGCCGAAGACCTTGAAGGCGAAGCTTTAGCTACTATAGTTGTAAATAAAATGAGAGGTACGTTAAATGGTTTAGCTATAAAAGCACCAGGGTTTGGTGATCGAAGAAAAGAAATGTTGGAAGACATAGCTATCCTTACCGGAGCTACAGTCATTACTGAAGATGTAGGATTAAAATTAGATACTGCAACTTTAGATGATTTAGGGCAAGTAGAAAGAATTCTTTCACGAAAAGACGATACTACTTTTGTTGGTGGCAAGGGAGACAAATCAAGAATACAAGGTCGTATTAACCAAATTAAAGCGCAAATAGAAGAAACAACTTCTGATTATGACAGAGAAAAACTTCAAGAGCGCATGGCTAAACTTTCTGGTGGAGTAGCAGTAATTAAAGTAGGCGCAGCCACAGAAATAGAATTAAAAGAGAAAAAACAAAGATTAGAAGATGCTTTATCTGCTACTAGAGCTGCAGTTGAAGAAGGCATTGTTCCAGGCGGAGGAACAGTATTAATTAGAGCATCTGAAAACTTATCTAACGTCAGTGGCACAGATTTGGAAACCGGAGTTAGCATTTTGAAAGCTGCATTGCAAGAGCCTATTAGAGTTATTGCAAATAATTCTGGTGCAGAAGGTGCTGTCATTTTAGATGAAATTAAAAAAGGTAAAGGTAATCATGGATATGATGCTGATACCGATCAGTTTGGAGATATGGTAACTCTTGGAATTATTGATCCAGCCAAAGTTACAAGAGCAGCGGTTGAAAATGCTGTCTCTGTAGCAGGAATGATTCTTACAACAGAATCTTTAATTACTGATAAGAAAGAAGATGCAGCTCCTGCTGCACCTCCTATGCCTGGTGGTGGTGGAATGGGCGGAATGGATTTCTAAAAAATCTTAAGGATAAAGAAAAAGAGGGCATTTGAAATGCCCTCTTTTTTATGAAAGATCTCTAATCACCAACATGATGATCCTAGCTTAATAACCCATCATACAATTTTATCATTCCCTCTAACCATTTTTCTTGAACTTTCGAATCCCATGATGGATCAAATTCAGGATACTTTTTAAGAATACTTGAAACAACAAAATTATTATTAAAATCAGTATTAGAACTATCGTTTTTGGAAACAATTTTAGTTCTGATTGAACCAGTATTGTTTTTTCTAGAAGATGTATGCCTCCTAGCAAGTATAAAAGAGGACAATTCTATACCAGCATCTTGGCAAGCTTGAAAAAAAAATGCTTCGCATTTAATTATCACGCCTTCTTTAGTATTAAAAGATTTGAACACTTCATGAAACTGAGATTTAGTTGCTTTAGTTAAATCTATTTTAAAAATAGGCTCATACGTATTCATCAATATTCTTCTCAATATAGATCTACGATTTTCACCTTCACTGTTGACTAAGTGAGTTAATATTTCTTTAGGAATTCCATTTTCATCTATTAAATTAAGTACTTTTAATGCTGTCATTAACTGTTGTCCTGAAGTCCCAGAATATCTAGGGCCCCAAACACTTCTATCTATCCTTGAGGGGAAATTATCTTTTAGGAATTCCAAAAAATTTCGGAATGTTTTATAAGCTACATAAGGAGGAATCATTTTAGGATTTTTATACTTCTTTTTCTTATTAGTCTTTAAGATATTCTCTTAATATTCCAAAGTCAAATAGTTTTTAGAATACGCATTTTCCCCATCAGGACAATTTTTGATTATGCTTTTTGGAATGCTCAAAATTAATAGAATGAATAAAATAATATTGTCTCTAATGGAGAATTGTATATGAATATACTATTAAAAGATTTAATTAAAAATATAAACTTTGAACAAATATCAAAACCGAGTAAAAACTCTAACAGGTTAAGCAAATTTAAAAAATATGATTCTCCAATTATTTCAAAAAAATCTGATGGAACCATGAAAATTATTTCTGGAATTAATTATTTAATTGAAGCAAAAAATAGTGGCCAGAAAAGTTTAGAATGTGATTTATTTGAAGATCTTAGTGAACAAGAAAAACTTGAATTAGAAATTCAAAATTCTTACGAAATGCCTCATGTGAATGCAGTAAATTTAGGAAATCTTCTTGTAAATTACAGAAAAAAATTCAAAACAACTCAACAAGAATTATCTAGAAGAACAGGGATCACTGCAGGGACTATCCATCATTATGAAAGCCTGATCACTACACTTGCTCCTGAATTAACAGAACATCTTAATAAAGGAGAACTAACTTTCAAAGAAGCCAGAAGCATTGCTGACATTGATGAGACTAAAAGACAACTCGAAATAGCAAAACCATTTATAGAAGGTAAATTAAGTTCAGTGTACGTAGAAAAAATAGTTTCTATGGCTAAAAACAATGTTGACTTAAATATAGAAGTCATTATTGATAGCATTGTAAATGGAAAACCTATAGAAAAACCTGTAAAAGAAACAAATACTATTAAATCAGAAAAACCTTCAAATTCAAATATGATTTCAATAGAATCAAAAATTCTGGATTTATCTGCTGAAATTGCTTCTCTTCAAATGAAAAATGTTCCTGAATTTAAAAGGTTAAAATTAATTAGCACTTTAAGAATTTTGGAAAGTAGAGTAAAACTTACTCTGTCTTTCTTAAATTCAGGACCAACTGTTAACTTCAACACCCCTGTTACACTTTCAAATTTGGTGCCAGGGAGTTCAGTAAAAAGTAAAAAATGATGATTTAAAAAGATCAGGGTTAACTAAATAATTCTTTCTGTACATCGACTAGTGTTTCTTCTATAACTAATAGTAAATCATTAATTTCAGATGAAGAAATTGTTAAAGGAGGAGCAATAGGTAAAATATAATCTGAAACCTTAATCCAAACGCCCCTTTTTCTAAGACCATCTGTAATTCTTTTTCCTAATTTGGCTTTACTAGAAAACAATTCTTTTGTTTTTCTGTCTTTTACAAACTCTAAGCCCTGCAATAAGCCTGTTCCTCTAACATCTCCAATTATTTTTAGTTTACTTTTTAATTCTTTTAATCCGGTTTTTAATTGTTCTCCTCTAATTTTTGCATTAAATACTAGATTTTCATTTTCTATAATTTCAATATTTTTTAAAGCAGCAGCAGAACCTCCTGGATGACCAGAATATGTAAACATATGTTTAAAAGATTCTTCTTTTCCTCCATTAAATAATCTTGAAACTTGTGAACTAGCAATACTTGCCCCTAAAGGGAAATAACCACTTGTCATTCCTTTTGCAACACTCATAATATCTGGAGTAACTTTTACTAAATCAGAACCAAACCATTCTCCTAATCTGCCAAAACCGGTAATAATTTCATCAAATATTAAAATAACACCGTATTTTTCACATATGTTTTTTACCATAGGCCAATAATTTGAAGGGGGAACTACTCCTCCCAAAGGTTGAGCAACTGGTTCTCCTATAACGGCTGAAATTGAATCAGGGTTATGAAAAACAATTAAATCTTCTATCGCTTTTGCAGCTTTTTCTCCACATTCTTCTTCATTTCTTGCCCCAATTTCTTCAAATCTATATGGATTTGGATTTGGAGCATGTAAAACATTCAATGGCACAGGTTGATATTCATTTCTAGGTAAGAAAGGATGAGACCCTAGCCACATTGTTCCCAAAGTGCCACCATGATAAGAGCCTTTCCTACTGATGATCTTATATCTTCCTTTGTTTCCCTGTCGATTATGAAAAGCTTGAGCCATTTTAATCGATGTTTCGTTAGCTTCTGAACCTCCACTAGAAAAAAATGTCTTTGTTAAATTACCAGGAGTTAAATCTGCTATTTTTTGAGCTAATAAAATCGTAGCTTCAGTAACAGCAGAATACATATTCATACTAACGTTAGATAATTGTTCATAAATTTCTTTAGCAACTTCTTCTCTCCCGTAACCTATATTCCTAAAATACATACCAGATATTCCATCTAAATATCTGTTGCCTTCTTCATCCCAAACATAAATCCCTTTGCCTTCTTTTAAAATAGTAGGGCCTCCCTCAGAATTAAGGTCATCTGTGTTACTCATCCCTACAAACAAATGTTTTAAAGCTGACTCGTGAAGATTTTTTAGATTTTCCATAAAAGCCTTGATAAATATAAATACAATTATTACAAAATTCTATAATATAACTGAATGATAAAGAAAGGCGCTTTTACAGGATTAATTTTAGGGATAGTATTTTCTATTTTTTACTCTCTAATAAGTTATTGGATTTGCTTAAGCATCTCAACTTGTCCAAATACCTGGGGGCCTTATGCTATAGTTTTTTTAATTAGTTCTGTTAGTGGATTTTTACTAGGAGGATTTTTTGTTATCTTAGGAAAATTGCTATATAAATGGACTAAAGTTTAAATAGGTCATAATTCACCAAGGAGAAAACAATATGACTCAACATGATTTTGATATAGTTGTTATTGGAGCTGGTCCTGCAGGGTATCATTCTGCAATAAGGGCTTCTCAGCTAGGAATGAAAGTTGCCCTAATAGAAAAAGATGACGGTTCTGGAATAGGTGGGTTAGGGGGAGTTTGTTTAAATTGGGGCTGTATTCCTAGTAAATCCCTATTGAAAAATGCTGAATTGATAAATCAAATTTCTGAAGGTGAAAAATGGGGAATAAGTTTTGAAAAACTTAACATTGACTTTAGTAAAGCAGTAAAAAGAAGCAGAGAAGTTTCTTCAGCACTAACACAAGGAATTGGTTACTTAATCAACAAAAATAAAATCACTTTATTCAATGACAATGCAAAATTTACCTCTAATGAAACAGTAATTTTAACTTCTTCGAAAGATATTATTAAAGCACCAAAATTTATTATTGCTACAGGTGCTAGACCAAAAAGCTTGCCTAATTTAGAAATAGACAAAAATTTTATAATTACTAGTAGAGAAGCATTAGATCTAAAAGATTCTCCTAAGTCTATAGGGATAATTGGAGCAGGAGCAATTGGAGTTGAATTTGCTTACCTTTTTCACTCTTATTCTTCTGAAGTAATGTTGTTTGAAATGCTTCCTCATTTAGTTCCTAATGAAGATGAAGATGTTTCGGTTGAATTAGAAAAATCTTTTTCAAGTAGAGGGATAAAATTTGCCACTAATTGCAAAGTCTTAGGAACGTCAATAAAAGAAAATAAGGTGATCATAAAATATGAACACAACGGATCCGAAAATCAATATGAATGCGAAAAGGTTTTATTAGGAGTAGGGGTTCAACCAAACACTGATAATTTAGGTTTAGAGGAAATAGGCGTAACTCTTGAAAAAGGATTTGTATCTATAGATGAAAATATGTCAACAAATATTAAAAATATTTACGCAGTAGGAGATGTAACTGGAAAACTAATGTTAGCTCATGTTGGTTTTTCTCAAGGCGCTATTGCAGCTGAACATGCTTCTGGTGAAACTGTACATTCACTTGATTATAAAGAAATGCCTAGATGTACATATTGTCAGCCTCAGATTGCCAGCATTGGGCTCACTGAGAAAGAAGCTCGTGATTCAGGAAGATCAATTAAAACAGCAAAATTTCCATTTAAAGCTGTTGGAAAAGCTATAGCAATAGGAGACTCAGAAGGATTTGTAAAATTAATTACTGATAATGAATCAGGTGAACTTATTGGAGCACATTTAATAGGCCCAGAAGTAACAGAATTAATCGCTGAAATTGGAATTCTAAAGTTACTTGAAGGAACAAATGTTGAGTTAGGAATGCTCACTCATGCACATCCCACTTTATCTGAAGCCTTAAAAGAAGCAGGATTAGCAATATCAAATGAGGCAATTCATTTTTAATTAATCTGTGTGAAAAACTTCTTCTAGGGTTACAATTCGCTTTTCAGCATAGTTATTTCCAATATTTTCGAAATATGGAGCCATAAAATCTTGCCATTTTTTATTTATTTCTTGATCTTCAATAGATAAAATTTTTTCAATTCTATCGAGTGTTTCAAAATATCCAAAAAGAAATCCTTCTGGTGTCATGAAAATTGAATAATTTTTACGCCCATTTCTTCTTATGACATTCAACACTTCAGGCCAAACATTTTGATGGTGTTTTTTATATTCTTCTTTATGTTCTTCTTTAATTTTGAACATAAAACAAACTCTTTTCATATAAAATTAATCTGTGTGAAAAACTTCTTCTAACTCCATCATGCTTTCATCAGGATGTTGATCTCCAATATTTTCAAAATACTGAGCCATAAAATCTTGCCATTTACTATTAATGTCTTCAGTGGACATTAACTCTAAAGCTTTTTCAAAGCTATGAGGTGTTTCAAAATATCCAAATAGAAGTCCCTCTGGTGTCATAAATATAGAGTAATTGTTCCATCCATGTTTTTTTAACGCTTCTAACATCTCTGGCCAAACATTTTGATGGTGTTTTTTATATTCTTCTTTATGTTCTTCTTTAATTTTGAATAAAAAACCAACTCTTTTCATGTAAAATCTCCTTGAGGATTTTATTTATATATAATCATGAGAAAAGATTACAGTTTAATGAAGAAAAAACAAAATCAACAATTTTTATATGATATTCTGGAAGACGTTTTAAAATATGCAGAAATGCTTTCTCATTCATCACCAAATCAGTTAATTAAATTAACAATTAATGAAGAATTAATTCCTTCTTTATATACTTTCAAAACATTTCTTGAGCTTGAAAATTTAATGTACCCTGAAGTTGCCATTTCTCTTAGATCCTCTATTAAAGCAGCCTCCAAAATAGAAACCATAAATAGAGAAACTGTATTTTTACTGAGTAAGGTAAAAATTCTAAGAGAAGAAACACTTAGATTAAAAAAAACCTTACAATAGTTATTTACATGTCTGCAAATATTACAGTTCAAATAAATCTTGAATATCAAAAAAATATTTCTCAAAAATTAATTGTTGATGTTGCAAATATTGCGAGAAAAATAGGATCAAAAGGTCTTTGTTCTAGTTCAATTGGGATTGTAATTACTAATAATGAAGAATTGAAAAGTCTCCATTATCGCTACCTAGAAGAAAATACTGTGACAGATGTTCTGGCATTCCCTTACAATGAAATATGGAAAGAGGGAAAATTGTTAAATGGATCAACTATAGACACTTTGGATAATGAACATAACCATCTAGGAGACATAATTGTTTCTTTCCCTCAAGCTCAAAAACAGGCACAAATGTATAAACATCAAATAGAAATCGAAATTGCAACATTAATTGCTCATGGAACTTTACATCTTTTAGGTTTTGATCATTTTAAGCAATCTGAAAATATTCTAATGAAAGAAAAAACTCTAATGATTTTAAAAAAGTTTAACTTCTCTAACCAAACACTCTAATTTTTACGTAAATTATGTCGACAAATAATACCAATAAAAAAGTACTATATCTAAGATGGAGGCCTCAATTATTTAAAGAAGTTATAGGCCAAGAACATGTAACTACAACTTTAAAAAATGCTATTGCTGCTAAAAACTGGTCTCACGCATATTTATTTTCAGGGCCTAGAGGAGTAGGAAAAACTTCTACTGCAAGAATTCTTGCAAAATCTCTAAATTGCCAAAACCCTATTGAAGGAGAGCCTTGCGAAAATTGCTTTAATTGTAAATCAGTTATTACAGGAAACATGATTGATTTAATTGAAATTGATGCAGCATCCCATAGAAAAATTGAAGATATTAGAGATTTAAAAGATAGCGCTCAGTATTTACCTAACTCAGGAAAATATAAAGTTTACATTATTGACGAGGCTCATGGTTTAACTAAATTTGCTGCAGAAGCTTTACTAAAATTACTTGAAGAGCCACCATCTCAAGTCATAATTATTCTTGCAACTACAGAAATTCAATCTTTACCACCTACAATAGTATCCCGATGTCAAAGATTTGATTTTCGAAGAATTTCCAATAATAACTTGACAGAACATTTAGCAAAAATATGTAAAACTGAAAATATTTCAGCTACGCAAGAATCCTTAGAATTAATTTCAAAAGTGTCTACAGGTAGCCTTAGAGATGCAGAAAATATTCTTGAGCAAATATCAGTTCAATTTAATTCCCTATTAACAGAAGAAAATGTTTCATCTTCTTTAGGCTTAATTGATGAAACCATTAGTTTAAAAATTGCTTCATCTTTGTTAAATGGAGACACATCTTTAGTTTTGCAAGATATTCATTCTCTAATAGATTTAGGGGTTGACCCCTTAGAAATACAAAAACAAATACTCTCTTCTCTTAGAGCAATCGCGCTTACAAAAGTTGGAGAAACAAATATTCTTATTCAATCAGAAGATTTGATTAAGAAATCTTCTGATATTTCAAAAAAATTTTCCCTAAACACCATAGTTAAAACAACTAATGAATTGTCTAAACATGAAATAATTTCTGGAGAACATCCTCCAATTTCTCTGGAAATTGCATTAATAAACGTAATTATAAAAAATAAAAATTCAGTAACTCAAAAAACTAATGTTGCTCCAACAACAAAGTTGGATAAAGGCTTTACTAAACCAATTAACAACCCTGTTCCAGAAAAAAAACCTTTTGAAAAAAGAAATGATTCTAAAAAAGAACCAGAGATTAAAAAAAGACCTTCAGAAACAACTTTAGTTAAACAAAAGACTGGAAATTCTTTCACTTTAGATGAAAAGTGGTTAGCCGTTTGTGAAAAACTCAAAAGATCAAAAGGGAAAAAGTATTTTCTGGGAGCATTACTTAGGAATGTACAAAACCCTTCACCTCAAAATTCTATACTAACTTTAAAATTTAAAAGTAACACTTTCACTGAAAATATGATTGAAGAAATAAAAGATCAACAAGTAAAAAAATTAATCGAAAGTACTGTATCTGAAGTGTACAATGAAACTATAACCATAAAAATTATGTCTATCAATTCTTCAAAAGACAACAATAATGATTCAGCAAACATTGAAGATAGCCCTATAGTAAGAATGGCTATTTCTATGGGAGCAAAAGTAATCGATAAAAAGGATGATCAATAAAATGAATAAAATGAATTTATTAAAACAAGCACAACAATTAAAACAAAGAATGGAAGCAGCGCAAAAAGAAATTGAATCATTAAGAGTTGAAGGTTCTTCTGATAGAGGCTCTGTAAAAGTAGTAATGACTGGAGATAAACTTTTATCTTCAATAGAAATTGACCCTAAATTCCTGTCATCTTCTAATACTGTTGAGTTAGAACAACATATAGTTTCAGCAATCAATGAAGCATCTAAAAAAGCTGAAAAGCAAGCATCTAAAAAAATGAAATCTCTCACTGGAGGGTTTAAAATCCCAGGTATGGGATTTTAACTTTTAATGGAATCAATAAATAACAAAATAATTCCAAAGCCTATTAGAAATTTAATTCTAGCTTTCAGTAGCCTTCCAGGCGTAGGTCCTAAAACTGCACAAAGACTTACATATTTTGTAACTCAAAAATCATCAGAAGAAATAGAAACGCTTTCTCAAGCTTTAACTTCTGTAAAACAAAATATCGTTTTTTGTGAAATATGTTTTTACATAATGGAAAACACAGATACAAAAAATTCTCGTCTCTGTTTAATTTGTGAAGGAGATCGCAACAAAAATGAAATTTGCATAGTTGAAAACCCCTTAGATGTCATTGTTATAGAAAATTCTGGGATTTATGATGGCTTGTACCATGTATTACATGGGGCGATTTCACCAATGAATGGTTTAGGGCCAAATAATTTAAAAATTGAATCTCTAATGAAAAGAATTACTAACGACATTCATGAAATAATCTTCGCAACCAATCCAACAATGGAAGGAGAGGCAACTGCAATGTATATTCAAGAATTACTTTCAGAGTTAAAAACAAAACCCACTATTACAATGCTTGCTAGAGGGTTGCCAACGGGAGCAGATTTGGAATATTCAGATTTTTCAACTTTAAGCCATGCTTTTGAAAACAGATCTTCTTTTAATTAGCTCTGAGTAAAATACTAATTTAAATCATTTTTTATTATGACAAAAAATTATTTTGCCACAGGAATTATTAGTAAATCTTCAAATTTTGGAGAAGCAAATAGTATTTTTCATTTAATTACAAGAGAACATGGTCTAGTAAGAGCTGTAGCAAAAAGTGTACGAAAACCAAGAAGTAAATTAAAAGGTCACTTGGAAATTTTAAATCAAGTAACAGCTTATTTAAGAAAAGGAAAAAATTTAGACTTAATTACTCAAGTTGAAAGTATTAATTCTTTTAATTTAATTAAAAAAAATTTAAAGCTAATAGCTAAAGCATGTTATATCACAGAACTAACAGAATCCGTTTTAAGCGAAAATCAGCCAAACACTAAACTCTTTGATTTATTGGTATCTTCGCTAAAATTAATAGAAACACATAAAAAAGAACTCTTATTAATTCATTGTTTTGAGTTTCAATTATTAACATTATCAGGGTTTAAACTAGTGTTTCTAGAATGTGTAAACTGCGAAAAGGAAATAAGTAAAAACTCACATGTTTTTTCTCCCAGTCAAGGAGGAATTCTTTGTTCAGATTGCAAAAAACTAGAAAACACAAAATTAATAAATTTAAACATCATGACTTTGAAAATTCTTAGAAATATGAGTCGAGAAAACTTTTCATCATTAATAGAATTGTCTCCTCCAAAAAACATACTACAAGAATTGTCTAGAGTTTTTGATGAAAGCATAAGAGAATTATTGGGAGTAAATTTAAACTCTAAAAAATTTTATCAAACCATTATGAAACATTAATTTAAATTATTGTTGATAAAATAAATGTGATCATATTCTCAAAAGGAAAAAATTGGAAAGTAAAAATATAATTATTAAGGGAGCTCGAGAACACAATCTAAAAAATATAGATGTAGAAATTCCTAAAAATAAACTTGTAGTAATAACTGGAGTTTCAGGTTCAGGCAAGAGTTCATTAGCATTTGATACCATTTTTGCTGAAGGACAAAGAAGGTACGTAGAGTCTCTTTCTGCTTATGCTAGACAATTTCTTGGAAGACTAGAAAAGCCTGATGTAGACAGAATTGAAGGCCTAAGCCCAGCAATATCTATAGACCAAAAAGGTGTTACAAAAAACCCTAGATCTACTGTTGGAACAGTAACAGAAATTTTCGACTATCTTCGTCTTTTATACTCAAGGATAGGAAAAGCCCACTGCCCAAAGTGTGGATTACCAGTAACAAAACAATCAGCAGAAGAAATGATGAATTCTATATTAACTTTTCCTGAAAATTCTAGAATCTCTCTTCTTGCTCCATTGGTAACACATATGAAAGGAGAACATAAATCACTTATTGATGATCTAAGAAAAAAGGGGTTCATAAGAGTTCAAATAGACGGAAAAATTTTGGATCTTGATTCTACTTTCGAATTGGATAAAAACAAATGGCACACAATTGAAGTAGTTGTAGACAGATTAATAATTAAAAAACATATTGATAAAACAAGATTATTTAACTCAATCGAAACTTGTTTAAAAATTGGAAAAGGTTCTCTAGTTTGCCAAATGCAAGAAAAGGACAAAAAAAGATTCTCAGAAACTCTAAGCTGCAACAAATGTAAACTTAGCTTAACAGAATTGGAACCTAGAAATTTTTCTTTTAATACTCCGTACGGCGCCTGTAAAAACTGTTCAGGATTAGGGTTTAATCTTCAAGCAGATCCATATCTAATAATTCCAGATCAAAATAAATCTTTATCTGAAGGGGCCATAGAGCCATGGACATTAAAAGACGGATCCTTATCTTGGGAACACAATTTTATAAAATCTTTATCAAGCACCTTTAATTTTTCTCTTAATATTCCATTCAAACAATTACCACCTGAAATAATAAGTGAAATTCTATATGGAACAAAAAACGAAACTATTCCAATTACATATTTATCCAAAAGAGGAAATGAAAGAATTTGGAACACAAAGTTTGATGGAGTAGTCCATATACTCGAAAAACGTTATCAAAACACAGACTCAGATTCCGTAAGAGATTTTCTCTCTAATTACATGGTTCAAAAGAGGTGTGATATCTGCTCGGGACAAAGACTGAACCAAGAATCTTTAAGTGTTACAATTCTAGACCTCAATATAATGGAAATTTCTTCTCTTTCTGTTTTTAAATGCTTGGAATGGCTAAAATTATGTTCATCCCAAAACATTGAAGATAAAAAACGATTAACTAGTACAGAAAGATCTATTGGATCTCAAATTTTCAAAGAACTTAAAGCACGACTAACATTTTTAACAAAAGTTGGGTTAGATTATTTAAGCATTAACAGATCTACTTCCACTTTAAGCGGAGGAGAAAGTCAAAGAATTAGACTTGCTACTCAAATTGGCTCAGGGCTTACAGGAGTATTGTATGTCTGCGATGAGCCTTCAATTGGACTTCATCCTGTAGATAATCATTTACTAATCAATACATTATTAGAATTAAGAGATCTAGGAAACACAATACTTATAGTTGAACATGATGAATCAATAATGAGGGCATCAGATAACATAATTGATCTAGGGCCTGGTGCTGGAAATAAAGGAGGAAACCTAATTGCTCAAGGAGAACCAAATAAAATACATCTTTCAGAAGATTCCTTAACTGGTCAATATCTTTCAGGAAAGAAAAAAATTGATTTTCCATTAAAAAGACGAAAAGGTTCAAAATTAAATATCACCGTAAAAGGAGCCCGAGAAAATAACTTATCTGACATAGATATAGACATCCCTTTAGGAAAAATAGTTTGCGTAACAGGCGTTTCAGGATCAGGAAAAAGCACTCTTGTTAATGAAATAATTTATAAAAATATTTCTAAACTATTATATAAAACTAAAGAAATACCAGGAGAGTGTGATGAAATTCTAGGTATTGAAAATATTGATAAAGTAATAAATATTGACCAAACTCCTATAGGCAGAACACCTAGATCAAACCCAGCTACCTACACAGGAGTCTTCACATCCATAAGAGAACTTTTTGCTTCTGTTCCAGAATCAAAAGCCAGAGGCTATAAAACAGGAAGATTCTCCTTTAATGTTAAGGGAGGAAGATGCGAATTTTGTTCAGGTGCAGGATACACTGAAATTCAAATGCAATTCTTACCGGATGTTACTGTTCCTTGTGAATTATGTAGAGGAAAAAGATATAATCGAGAAGCTCTAGAAATTAAATTCAAAAATTTAAATATCAGCGAAGTTCTTGACCTTACTGTTTCAGAAGCTTATAAATTATTCTTTAACATTCCAAATATAAAAAATAAATTCCAAACTTTAATAGATGTCGGATTAGGATACATAAAATTAGGGCAACCTGCTACAACATTAAGCGGAGGAGAAGCACAAAGAATAAAATTATCAAGCCAACTTTCAAAAAAAAGCACCGGAAAAACTCTTTATATTCTTGATGAGCCAACTACAGGCCTTTCATTTGAAGATTGTAATAATTTAGTAAAAATTTTACATAAACTTGCCGATTCTGGTAATACTATACTGCTTATTGAACATCATTTAGATTTAATAAAAAACGCAGATTGGGTAATTGACCTAGGGCCAGGAGCTGGAGCTAAAGGAGGAAAAATCGTTGCTCAAGGAACTCCAGAAAATATTATAACGAAAAACAAATCATTTACTGGAAAATATTTAAAGTCAGTCTCTGGAATAAAACCTAAAAAAGAATCAGGAAAAATTAAAGTTATTCCTCGTATTCACCATAATTCACAAACTAAAAATTCTATGATAAACAACTCTTTTATATTTCCATCAAGACCTGAAACAAAAAAAGTTGTTCCAAGAAAATCAAGAAGATTTAGAAGGAGAAAAATTAAAACCTAGTTTAAAATTCAACTTCTTTTTCTATTTTGGAATTATCTATATTCATCCCTAATCCCATTTCATTTGGAATACCAATAAATCCATTTTTTGGAGAAACTGGATTTAATAAAAAGAATTGATGAATATCATTCCATTTAACTAAATATTCTTGATAAGGAGTATGTATTGAAGATTGAGAAAGAGAAAAATGTATACCTGCCTTAGAAGAATGTCCATGGGGAATTGTAATAAGATCATGTACTGTTGCATAACTTGCTATTTTTAATGTTTCGCTCAATCCTCCTGCCCAATAGATGTCTGGCTGCAATATATCTAAAGCTTCTTGATCAACAAACCTTTTAAAACCCCATCTAGTGTATTCATGCTCAGCGCCAGACAAAGGTATAGAGGTTCTTTCTCTTAATTGTCTATAAGTGTCTATTCTGTCAGGCATAGCAACTTCTTCAAGCCACCGAGGTTCATATTCTTCAATATATGAAATCATTTTTACAGCATAGCTTAAATTCCAGCTTTGCCAACAATCAAGCATAATATCATCATCTTCACCTAACGTTTCTCTTAATGTTTTTACTAAAGATACATTTTTTTTAAAACCTTCAGGTCCACTCATAGGCCCATGCCTAAAGAACCATTTTTGTGCAACATATCCCATTTCTTTGAATTGCAATGCTCTCTCTTTAACTAACCCAAGGTCTTCAACCGCAAAACCTAACATGCTTGCGTATGCAGGCATTTTCTCTCTTGTTGGTCCACCAAATAATTTATATACAGGTTGCTGCAAAATTTTTCCTTTTAAATCCCATAGCGCGCAATCAATAGCACTTAAAGCAAGCATAGGAGTTCCCTGTCTTCCATGAACCTGATGTCTATGCATTTGATCCCAAATTAACTCGATTGCAAGAGGATCTTTTCCTATAAGTAAATCTATTAGTTGTTCTTTAATCAAATAAGCCTGAGCCTTATCTATTGGGCCGCCTATTCCTGTTGCCCCTTCATCTGTTTTAATTTCAATAAATATTGCAGAAATAGGATATGCCAATCCTTTTTGGTTATTAAAACCAAGATTAGTTTCAGGTCTTCCACTAACAAAACCTTGATTTCTGTAATCAGGATAAATATCAAGTGGCATTACTAGCCTTTCTTCCCAAAAAATATTTTTTGTTTCAAGTGTTCCGCTTAACTCTCTTAATTTTATTTTAGTAATTTTCATTTTTATTTACCTAATAGATTTTTATTTATTTAATATTTAGTTAATATTATCTTTAATTTTAGTGATTATTAATACTTTATAGGAGATAAGTAATGGTAGGACAATTAAGAACATACACAATAAACAAAGGAATGATGGAAAGTTGGCTAAATCTTTTTAACGATGTGTTAATTTCAAAAGTTAAAGAAGCAGGAATGGGAATACAAACTGCATGGGTTAATGAAGAGAATACTCAATTCATTTGGATCAGAACCTTTAACAATAAAGAGGAAATTGAAGAAAAAGAAGCTAAGTTTTATGGAACCGATTGGTGGAAAGAAAATGTTGATTTTATTCGAGGCCATCATGCTCACAGAGAAATTGTTCTTATAGAACCAATTCTTCCAGATGGAGCTTAATTAGGAGCTTAAAATGCTTTCTACAAATTGAGGCTGCCCATTAATAAAATCTTGAATATTAGTGGGAGTTTTACCTTCTAATTGAATTAAATGTAGTTCAAGTGATCCTTTTTTTGTTGCAACAATAATTTGGTTACTTGAAGTGCGTTTAACATGTCCAGGTTTTTCAAAAATATGCTCAGAAGTTTTTGCTTTTAGAATCTTAAGATTCTTGTTATTCCAAAAAGAAAAAGCCATCGGCCAAGGATTATATGCTCTGATTTGTCTTTCAATTTTTTCAGCTTCTTCATTCCAATTAATTTTTCCATCTGATTTTCTTATTATTTTTGTGAATGTAGCATCACTATGGTTTTGAGGAGTTTCAGAATATTTACCAGTATTAATTTTTCTAATTGTATTTATTAATAACTTTGTTCCTTTTTTAAATAATTTATATGTTAACATTTCTCCATTATCCTCTGGAAAAATTTTAACCTTAACTTGAGCTAAAATTGGCCCCGTATCAAAACCTTCATCCATCTTCATTATAGAAACTCCTGTATCTTCACAACCATCAAGCAAGGGTGTAATTATTGGACTTGGTCCTCTATATTGAGGTAACAAAGAAGGATGAATGTTAATTGCTCCAAATTTAGCAGAATTAATAACATCCACATCTAATTTTGCACCATAAGAACATAAAACTATTAAATCTGCATCAAGTGACTTTAGGAAATCAGAATTTGGAGAAGAAGTAGAGAATTTTATATCTAAATTAATTGCAGCTGTCTTTACGGGAGTAAAAGTTTTTGATTTTCCTCGACCTCTAATTTTATCTTCTTTTGTATATACAAAGATCACCTCAAAAATTTTACTTACTTCCTCAAGACATTTAGCAGACTCTTCTGGGGTGCCAATAAATATTATTTTCAAAATAATCTCCTTTTTTGGGAAATTTTTCTCCAAGAACAAATGTTCTTTTTAGGTTGTTTGTGAAATATTACACAATAATTAAACAAAATTATCTGATTTTTTTTATATTCTAAATAATTAACCGTATCGCTCTTTCAATGAGGTATGATATGTTTTTTTTAGATAAAAGTTTATTGTGCAACATTGTAACTAATAACTCTAGTATCTAGTTAATCAACGAGTAAAGATTTTACTCCCAAATTAAAAAATAGCCATTATTTGGAAGTCTTTTCTTTGTAAAAATTTGGAGTTAATTTGAAAAACCTAAGTGCTGAAAAATTATGGTCTACGGCATTAAGTCATCTCGAAATGGAAATGCCAAAGGCTAATTTTGAAACTTGGTTAAAAAACACTACAGCCTTATCTTTTAACGAACAGTCTTTAGTTATTTCTACTATCAGTCCTTTTGCTGCTGAAATGCTATCAAAACGATTATTGCCTACTATTTCTCGTGTTGTAGATAACATTGCAAACACATCAATTTCTATAGATTTTAAAGTTTTTGTAGCCCCTGAAAAAAATTCTTTTGAAAATTTATCAAAATCAAAAAAGCCAATAACTCAAGGATTTCAAAAAAAATATTTTACTCCAATCAAATATACATTTGACTCCTTTGTAGTTGGTCCCTCAAACGAACTTGCCTATTCATCAACACAGCAAATAGCTGGTTCAAAATCGGTTAAGTTTAATCCTTTGTATTTATATTCTGATGTTGGTTTAGGAAAAACTCATCTTCTGCATGCTATTGCTCATTCATTATCTGCAAAAAATTTAAATACTAGATATATTACTGGAGAAATGTTTACCAACGAATATATTTTTTCCATTAAAGAAGGGAAAATAAATGATTTCAGAGAAAAATATAGCAAACTTGATGCGCTTTTAGTTGATGACATTCATTTTTTATCTGGAAAAAATCAAACTCAGGAAGCATTTTTCCATATATTCAATGAACTATTTATAGAAGGCAAACCAATTGTAATTGCAGGAGATGATCCTAAAGATCTTGCAGAAATTGAATCTAGAATTTTATCCAGGCTTCAAGGCGGACTTGTAGTAGATATTCAAAAACCTGATTATGAAACCAGAATAGTGATTATTGAGAAAAAGGCTTCTTTAGCAAATGTAACTATAGAACCAGAAGTAACAACTTATTTAGCAAAAATGTGTAGAAATAATGTTCGTCAAATTGAAATGGCTCTCAATAGAATTTTAGCTTTTGCTCAATTGAAAAACTGTCCAGCATCATTAGTTTTAGCTGAAAATGTTATTAAAGGATTTCGGATAAATAACACTCCTTCTATTCCTTCTATTGAAGAACTTCTTTCATATATTTGTAAATATTTTGATATAAATATTTCTTCTTTGAAAAGTAGCAAAAGAGAACAAAAATTAATCTATGCCAGGAAAATTTCTTATTATATTTTACGTAAAAATCTAAACTTAACTTGGAGCATCATAGGAAAAATTATTGGTAACAAAAACCACTCCACTGTCTTGCAAGCATACAGGTCAATAGAAGAAGATTTAAAAAAATCTTCATTGGCTAGGAATGATTTACAGCAAATAAAGAATCACTTTAATTTCTAAGTTAACAAAATGTTCAAAACTGTTTAATATTTGTTATAAAATCATTAATTTTGACAATTAAATGTTAATTATAAAAAGCCATTAATTTATTTAAACCAAAAATCATATCAAAATTCATTTTTAGTTAAAGTTTTGAACATTTTGTTTTTTAAAATAAGCTTAATCCCACAAACTTAATATTAATAACACTCTTATTATGATTATTAAAAGAAATAAATTGATTGATTTAACAATAATTAATATTAAATCTGGTAAAGGAGGAAATGGACATGTTTCCTTTAGAAAAGAAAAATTTGTTCCTAAAGGAGGGCCTGATGGTGGTAAAGGAGGAAATGGAGGATCAATAATTTTATCGTGTGATTCAAACAGTCTTGGATTAGGAGAGTTAAATTTTATTAAAATATTTGAAGCT
This sequence comes from uncultured Dehalococcoidales bacterium, assembly GCA_964434385.1. GTDB lineage: Bacteria > Chloroflexota > Dehalococcoidia > Lucifugimonadales > Lucifugimonadaceae. The sequence goes on along the minus strand of CAYSUW010000001.1, from coordinate 37,336 downwards.
AAATCAGGTCAAGATGGCATGAGTAAAAATAGATCTGGTAAGAATGCTGAAGATTTAATTCTTAAGGCACCTAAGGGAACTTTAGTGTGGATAGAACAGAACAATAAATATATTTTTGCAGGAGAACTTTTGAAAAAAAATGATTCTATTATGCTTGCAAAAGGTGGTAAAGGAGGAAATGGGAATAAAAAATTTGTTTCAGCTAATAATCAGGAACCATTGCTAGCTGAAGCAGGTGAAAAAGGCAAAAATCTTAATATAAAATTAGAACTTAGAATAATCGCAGATGTAGGTTTAGTAGGATTTCCTAATGTAGGAAAATCAAGTGTTGTAAATGCATTAACTAATGCAAAACCAAAAATTGCTGATTATCCATTTACTACTTTAGAACCAGTTATTGGAGTTGTGAACAATCAATGGAATTCAATAACAATAGCAGAAATTCCAGGGCTTATTGATCAAGCTAGTAAAGGTAAAGGTTTAGGCCATCAATTTTTAAAACATATAAAAAGAGTAAATTTAATAGTTCATATTTTAGATGCTAGTAAAAATAATTTATTTGAAGAGTTTGAAAAAATTAATAAAGAAATCATGTTATTTGATAAAAATTTATTAAAAATTAAAAAACTTATAGCTATTAATAAAATTGATCTTGTTGAAAATTTGAATGGCATAAATCAAATCAAATTGGAGTTTGAAAAAAAAGATTGGACAGTTTTGACTATTTCAGCACTTACAGGACAAGGAATGGAAGAATTAAAAAAGATTTTGATTCGAGAAGCAAATAAAATATTAGCTTCGAAAGTTAAATTTAATAAAGCTTCAAATTTTGTTAAAAAAGACCGGTTAACAATAGAAAACAATAAAGTAATTATTTTAGATCAAGAAATAATACAAATAGCTCAAGGCACTGATTTGGCAAACCCCAATGCCCAAATTCAATTTTATGGCGAAATGAAAAAGAAAGGCCTTACAAAATTATTAGAAAATGCAGGCATTAAACGTGGTGATAAAGTTTGGCTTGAGGATATTGAAATGGAGATGGGATGATCCCCAAAATAGGTATTCTAGGTGGAACTTTTGATCCTATTCATTTTGGACATTTTAGTTTGGCTAGAAGCTCTTACGAAGAACTTAATTTAGATAAAATCATTTTAATTCCCACAAACTATCCTTGGCTTAAAAAGCCTTTTAATTTAACTGAATCCTCTCATCGAATAAAGATGATTGAGCTTTTTATAAAAAATATAAATTGGCTAGAATTATCTAATATAGATATCTTGCGAGGAGGAAATTCTTACACTAAAGATACTTTAGAAGAATTAAAGACAATTTTTTCTGAAGAAACAAAAATGTATTTAATCATAGGCTCTGATAGTTTGATTGATTTTCCAAAATGGAAAGATCATAAAGAAATTCTGGAGTTAGCTGAGATAGTTGTAGCTAAAAGGCCTGGTTTTGAAACAAATTTGAAAGATCTCCAAGAATTTAACACGTTAAATTCTTCTATGTTAAATATTTCAAGTACTATAGTAAGAAGTAATATTAAAAAAGGTTTATCAATTGATGGGCTAATATCTTTAGAAGTAAAAAATTATATAAATAACAATAAATTGTATACTTAAATCCTCACGCTTATGAAAGAAAAATATTTAACAGCCTTATTAAACAGAATTAATCATTTAAAAGCCTTTAAAACCGGTGACTTTTTGTTGTCATCAGGAAAAAAAAGTGATTTCTATTTTGATGGAAGATTATTGACCCTTGATCCTGAGGCACTAAATGCAATTACTGAATTGTTTCTGAATATTATTAGAGAAAAAAAAGTGAATTTTATAGGTGGCCCAGCAACAGCATCGATACCTATTATCAGTTCGTTAGTATTATCTAGTTTTGATAACAACAAAAAAAATCCCAATGAATTAATTTCTGGATTTTTTGTTAGAAATAATCTAAAAACTCATGGAACAGGAAATATTATAGAAGGCCATCTTTTAGAAAAATCTAGAGTAATAATTATTGATGATACTTTAACTACAGGAAATAGTATTCTTCAAACAATTAAACATGTAGAAAAAAAGCAATGTGATATTGTAGAAATTTTAACTATTTTAGATAGAAATGAGAAAGGAAAAATGAATTTAAACAATTTGGGGTACAAAGTAACTTCGTTATTAATTTACAATAATCAGAATAAAATAATTGAAAAAAATTTATAGATTACATATCTATATTAGCTTCAAGTGCATGAGTTCTAATAAAATTTCGTCTTGGCAAAACTTCGTCACCCATTAGGGTTGTAAATAAATCTTCAGCTCTTTCGGCATCTTCTGTAGTTACTTGTAGCATCATCCTTCTTTTAGGATCCATTGTTGTGTCCCAAAGCTGATCTGCATTCATTTCACCTAAGCCTTTATATCTTTGTATAGTTACTCCAGTGTTATCAGCATGTTTTTCTAATATTTCAGGTAAGCTTTTCCAATTCACACTCTTTTCTACAGTTTCAGAACTTTTCATTATATTAAAATCACCTTCACCAAAAATTGGCTTTATGTCTTTGTATGCTCTTCTTGCTCTATTCAAAGTAGGGTGATTATAAATATCAGAAGTAAGAGTAAAGCCATCAACGTCAAATGTTTTTTCTGGTATTTCCTCAACCTCAACGGGTTCTATATCCTCTTCAATTTCTTGTATTGAACTTTCTTCACTTGAGTTTGAATCGAACAATGAAGGTTGAGAATCTTCAATTTCTATCAAGGGCTTTTCAGGTAGAAAATCGAGATTTTGAAAAGAACTGTCATTTAATAAAGTAAAGACAGTTTTTTGAGGAATTTCGATTGTTTCTAATGCATCTAGACTAGTGATTAAATCTCTTAATTTTCCTATAAAAGATCCTAAATTTGCACCTGATAATGAAGGAGAATTGTTGCTTGAAGATTTTACAGTAAGTTTTCCATATACTTTTTGTGCCATCCAACGATCTTTATCTTCTTCTGTAAATAGCCATTGAGATGATTTTCCTCTAATTACTTTATACAAAGGAGGCTGTGCAATGAAAAGATGACCATCATCAATTAAGCTTGGGATGTACCTAAAAAAGAAAGTTAAAAGAAGAGTCCTTATATGTGCCCCGTCAACATCTGCGTCAGTCATAATTACCACTTTATGATATCTTAATTTGGTTTGATCGTATTCGTCTTCAAACCCTGCCCTTATTCCACAACCTGTTGCCCTAATCAAAGCTTCTATTTCTGTGTGAACCAATACTTTGTCCACTCTAGCTTTTATAGTATTTAAAATTTTACCTCGTAATGGGAGAATAGCTTGATAAAGTCTGTCTCTACCCTGTTTTGCCGTTCCTCCTGCGGATTCTCCTTCCACAATAAATAACTCACATAATGAAGGGTTTTTTTCGGAACAATCAGCTAGTTTTCCAGGCAGTGATCCCCCTTCCATGGCACTTTTCCTCAAAACTAAATCTCTTGCTTTCTTAGCTGCCTCTCTAGCTCTTGCTGCAGTTGCTGCTTTGTCTAAAATACTTCTTGCATCATTAGGATTATCTTCTAAAAATTCACTTAACTGTTTTCCCATTACTGTTGTTACTGCAGTTTCAACTTCCGGGTTTCCTAATTTTCCTTTAGTCTGGCCTTCAAATTGAGGATCTTGTAACTTAACACTAATTACTGCCATTAACCCTTCTCTGACATCTTCTCCTGAAACATCTGGAAGATCATCTTTTAGCAAACCATTTTTCTTTCCATATGTGTTTATTACTCTAGTTAATGCTCTTCTGAAGCCAGTTAAATGAGTTCCTCCCTCAGGAGTTACAATACAATTCGCAAACGAAAGAACATTTTCTTGAAATGTTTCATTATATTGAAGAGCAATTTCTACTTTAACTGGAGCGGAATCTTTTTTGACCCCTTTGTTGCTTTTATTAGAATAAGGATCTGCTGATCCTTGAATGATTATTACGTTTTCGTGAACAGGGTTTCGTTTTCTGTTTAAGCTTCTGACAAAGCTTTGAACTCCCCCATTAAAATTAAAAGTAATTCTGTTATTAGGCCATAATTCTTTATGCAGTTCACTTTTAAATATTATGCACAAACTCTGGTTTAGGTAAGTCATTTCTCTAAATCTCTCAGTGATTTTTTTATAATCGTAAGAGAGGTCACCAAATATTTCTTGATCTGGCAAAAAAGTGATTTCTGTACCAGTTTGATTAATACTTTTATTTGTATCTTCAATTTCTTCTAAATCAGACAATACTTTTCCTCTTGAATAGGATTGTTGAAAAAGCTTTCCATCTCTTTTTACCTTTACTGAAAGGGATTCTGAAAGAGCATTAACTACAGAGGCTCCAACGCCATGAAGCCCACCTGAAACTTGATAAGACTTATTTTCGAATTTTCCTCCAGCATGTAAGGTAGTCATAACCGTTTCAACGCCTGATTTTCCTGTTGCTCGAACTATATCTACAGGAATACCTCTCCCGTTATCTCTTACTGTTACAGATTTATCTGAATTTAGCGTTACTTCGACAGTGTCACAGTGTCCAGCCATTGCTTCATCAACAGAATTGTCTACAACTTCATGAATAAGATGCTGTAAACCATCGGGGCCAGTTGTTCCAATGTACATTCCTGGTCTCTTTCTTACTGCTTCTAGTCCTTCTAAAACAGTAATATCTTTTGCTGAATAAGAATTTTGTTTTGATTTAGGCATAAATTTCCATATCTTTTATAGTGGGTAATTAGTAATAATATTTTATCAGTTTTTTTGAACAGATTAAACTTATTTTTACTTCAGATTTTATGAATCTAGCAAATTTAGTGTGTCTGCTCAAGGCATACTGTCGTATAGTTTAAAAAAAGCTCTAATTTATGAATAAAACTAATGTATAATCGAAAGACTAGTTAAGGAGAAATGGGATTATCCCGAGATATTGGGGTATTTCAAGTAATTATTAAAAATTAAAGAGGTAATATATGAACCTTCCTAAAGAATCAATATTGTTAATGTTAAGAAAAATGTGGACTATAAGGCATTTTGAATATGCCGTTATGGAATGTCATGAGTCTGGAGAAATAGTAGGGGCGCTTCATTCATATATAGGTGAAGAAGGAGTTGCAGTAGGCGTCTGTGCTGCTCTTCGAGACAGTGATTATATTGCAGGAAATCATCGATCTCATGGTCACCCTTTAGCAAAAGGTGGTGATGTAAATAAAGCAATGGCTGAAATTTTTGGCAAGAAAACTGGTTATTGTAAGGGCAAAGGAGGATCAATGCATTTAGCTGATTTTTCTGTTGGGATTCTTGGAGAGTCAGGGATAGTGGCTTCTTCTGTTCCTATAACTGTGGGGGCAGGTTTGGCAGCAAAAATTAGAGGAGAAGATTTTGTTTCTTTAGTTTTTTTTGGTGATGGTGCATCAAATCAAGGAGCATGTCATGAATCTATGAATTTAGCTGCTTTATGGAAACTTCCAGTAATATTTGTTTGTGAAAACAACCAATTTGCAGTTACCACATCTTATAAAGATAGTGTTTCTGTAGAAAATATTTCTGATAGAGCTTCTGCTTACAATATGCCTGGACTAACAATAGATGGACAAGATGTCATGGCTATGTATGAAGCTACAAATGAAGCTGTGATAAGGGCTAGAAATGGAGAAGGGCCTACATTAATAGAAGGCTTAACCTATAGATATTATGACCATTCTCTTGGTCTTGCTGCAGTAAGAAGGATTGAGTATAGAACTGATGAAGATATACAAAAATGGAGAGAAAGAGATCCTATAATTCTATTAAAAGATACTTTAATTTCTCAGAATATTGCTACACAAGAAGAATGTGATGCTATAGAAAATGAAGAAAAGAAAAATGTTGAAAATGCGCTGGAATTTGCTAGAAAAAGCCCATATCCAGAACCTGAACAACTTTTTGAAGATATGTGGTCTACGCCTATTCCACAGCCTTAGTTAAAAATGAAAATATAGGAGATAATCATGAGAAAAATAATGTATGCAGAAGCACTAAATGAAGCCATCAAAGAAGAAATGACTAGAGATGAAGCAGTGTATTATATGGGAGAAGATGTAAGGGCTTCTATTTACGGAGCATCAAAGGATTTATTTGACATGTATGGAGAGAAAAGAGTTTGGGATACTCCTCTTTCAGAAAATGGTTTTTTTGGCGCTGCAATAGGCTCTAGTTTAGTTGGAATGCGTCCTATAGTTGAAACTTTAACCAGCTTTATGTGGGTTGCAATGGATCAATTAGTTAGTCAGGCAGCTAAAATGAAATATATGTTTGGAGGGCAAGCTACTTTGCCTGTAACCTTTAGAGCTGTAATGTATTATGGAGGAAACTCAGCTGCTCATCATTCTGATAGAAGTTATCCAATGTTTATGAATATGCCTGGGTTTAAAGTAATAGTTCCCTCAACTCCAGAAGATGCTAAAGGATTACTTAAAACTTCAGTAAGAGACAATGATCCTTGTATTATTTTTGAAGATGGAAACTTAGGAGGGCTTCGAGGTGATGTTCCAGATAATGATGAATTAGAAGGAGGAGAGCTTCTTATTCCTTTTGGAAAAGCTAATGTAATGAAAGAAGGAACTGATTGTACAGTTGTTGCTATTGCAGCTTCAGTTGGAGAAGCTATGAAGGCAGCACAACAAATGGAAAAAGAAGGAGTTTCAGTTGAAGTGATTGATCCAAGAACTTTAGTTCCTCTAGATAAAGAAACCATTTTGAATTCAGTCTCTAAAACAGGAAGAGTTGTTTTGGTAGATCCTGCTCATAAAGTATGTAGTGCAGCCAGTGAAATTGCGTCTATTATTTCTGAAGAAGGTTTTTGGGATTTGCAGGCACCAATCATTAAAGTTGCTTCGGAGCAAGTTCATATTCCATTTAGTCCAGCCTTGGAGCCATTAGTGTATCCAAACACGGAAAAAATCGTTAATGCAATTAAGAAAACTATTGAATCTTAGAAATTATAGTAGAAAGTAGGGGCAAGATGTCTTTGGAAGTAAATTTACCTCAATGGGGAATGGGCATGAACGATGCCATGATTGTTAAATGGCTTGTGAAAGAAGGTGATGATGTGAAAAAAGGTGATCCCCTTGTAGAAGTTGAATCGGCAAAAGTCAACTCAGAAGTTGAAAGCCCAGGTGACGGGAAAATAGGAAAAATTTTAAGTAAAGAAGAAGAAGTAGTTCCTGTAGGAGATGTGTTAGCTATAATTTTGGAAGAAGGAGAAACATTAGAAGATATTAATATAGAAGCTACTTCTCCTGAAGAAGAAATAAATAATAACAACTCAGTTAAAGTAAATGCTTCACCTCAAATAAAAAAACAAGTCACTCCTAGGGCTAGGCAATTAGCCAAAAAATTAAATGTTGATTTAAATCTTATTGAAGGATCTGGTCCCTCTGGTCGAATAGTTGAAGAAGATGTAGAAAAAGCTTCTAAAGGTGAAACTATTATTGGAGAACCATTGACAGGTCTTCGGGCAACTATTTCCAGAAGAATGACAGAAAGCAATTTAATTCCTTCTGTAACCTTGGTTTCTAAAGTTGATATTACAAATGTAGTGAATTTTCAAAAGAAACTTTTATCTGAATGGAGAAAAAGTAAAATAAGGCCAAATATTCAAGACTTAGTTGTTTTTGCTTTATCTAGAGCATTGGTTAAACATTCAGATGTTAATGCACATTTTTCTAATGGGAGAATTGCTGTTTTAGAAAATATAAACCTAGGGATAGCTTTTTCTGTACCTGATGGATTAATTGTTCCAGTCATTAAAAATGCAAACAAAAAAGACCTTCTTCAAATTGCTCAAGAAATTAGAGATATTAGCAAAAGACAAAAACAGGGAAAATTAACTGTTGAAGATATGTCTGAATCATCTTTTTCTTTGACTAGTCTTAATGCATCAGATGTAGATTTCTTTAACCCAATGATTAATCCTCCTGAAATAGGAATTTTAGGTATTGGTAGAATTTCAGAGGAACCTGGTGTTAGCAAAGGAAACATAGAAATAAGAAAATATTTATATCTGAGTTTAACTTTTGATCATAGAGCTTGGGATGGAGCGCCTGCATCAGCATTTTTAGATTCAATAATAAAAAATCTTCAGGAAATAGATGAAAAATAAACTGATTTTCAGAATTCTTTTTTGAGATGAGCTCAGTAGGAATTATTGCTAATCCCTTAGCAGGTAAAGATATAAGAAGGCTTGTTTCACAAGCTAATGTTGTTTCTAATCAAGATAAGGCAAATACCTTAAGAAGAGTTTTTGCAGGTTTGTTAACAATGGGAATAAAAAAAATTTTTGTCATGCCTGATATCACTGATTTAACTAGGCAAGCAAGAGAAGATGTCAAAGATAAAATTGAAATTGAAATTCTTGATATTGGTAGAATTGATCAAGCTGCTACCTCTACTCTGGCTGCTGAAATAATGGAAGATAAAAATGTTGATTGCATAATTACCTTAGGTGGAGATGGAACAAATAGAGCAGTAGCCAAAGGAATAAAAAAAATCCCCTTACTTCCAATTTCTACAGGAACTAATAATGTGTTTCCAATTTTTATTGAAGGTACTATCGCAGGAATTGCTGCTGGATCTTATGCGATAAGAACTGAGGATAAAAAACGATTAGTAAGAAAATCAAAAAAATTTGAAGTTTCTATAAACGAGCATGTAAAAGATTTAGCTTTAATAGATATAGCTGTAGTTAATATTCCTTTTCTTGGTGCTGGTGCAATATGGGACACAAATAATCTTCAGGAATTGTTTTTGACTAGATCAGAAGCAATGAATATAGGATTATCTTCTATAGGAGCTCAAATTAAACAGTTAGGAGCATTAGATGAAAAAGGATTACACTTATCATTTAATAATGAAAACTCAAAAAACAATGAAATATTAGTAAATTCTCCAATTGCTCCTGGTAAAATTATTCAATCTAGAATAAATAAATGGAAAGAATTAACCCCTGAAGTAAAAATTAAAATTAATAAAGAATATGGAACTATTGCTTTAGATGGAGAAAGAACTATTGAAATAGGGTTAAATGATAAAATAGAAATCAATTTAAGCTTAAATGGACCTTTAGTGTTAGATGTAAATAAAATTTTATCAAAAACAAATATTTTTAAAATACAAGAAATGAATAGATATCAATGATTCCAGAGAAATTAGATTACGCAAAAGAAGCATGCATACAGGCTTCTGAAATTTTGCTTAAAAAGTTTGAAAATCAAAAAAATTTAAAAACATGGTTTAAAGAAAAAGGTGCTTTAGTTACTGAAGCTGACATAGCATCAGACAATAAAATCAGAGAAATTTTATTAACAAGTAAACTGGGATCTGAAATTTTATCTGAAGAAAGTAAATTTAATGCAACAGAACCTAATGAGTATAAATGGTTAGTAGATCCATTGTGCGGAACTGTACCTTATAGCATGGGTTTACCTCATTGGGGGGTTAGTGTTTCATTGATTAAAAAAGACAATCCATATCTTGGAGTCTTATCTTTGCCTGCATTGAGAGAAATGATTTGGAACGATGAAAAAGGAAATGTATATCGAAATGATGAAATTCTTAACATTAATCCTCAGTTTCCAAATATTAAAGAACTAACAATAGGTTTAGAAATTGATGGAGGTGAGAATTGGTCTTCTTTAGAGAGTTCCTTTTTTAAAAAATTAAATAAAATTGGTCAAATAAATTCTTTTGCTTCAGCAGTTTATCCTGCATTCCACGTGTTGACTGGAAAAATGCCAGCAGTTATATTTTTTGATATATCTCCTGTTCACATAGCAGGATTTTTGTCGATTTCACAAAATTTAGGATTAAAATGTACAAATTTTTCAGGAGAAGATACAAATGTTAATAATAAAAATATTAATCAACTTGTTTTAGCATGGCCTTCTGTTCATGAAAAACTTTTAAAAATATTAAATTAGGAGGAAAAATGTATAAAATTAATCATATTCATCTAAAATCATCTGACCCAGAATCTACTGCTGATTGGTGGGTTAAGGCTTTTAATTTTAAAATTAAAAGTGATACTACTCGTTCTTTTGGAGATAGGTTTATAATGTGTGAAAGTGAAGGTGGGCTTGCTGTAAACATTTCTAATGAAAGAACAGGAGAAACTTTAGGTCAAGGTGATTCGAATCCACATTTTGGCTTAGAACATTTTGGGCTTGATTCTGATGATATAGATTCTGATATTGGAAAACTTGTTAGTATGGGAGCTATATTGGCAGAGGGGCCTTTCAGTTTAGATGATGGTAGAAAAATTGCATTTCTTAAAGTTCCTGGAGATGTTCGAGTTGAACTTATTCAAGGAATTTAATTAACAGCTTGCATTAATGCGTTGATATAACCATAAGTATAAGCAAATGCTGTCATTTCTGGATCATTGCCGCTTATTTGAGGAACATGATCGGGCATTATCATATATTTATAATTTACCTCTTTGTATACTTCAAGAGCTTTTAACATATCTACAGAACCTTCATCAGGAAAGACTTCTGTAAAGTTGAGTTTTCCTCCCTTTATATTTCTAAAATGAACATTAAAAATTTTGTTCTTGTTCCCAAAATATCTGATAATATCAAAAATTTCTTCTCCAGGATTATTTAGCATCTCGCATACGGTTCCTTGGCAGAAATTTAAGCCATGAAAATCATTTTCATGCATCGAAATAAATTTTTTTAGACCATCTACGGTTCCAAGAACTCTTTCAACTCCCATATATCCAGGCGGAGTATAAGGATCATGAGGATGACATGCTAATCTAACTTTTGATTCTTCCGCGACAGGAACAACTTTTTCTAAAAAATAATCAATTCTCTCCCAGAATTCATTTTTACTTACTTGTCCTGCTATGGTTAATTTTGGTGAGCTTTTTTTAGCTATATCCCATCTGAAAGTTGATAATTTTGCTCCCCCTCTTCCATATTCACTTTCTGTTCTAGGAATTCCTATTATATTTAAATTATATTTAACTGCTGGAATTCCAGATTCAGAAACAGCTTTTATTATTTCACATGTTTTATCAATTTCTTTTTCTCTTTCTGGGTCACCGGTTAGAATATGTACAAATGCTCCCCTTTTAGCCCTTTCATCAATTATTCTAGAGCTTAAAGGTAGCTCAATCATGTCTAAGACTAAGCCAAAAGATTCAACTTTTTCTCTGTATAAAGATAAATTGTTAGCAGTCCATTGTTGATGAGGAATTTCTGGATGACCTGAGATATGATTCACTCCTAATTGTTTAAAAGTTTTATAATCACTATCTTTTCTAATTGTTTGCTGTGTTCCTGTATACATATTTTCTCTACATATTTACTATATATCTATCAATATATAATGAAAGGATAATAATATGAATTCTTTGCCACATGGAGAAAATAAATTAGCAGTAGCTCCAGAAATTATGGGAACCAAAGGTGCGGTTGTGACAAATCATTGGGCGGCTTCTTCTGTTGGAAGAGATATTTTAAAATCTGGAGGAAATGCAGTTGATGCATCAGTAGCAATTAGTTTTGCTTTAGGTGTTGTAGAGCCACAATCATCTGGCTTAGGTGGTGATGGCTTTATGATGATTTATGATAACGAGAAAAAGAGAGTTAAAGTTGCAAATGGAACAGGTGCTGCTCCATCACTTGCTACCGTTGATTTTTATAAAAGCGGAATCCCCCTTAAAGGAATATTGTCGGCCTCAATTCCTGGTTTGGTTGATGCTGTACTTACTGCTCATGAAAAATATGGAAGTTTAAGTTTGGAAAAATGTTTAGAACCTGCTATTTCTTTTTGTAAAGGAGGGTTTCCAATAAGTGCGGTTCAATCAGAAGCATTAAAATTAGAAAAAGAAATGCTTTCATTTGAAACATCTAGAAAAATTTGGGCATCAAAAGGAACTCCTGCAGATTTTGGAGAAATAATTTATAACCCTGATTTAGCTGAAACAATTAAAGGAATAATAAAACATGGAAGAGATTATTTTTATGAAGGAAAAGTAGCTAGAGAAATATGTGATTTTTCAAAAAAACAAGGTGGGGTTTTTGAAATAAATGATTTCAAAGATCATAAAATGCTTTGGCAAGATCCTGTTTTTACAAATTATAGAGATCATTGGATTTATGAAGCTCCTCCTAATTCAACTGGTATAACTTTGTTACAACAATTGAATATTTTGGAAAACTTCAATCAAGAAAACTTTGATCCTGTTTCTCTAAATGCAATTCATTTGATGGTAGAAGCAAAAAAATTATGCTTTGCTGATAGAGAAAAATATGTGGCTGATCCTGATTTTTTTGATGTTCCTGTTTCTGAATTGTTATCTAAAAATTATGCTAGAGAAAGAGCGAGTTTAATTAATTTAACAAAAGTCATCCCTGAAGAAGAAATCTATCCTGGAGATTTTTTATATAAGAGTTCTCCACAAAAGATTTCAGATACAACATATTTTGGAGTCATTGATAAGTCTGGTAATGCAGTTAGTGCCCTACAAAGTATTCAAACTAACTGGGGATCTGGTCTTGTAGCTGGAGATACGGGCATATTATTGAACAACAGAATGACTTATTGGCATTTACAGCCCAATCATCCCGATTTGCTTACTCCAAAAAAAAGAGTAAGGCATACTATGAATCCTGTAATGATTTTTTCGGAGAAAAATAAATCCAATCATCCAGATAACTTGAAGTTAATTTGTGGAACTCCAGGAGCAGACACTCAAGTTCAAACAAATATGCAGGTTATTTCAGCATTTTTGGATTCAAATTATCAAATTTCTGAAGCTGTTTGTCTTCCAAGATGGACACATCTTCAAAATCTTACATTATCAACTATTCCACATACAACCCACAATGCTCTTCAAGTTGAAAATAGGATAGACAACGATGTATTAAATAAATTAAAAAATTTAGGTCATAAAATAAATTTACTAGAACCATGGGGCGGATCTGGAAGCGAAGGAATGATTTCTATTAATCAAGAAACAGGAGTTTTTTCTGCTGCAGTTGATCCAAGAAGAGATGGTCAAGCGATAGCTTGGTGAGAACAGATCATTTTTGTAAGTATTTATTTATTATCAAAATCAATTTTAAAGACCCCTTCAGGAAAAAATTTTTGAAGCATATCATAAGTTCTTTTTAAACGACGATCTGGATGCTCCCATGAATTTAAATATTTTATTGTCGAAATTCCTGCTTGCAATGCTTCTTTAAGACAACCAAAACATGGCTGCATTGTTGTGTAAATTGTTCCGCCATCTACAGGGATCCCAAATTTTGCAGCTGTTAAGATAGTATTTTGTTCTGCGTGCACGCAAATACATACATCATAGCCTTTTCCTTTTCCATATAATTCTCTTTCATTGCAACGATCACACCCTCCTTGATCACAATTGGTTGTTCCAATGGGAGTTCCATTGTAGCCAGTTGATATTATTCTTTCTTGAATTGCAATTAAGGCTCCTACTTTTGTTCCCACACAATTAGCTCTGTTTCTTACAGCCAACGAAATGTTCATTAAATAATTGTCCCAATTAGGCCTAGAGATACTTTTCATTTAACCTTTTTTTATAGTTTCAGAGATAAAATTACACTTAAGCATGTTAGAATTAAAATTTGTAGGATATCAATATTTCAAGGATACATTAATGAATATAGACTCTCCCAAAAATAATGACAATCGATTTACTGAAAGGTTTGGAGATTATGGTGGAAGATATGTCCCAGAAACTCTAATTCCTGCATTAGAAGAATTAGAAAAAGCATATTTAAAGTCTGAAAATGATAAAAGTTTTCACTCAGATCTGACTGATTTGTTAAACAATTATGTTGGAAGGCCTACTCCATTGTTTTATGCAAAAAATTTAACTAAGAAAATTGGCACAGCACAGATTTACTTGAAAAGGGAAGATTTAGCTCACACTGGGGCTCATAAAATTAATAATGCTTTGGGCCAAGCATTGCTTGTAAAAAAAATAGGAAAAGAAAGAGTTATTGCTGAAACAGGAGCAGGCCAACATGGTGTTGCAACAGCAACAGCATGTGCAATGTTAGGAATGCAGTGTTCGATTTATATGGGCGAAGAAGATATTAAAAGACAATCACCAAATGTTTACAGAATGAAGCTTCTTGGCGCAGAAGTTATACCAGTATCATCTGGTAGTAAAACCTTAAAAGATGCGATTAACGAAGCACTTAGGGATTGGGTGACGAATGTAGAGACTACACATTATTTAATTGGAAGTGCTGTAGGACCTCACCCTTTCCCATCTATAGTCAAAGCTTTTCAAAAGATAATAGGAACAGAATCAAGAAGCCAAATATTATCTTTGACTAATAAACTTCCGACTTATGTTGTTGCTTGTGTAGGGGGCGGGAGTAATGCAATAGGAATATTCTCAGCATTTCTTAATGATAAAAACGTTAACCTAATTGGCGTTGAAGCTGCTGGAGAAGGAACAGAAACTCCTCAGCATGCTGCAACAATTTCAAAAGGCAGGCCAGGTATTTTACATGGTGCTTATTCATATTTATTACAAGATAATGATGGTCAAGTTCAAGAAGCACACTCAATTTCTGCTGGATTAGATTATCCTGGTGTAGGTCCAGAGCATAGTTATTTAAAAGATTCTGAAAGAGTAACTTATGTTTCAGCCACAGATGAAGAAGCTCTTCAGGGTTTTGATTTACTCACTAAAACTGAAGGGATTATTCCTGCATTGGAACCCTCACATGCTATGGGATTTTTGGCGGAATTCTTAAAAAAAGTAGATAAAAAATCTAGTATAATTTTGCTTGTTAGTGGCAGAGGAGACAAGGATTTAGATACTGTGGCAAGCTATAGAGGCATCAGTTTATCAAGGTAAATATTGAAAATTCTTAAAACATGTTCCTGATAAATTTTATTAAAGCTAGATTAAAGAATGAAACTACTCTTTTTATACCATTTTGGATCACGTGTTTTTTTGTTGTAAGTTTTATTGTTGCAGTTCCAGTTTATTTGGATGGATTGAACAAATTAACTGTGGTAAACACTTTAAAAGAAGAAAATTCATATAACTCTGATTTGATGTTCACTACTCAGTGGATGCCAATGATCAAAGATGAAATTAAAGAAAAACAGGTTATCCTTGATAATTTATTAAATGATAATTTTTCTGAGTTTATTTCAAGTAAAAAAGACCTGGTTTCCTCTCAAATTTTTTTTTGGGGATTTTCTGATAAGAACATAGATAAGGGAAGAGCATCTTCAAAAGCATCATTTATCACTATAGAAGATTTTGAAAGTAATATAAAAATTCTTGAAGGTTCTTTACAACTAGAAAATTTCAAGAAAACTGAAAATGGAATCTTCAAAGTTTTAGTTCATCATAATCGTAAAGATGATTTAAATATTTCGGTTGGAGACGTGCTGAAATTTTTACCTGTTAGTTCAAGTTCATCTAATGAGATAAAAGCAATTGTTGCGGGATCATTTATTGTGGAGGGAGACTTTTTAATGGGAATGAGTGATGAATTCTTTAACCCTAAACCTACAGAAGGTTTTGAAGCTTATTCTTTGCCATTGCTCGTAAGCGAGGAAATGTTTTTTGATCAAATTGAAGGAAGCATTCGTGGATTACCGGTTACTTTTTGGTCATTTGTACAACTAAACAGAACAAATATTGAAAAAATGAATTCAAATAAAATTATTGATCGAATTCGTGAATTAGAAAATAAAGTAAATATTGATTTACCCCAGATAACATTATTGACTCAGCTTGACACAAAGCTAACAAAGAATAATCAAGAATTATTTTTTATTTTCATTCCAATATTAATAATTCTTTCTATTGTTCTAGGTTTTGGTATCACTATTTTAATGATGTTTTCTTTTACAACTACTTTAAAAAGACAAATTGACTCTATAAATTTAATATTTAGAGGAGCAAAAAAATCCAATTTATTAAAATTTTTAATTATTGAATGGATTCCGATTTCCTTAATTATAATAATAATATCTCCCTTAATTACTGTTCCGTTAGTAAGAAATTTTATTTCTTCTATTCTTATAAACATGAATATCATGAACAATAAATTCCCTATAATATATCAGTGGAATTATTTTCTTTTATCAGGCATTTCAATGATTGGATGTTTAATGTTAGTTATAATTTCTTTTTTTGCTTTAAAAACAAAACAAAGCAACTTATTTAAAATTTCTGGTAATTTTTTTACTATTACTGAAAAGCCATTTTTTCAAAAATATTTTATAGATATATTGCTTGCGGCATTATGCTTTGCATTAATTTGGGAGACAAGAATTAGAATTTTTAAAGCAATTGATCAACAAGAAATGGCAAGTTTTGGTTTTGAATTTCGAATGATTACTTTTCCATTAATGTTGATGTTTATTTTTGCAATAATATTTTTAAGAGTTTTCCCAATTATTTTCCAATTATTAGATAAGATTATTGGTTTCATAAAACTTCCTTTTGGAGTTTCATTTGGAATAACTCAAATATCCAGAAATTCTTATTGGTATTCTTGGTTAATGTTGATTTTTATTTTCTCTATTTCAGGAACTTTAGCAATAAGCAGCATTCATCGAACTATGGAAATTAATGGAATTCAAAAAGTATCCTATGAGACTATATCTGATGTTAGGTTAATAGAAAGCAGTCCTTTTGGTATCAAGAAAGAAGATCAAGAAAAGATAATGAATATAGGAAATGTTGATGATTATTCTACTATTTTAAGATCAGAAGGTTCCATGGGAACAACTGGTTCGGGTAATAAATTTGAGATTTTAGCTATTGAGCCTGAAAAATTACCAAAACTTGCTTGGTTTAGGAATGATTTTGGAAAAGAAAGCATGGATCAAATATTAAGAAAACTTTCTGAAAATAAAAATGAAAAAGATTTAATCATTAATCAAAATTTTGAAAAAATATCAATAACTGCTAAAGCTGAGAAAAAAATTAAGAACACATTTTTATGGATAGTTTTAAAAGGTAATGATGGAAGGATTTCAACAGTCACATTGGGTCAGATAAATCATGATAAAGTGTCAGATCATATCGGAGATCTAAGCAAAATTTCTCTTCCTGCTAAAATTTTAGCTGTTCAGGTCTATCAACCTGGAAGCGAAGACACTTCAAAGCCTTTTCAATTGTATTTAGAAAAAATAGAAGCAATTGATTTTGAAAACAAAAAGGTGAAATTAATTTCATTTTCAAGGGATCAATTTTGGTCTCCTATTCCATCTTCAGAAGGTTTAGATACCATTATGGAAACTGTCTCAACAGGAATAAATCTTGATTTAGGAGTAGGTTCTACAAAGGGAATAAGAGGGATTTATCGAACTTTGTATAAAACAGGCATTCCTGCAATAGTTGATAAAGATTTTTTGAAAAATAATGATAAAAATATTAAAGATGAATTTGTGATTTATGTTAGAGGAATATATGTTCCTGTAATTATAAATGGTGAGGTTGATTATTTCCCTTCTTCTGAAGAAAATCATGATGAGTTAATGATTTTTGATCTCCAAAAAATTACAAACTTCTTAGAATTGATGAATCTACAAGTTATTAGACCTAATGAAGTTGTGTTGAAGGTAAATCAAAATAACTATGATCAAACACTTTTAGATATTAAATCCAATTTTCCTCTAGCTAAAATGAAGGACAAAAAAACATTAAAAGAAAAATCTTTAGTAACCCCGTTAGCTATAGTTGGCTGGAAAGGAATATCTTCTATTGCATTTTGGGTTTTATTAGTTCTTGTTTTAATAGGTTATTATGGTTTTTCAATAATCAACCAAGAAGCTACTAAATCTGATAATGTAATTTTAGGAGTTTTAGGAGTTTCTAAAATTAGATTTTTACTAATCATTTTTGTAGAACAATCATTACTATTAAGTGTTTCAATGTTAATAGGTATAATGAGTGGAATTACTTTTGGAAAAATTCTTAATGGAATAATAATATCTTTAGATTATAGATATTTAAGTAAGTTTCCTGAAGTATTAGTTGTTGGATGGTTTGAGTTAATAATGATTATTTCTTTGATTTTAATTGGGTTTATTTTTTATCTATTTGTAGTCAGAAATTATTTTAAAAAAATTATTTTATCTGAAACGATGAGAGCTGAAAACTAATGATTTTTAGATTATTTGCAAAAAGGATGATAGCAAGAAAAAAAACTTTTGCTATTGTTGCTGTTGGAATTTTATTAGCATGCACTACCCTATCTGGGTCAGTAATGTATTTTGAAAGTCTAAGGAATTTAGCTTTAGATTATACTTTTTCAACAATTGACTCAAAATATCTTGATATAAAGTTAAGAGCTAGAGAAAGGCCTGTAACAAAACAAAAATATGATTTTTTAGTTGGAGAAATTAATCAAAATGCCGTAGATCCATTGTCCAAAATCATCTCTGATCCATTTTTTGGGGTAAAAACTTGGACTTTTTTACCGTATTCAGCTAGTTTGTTTAATTTTGCTTGTGACAAAGAAAATTCACATTTGGAGAATTGCCAGAGATATTTCTTTTCATATTTGGACGGCTTTGAAAATAATATTGAATTGATATCTGGAGATTATCCGAAAAATTTTAATTCTTCTAACGATTCTGAAATTGAAGTAATTGTTTCTCGAGAAGAATCAGAAAAACTCAACAATCTTCAAGTTGGTTCAACAAAGATAATATATCCCTATTGGGAAGATGAAATTCAAGAAATCACAATTCGTGTTTCTGGAATTTACGATAGGGCTAAAAAAAATTCAGATTTTTGGGAATTTTATGATATTAATTTTTCTCAGCAAGATTCTACATTTAGTTTTGCTGGGTTTTTAATTTCCAAAGACTCATTAACTTTAGGGTTAGGTGAAATTTTTCCTGAGATGGGATCAGAATTTTATTGGGATTTTAAATTTGATACTGATGTAGTGCATTCTCATGATAGTCAGGAGATTTTAGATGTTACTGAGCAGGCAAAAACTAAATTAAGCCAAGAAATTGATGGATTTGTTTTAGTTTCAAAATTACCAGGAATATTGAAAATTTTTGATAAAAATCTGGTTGATAGTGGTACTCCAATGCAAATAGTATTAATAATTATTACAGTAGTGATAATTTATTTTATTTATACTTTGATGAGTTTAATTCTTGATGGTCAAAATGATGAAATAGAATTTTTGAATTCTAGAGGAACAAGTGTTAAACAGATAATATTTTTTATTACTGGGGAGACTATTGTTATTGCAGTAATTTGTTCTTTATTGGGACCATTTTTAGCAATAGGTATAATTAAATTTGCTGGAACATTGCCTTGGTTAGCAGAGTTTTCTCAAACTCAAACTCTTTATATTAAATTATCCTCAACTGCTTTTTTTGCTTCTGCTGTTGGGGGCATAGTTTCTTTAATTACAGTTTTAATTCCAGCTTTTCTTTTTATTAAAAACAGATCTTCTACGTTTAAAAGAAATGAAAGACCAAAAGATTCAATAATACAGAAGTACTATATAGATATAGGTTTTTTGGTAATAGCATTATTATCTTTATGGCAAGTATCTGAAAGAGGTTCTTTAGTTGTACAAGATGTTCTTGGAGATAATTCTATAGATAACTTAACTTTAATCATGCCTTCTTTGGTATTGATCGCATCAGGTGTGATTTTGCTAAGAGTCTATCCAATAGTAATAAGAGTTTTATCTTGGTTAGTCTCTGTGAGAATTTTTGAAAAAGTTATTCCTTCCTGGATAATTATTGGTTTATGGCAAATTGCTAGAAACCCTAGCCACTATAGAAGAGTTTCTCTTCTTTTAATTCTTTCTGCAGGCTTAGGTGTTTTTGCATCTAGTTTTGAATCAACCCTTGATAGGAGCTTGAATGATAGGGCTAAATATCAAATTGGTTCTGATTTTAGATTGGCAGAACTATCTGTTCCTTGGAATGGAGAAAGTGTAAGTATATTGCCAGATCAAGAATCTGGATTTGGAAAAATTATGCCAGCTTATCGATCTAGCGAAAGAGTCAAGAACTCTCTTCTTGGAGATCAATTTCAGCTTTTAGCTGTCGATCCTAATTTGGTTGAAGAAACTGTTTATTGGAGAAGTGATTTTTCAACAACGAATCTGAATAAAATTCTTGGAAACCTTAATCAATTACCTTATCAAGGTATAGATGTGCCCCTAAATGTAGATTCTCTTTCTTTAGAAGTTCAGCCAATGATAAATCCTGATTCCTTGTACCCCGATAACAAAGGAAGATCTGGTTATCCGCCAGTAGCAGTTATGCTAAGAATTAGTGATGCTAATAATAGATTTTATTCTCTTAGTCTAAGTACTGATTGGGAAAAATCTGATGATGATAAAGCTATACAATTATTTAGAGATTTTAGGCAAAAGAAAATTTCTCAAGAAGAATTACTGGAATTGCGAAAAGATACAATAGGAGAGCAGGACCTTGAACATTGTTATTTTAAACTTAAAAAAGATCAAAATTCATGGTGTGAATTGAAATCTAATATTAACCCTAACCCTCGAGCTATAGCAAGCTGGGGAGGTAATAGACGGTCTAATAGATCTAGAGGGGCACCTTTTGTCCCATCACCTCCTCTTACAATTCATTCTATAGCTATTTCTTCTTGGCTTAATCCATCTCCAGCAGGAGCGATAAATTTTGGCCGAATTAAAGGATTAGATGTTAATGGAAAAGTTGTTTGGGAGAAAATTTTGGATAATGAAGAAGAATGGACAATGCTTAACACAGTTCCCAATGCAAAAGGAGACACTTTAGTAAATATTAATGATGATGAATATAGAGGAAATGATCAATCACATCTAAGGTTTCAATGGACTCCAGGACAAGGAGGAAGCAGAAATCTAAGAGGGTTTACTAAAGTTGAAAACATGATTTTACCAGCTATAGTTAGTAATTCATTGCTTGAAAAAACAGGAGCAAAGATTAATGATATTCTATCTGTTTCTCTTTTAAATACTGATGGTAAAATTCAAATTAAGGATGTTATAGACTATTTCCCTACATTAAACCCTAATCAATCTCCTTTTATAATTGTAAATGTGGCAGATGTTATGTTAGAAAGTAATGCTCAATTAATGGAAGGAGATTATCAGCCGAATGAATTATGGTTAATGCCTTATACAGGGGAAGAAGCTCGAAATTATTTAATGGGGTCATCTGGTCTAACTGAAGTTGAGGCACAGGCTATAATTGATATGCAATTCGAAAATGTTACAGATAACGCTGATCTTAAGCTAGATTTACTATCAAAAGTTTCTAATGATTTAGAAGAAAAAAATATCGGATTTATAAAAAAAGCTGATGTTGATTCTTTTTTAAATAATGCAAAAATTGATCCCCTTACATTTGCAGGATGGCAAACTTTATTGATGATATCTTTTATGACTGTAACTATTGTTAGCGTTATAGGGTATTCTCTACATGCAAGAAGTTCTTTTAACGACAGAGTTGGTGATTTTGCATCTTTAAAGGGTGCTGGTATGTCTATCAGCCAAGTTCTTGTATTAGTTTTAATAGAGCAGTTAATTATAGTTGGAATAGCTGTAATATTAGGAATGTTTTTAGGCTCAAGATTATCTTCTACTATCATGCCCTACTTAATTACTTCAGGAGACTCTTTTAAAGCAGTTCCACCTATGGTAAATCAGATTAATTGGTTTAGCTTTTCTATAATTTTTAGTTCGTTTTTGACATTATTTCTTGTTGTTATAGCATCAATAATGATATCTGTTAAAAAATTATCTGTTCATAATATTTTGAGAACTGAATTAAAATAACTTTATAAAGATTATGATAAAAAATGAAAAATATATTATATGTAAAGGTTTATATAAAATCTTTAAAGTTTCTGATTTAGAGGTTGTTGCTTTAAGAGGCGTGGAATTAGAAGTCAAAAGAGGAGAAGTTTCAGCTATAGTTGGAGCATCAGGAAGTGGAAAATCCACTTTGTTAAACATTTTAGCTGGATATGATTTTCCAAGTGCTGGTTCAGTTGAAGTTGGAGAATATAATTTAATAGGGATGGGAAAAAAAGAAATTATTAAATATAGAAGAAGTGAAGTGGGATTTATTTGGCAGCAAACCAGTAAAAACTTATTACCTTATTTAACTGTTCAAGACAATATTGAGCTTCCTATGCTAATAGCAGGAGCTAGTAAAAACAAAAGAGAAAGATTAGAAGAAATAATGTCAACATTAGATTTGAAAGAAATTTCAAAACGTTATCCTAGAGATCTTTCTGGGGGGGAACAACAGAAAGTAGCTATAGGAGTAGCATTGTCAAATAGCCCTTCTTTATTGTTGGCTGACGAACCTACAGGAGAATTAGACGATTCTACGGGGAAGGTTGTTTTAGAAAGCATAAAGAAAGTTAATCAAAGCTTTGGAACAACGGTTTTAATAGTTACCCATGATCCAGGAATTAAGACTGATGTACAAAGAGTAGTGTCTATGAGAGATGGAAGAACTGCAACAGAAGTTTTTTATGAAGATGTTGAAGGTAAAGAAGATGAATATTCTATAATAGATTCTTTTGGGGAAATTCAGTTGCCTCAAGAGATATTAGAGAAATCTAAAATCAAAAATAGAGTTCAATTGAAGGCTTCTAAAGGAATAATAAATTTGGAAAAAGTCAATGACGAATAATAATGAAAATGTTTTGATTTTTGCAGATCAAATTTCTAGGGATTTTGAATTGACTGGAGAAACAATTCATGCAGTAAAAACAACTACATTAAAAATAATTAAAAATAAATTTACTATTATCTCTGGAAGATCTGGTGCAGGAAAAACAACTTTACTGAATATGATTTCAGGAATAGATAAACCATCTGAAGGAGAAATTTTATTTGATGGTAATAATCTTGCAGATTTTTCTGAAAAGCAATTAACAGAATTGCGTAAGAACACTTTAGGCATTGTCTTTCAGTCATTTAGTTTATTACCTTTACTTTCAGCTTATGAAAATATTGAACTTCCATTAAGAATTAATGGGGTAAATTCTAAAAATAGAAGAAATAGAACTTTAGAATTATTAAAGTTAGTAGGTTTGTCTCATAGAGGATCACACAGGCCTTATGAATTATCAGGAGGAGAACAGCAGAGAGTTGCTATTGCTAGAGCATTATCAACCAATCCTTCTGTAATAATAGCTGATGAACCAACAGGACAGTTAGATTCTAACAACACTGAAAACATATTTAATATATTACAAAATGTGGTTAAGGATTACGGAACTACAGTTATACTTACTACACACGATATTAGAATGATGAGTTATGCAGACAACTTATATGAAATAAATAGTGGTAATTTAACAAAAATTGATAGTTAAATTTAGGAGATTTTATGACTGATTTTGTTATGAAACCAAAAAAATCAAAACCTTTAATAGCTGTAATGATGGGAAGTAAAACTGATTGGCCTTCAATGAAGAATGCTTCTGATATTTTATCAGAATTTGATGTTTCTCATGAGGTAAAAGTTTTATCAGCACATAGAACCCCAGA
Source organism: uncultured Dehalococcoidales bacterium (assembly GCA_964434385.1). GTDB lineage: Bacteria > Chloroflexota > Dehalococcoidia > Lucifugimonadales > Lucifugimonadaceae. The sequence goes on along the minus strand of CAYSUW010000001.1, from coordinate 13,763 downwards.
ACAACTAATAAATTATGTTAAAAATATTGAAGAAAAGAATTTCAAGGTAATAATAGCTGGCGCTGGAGGAGCTGCTCATTTGGCAGGAGTAATTGCTGCTCATACATTAATTCCTGTTTTGGGGGTTCCTATGAAAAGTTCTTCTTTAGATGGACTAGATTCATTGCTTTCAACTGTTCAAATGCCTTCAGGTATTCCTGTTGCAACATTTGGAATTGGTAATGCTGGTGCAAGCAATGCGGCTTTAATGGCAGTCGCAATTCTTAGTCTTGATAATTCTGATTTAAAAAACAAACTGATAAAATTTCGAGAAAATAAAGCCAAAGCAGTTTTAGAATCTGAGCTTACATAATAGGCCAATGGCCCAATATATTAATGGGATACTTTGAATTTAATAAACAACGTGTTTTTTATCAGATTGTAGGTGAAGGTAAACCCTTAGTATTACAACATGGTTATATGCAATGGGGTGATGATTGGCATTATGCTGGCTGGGTAAAACATTTTTCTAAAAATCATAAATTAATAATTATAGATTCTATAGGTCATGGGAGAAGTTCGAACTCAGAAAAAATAGAAGATTACTCTATAGAAAATGGAGTTGAACTAATTATTAAATTGATGGATTTTTTAAACATTGAAAATTTTAATTTTTTTGGTTTCTCAATGGGAGGTAGAATTGCTTTTCAGCTTTTATCTGATTACTCAGATAGAATTGATAAAATTATTATAGGTGGAATGCATCCCAATCCACCTATAAAGTACAGAAAACAAATAAATTTTCAAGAAGATGCCCATATAATTAGTGAAAAAACTAAACTAGTTAAACATCCGAGGCCATCTTATAATATTAATGCTTTAAAATTATGTGATAACGCGCAGATAAAATGGAAAGGAATTGAATCAGAATTAAATCGTATTAATAATCAAATACTATTGTTTGCAGGTGACATGGATCCATATTTTGATTGGATTATAGACGCGGCAAAAAAATTAAAAAATTCACATTTTATCAACTTGAAAGGAGTAGGGCATGTAGGTTCTTTTTACAGAATTAATAGGTCCATTAATTTTATAATAAATTTTCTTGAAGAAAAAAGAGGTGATTATGGAAAATGATTCTGAATATACAAGAGCAATGGTAGTAGTTGCTCACCCCGATGATGCAGAGTACGGTTGCTCAGGTTCTGTGGCTGAATGGTGTATCAAAGGATGGGATGTTGTTTACACTCTTTGCACAGATGGTAGCAAAGGAAGTGATGATCCAAAAATGACTACGTCAAAATTAACTGAAATCCGATATGCTGAGCAAATTGAAGCTGGAAAAATATTAGGATTAAAGAAAGTCGAATTTTTAGGTTATTCTGATGCTTTTTTAGAGCCAAGTTTGGAATTGAGAAAAGATATTGTAAGAATGATAAGGAAGCATAAGCCAGATATTTTGGTATGTCAGTCTCCATATAGGAGCTTAAGTACTAGTTATGCAGCAGGGCATCCTGATCATTTAGCTGCTGGAGAAGCTTCAATGTCTGCCGTATATCCCGCTTCTCGTGACAGATTAACTTATCCCGATTTACTTGAAGAAGGATTGCTCCCCCATAAAGTTCGTGAGTTATGGATAATGAGTAGTGGTCCTGAAGCAGACTATGTGAATGAAATTACTAAAAAAGGAATGGAGAGATCTAAAAATGCTCTTAAAGCTCATGTTAGTCAAGTAAATGAAGAATCAATTGCAAGAATGACTCAATGGAAAAAAGAAGCAGGTGAGCCTCATGGATTTGTTTATGCTGAGAAATTTAAAAAAATACTGTTGAAATAGAAAAATGATTAAAAGTTTTCTTTTTGATTTAGACGATACAATCATTAGTCGTGAAAAAGCATTTGAAGGAGTATTAAACTCGTTTATTTCTGAATGGTTTAACTCATTCTCTCAAAGTGATAAAAAAGATTTATTCAGAACTTTAAATAATTGGGATCAAAGAGGTCTTGTTGATAGAACTGAATATCTCCAGAAAATTTTAGATAATTATTCAAATATAGACAAAGATTTAAGTGCTCTAACAAAATATTATTGGAAAACCTTTGTAGATTCCGTAGTGCCAGATAAAAAAGCTAATGATTTTTTGAAAAAGTTAAATCAGAAAAATATTTCATGGGGAATTGTCACAAATGGAGATGAAAATCAGTATTCAAAGATACAAAAAGCAGAATTAACTGAAGTTTGCCCATTTGTTGTTGTTTCAGATATATTTGGAACGCGAAAACCTGGTCAAGAAATATTTGAATATGCATTAGAAAAATTAGGATCAAAAAAAGAAGAAACTTTATTTGTCGGAGACACGATAGAGACAGATATAATTGGCGCACAAAATTTTGGCATGAAATCTGCATGGATTCACCATAATCGTGTTTGGCCAACTCATCTGAATTCTCCTGAAATGATTATTTCTCACATTACAGATTTAAATATATTGTTAGAATGAAAATATAATGTCCTTTTTATCAGAAGAATTAGAAAAATATATAGCCGATCACTCTGAAAAAACGGGCTTAAATGAACAATCTCTTCGAAAAGAAACACTTGAATTGGGCTCATCATCAGGAATGATGTCTGGGGATTCAGTTGGCAATTTTCTTAAACTAATAATAAAAATCAACAATTCTAAAAATATATTAGAAATTGGCACATTTACAGGCTACAGTGCGCTAATGATGGCAACGGCTCTTCCTGAAGGCGGTAAGCTTATTACTTGTGATGTAAATAAAAAAACTTCAGAGATTGCAAAAAAACATTGGGCAAAGAGTCCTCATGGATCTAAAATTGAACTCCATTTAGGCCCAGCAATTGAAACTATAAATAAATTAAAAGGGAATTTTGATCTAATTTTTATTGATGCCGATAAAAATAATTATTCAAATTATTTTGAAATTTGTAAAAATAGATTATCTAAAAATGGAATAATTATTGCTGATAATGTTTTATGGTCAGGAAAAGTATTAAATCCTCAAGATGATCAAACAAAATCAATTGATTCGTTCAATAAACTAGTTAATGATGACAATGAATTTTGGAATACAATTGTTCCTATAAGAGATGGATTAATGATTATAAAAAAGAGAGGTAAATAAATATGAAAATTACAGATATACGTACGGTTGTTGTTGGAAATCCGTGGAAAAACTGGGTTTTTGTTGTAGTTGAAACATCTGATGGCATTTCAGGGCTTGGAGAAACTACAGGAGGCCTATCAACAATGCCAAATAAAGAAGCTGTAGAAGAAATAAAACATTTAGCCATCGGGAAGAACCCTTTAGAAATATCTAATATTGTTGATGAATTATATAAAGCATTATTTTTAAAAATGACATCTGCTGTTGCTGCAATTGAAATTGCATGCTGGGACATATTAGGAAAACATTTAAAAGTACCTATTTATCAATTATTAGGCGGAAAAGTTAGGGACAAAGTCAGAGTCTATGCAAATGGTTGGTATTCAGGTGAAAGATCGCCAGAAAATTTTGGAGAAAAGGCTAAATCTTTGGCTGATAAAGGGTACACTGCTCTAAAATTTGATCCTTTTGGATCAGAATATTTAAGACTAAATAAAGAATCAGAAATTTTTATAAAAAATATTATTAGATCTGTTAGAGATGCTGTTGGTCCAAATGTTGAGTTAATGATAGAAGGTCATAAAAGGTTTAATAGTGTAGAAGCAATTAAAATTGCAAATTGGTTAAATGAATTTGAGGTTACTTGGTTTGAAGACCCTATTGATAATGACGACATTGATTCTTTGATACATGTGGCAGATAAATCTCCAGTAAGAATTATTGCTGGAGAGGGATTTGATGATCATAAAGACTTTACAAGATTTGTATCATCCAATGCTACTGACATAGTTAATCCTGAAGTCATGCGAATTGGCGGAATTAGCGGAGCTGTTAAAGTCTCAGGAATTTGCTCTTCTTTTGATGTTGACCTTGCTTTTCATAATGCTGAAAGTCCTTTAAAAACTATGACGAATTTACAACTTTGTGGAGCAATAAAAAATATATACATACAAGAATGTTTTGACGATTTTAATGAAGGATGGATAGACGAACTATTTCCTGGTTACGAGAAAGTTAAAAATGGTTATTTGTCTATACCAGATAAACCTGGATTAGGGATCTCAATCAATGAAAATGTGGCAAAAGATCACCCGTATAATAAAAGTAATTTTCTAAGAATGTTTAAGCCAGGTTGGGAAAATAGAAAAGGCGCATCATCAACAGAATAATTAAAGTTGAGGGTATACTTTTTCTAAAAATAATCTAAGTTGTTTTTCAGGCGAAAAAGAAGCAAATCTTAATATAATTCTAGAAATTTTAGTTTCCATGATTGTTTTTATTTCTTGAATTACCTCTTCTGGAGTTCCAAATGGCCCCCAAGTTTCTTCCCAAAAATTAAGTCCGTAATATGACTTTATGAATTTATCACTTTCTTCTTTACTCTTTTTTTTGTCTTCATTAATATTCACTGTAAGATAAATTGTTCGATCCATTTGATTTATATTTTTTCCATTTTGTATCCAAACATTTTCTAAATTATCAATTAGTTTTGAAATAGTAGGTGCTTTTTCAGAAATAGTAATGAAACCATCGGCATATTTGGCCATTCTTTTATATTGATTATTATTTCCTGAGTGTGAATGACAAGCTAATAATAATTTTATATGTGGTTTTTGTACTGAAGCGGGTTTAATGCAAACATTTTTAAAATTAAAGTGATTTCCTGAAAATGAGAATTTATTTCCTGAAGAACTAAGCTTGAAAATTTCTATAATTTCTTCCAATCTTTTAGTTCTTTCTTTTGGATTAACATTAACATTTTTCCATTCATCTATTTGAGATGAAGTAAAGGCTCCTCCAACTCCTGCAGCAATTATAATTCTTCCTTGAGAAATCACATCTAGAGTATTTAAAGATCTACAAAGAGTAAGAGGCTCTCTAAGGCCAGGTAAGAGGACTGCAGTTCCTAGTAATATTTTTTTCGTATAAGTTGATAGTGCTGACAAAGTAATCAAGGGATCTAATCTCGGTTTTGCTGTTAAACTGTCCCCTACCCAAAGTGATTCAAAGTTTTCAGTTTCTGCAATATCAGCTATAGATAGAATTTTATTAAAATCAGGTTTGGAATTATTCAAAATAATTCCACGAGTTGGCAATAATATTCCAAATTTAATCTTCATTTCAAGTTAATAGATTTTTATATATTTGATTATTGGTTTTTTTTAAATGATTTAAGTTTTTTGGAGTGTCTAAATCAAAAGAAAGTTCAGAGTCAAATAATTTAAAATAATTTAATTTGTTTTTTGAAAAATATTCAGTATATTTTTTATAACTATTTTTGCCAAAAAAACCATAGAACAACTCTTTTTTTTCATTACTCCAAGCTAAACTATTAGTTCCGAAGTCTGATTTTGATGGAGCAATACAGACATCAAAATTTTTGTTCATAATATTTTTAATATTTTTAATATTATTTTTATTTATTAAAGGTAAATCACAAGGGAGAAAAATAGGAATTTGGTTTTTTGAAAAAGATATTTCGAAGCCATTTTTTATTGCTTTGTTTAAGTCTTCATCTTCTTGATAGACAAAAGTAACTTTATCTTTTGTTAATTTTGATTCAATTGTTTTGTCACTTGATATGATTAGAACATTTGAAACTTTTGCTTCAAGGGCAACATTAATAGTTTGATCCATTAGGTTAAGAGTTAAATTTTTAATCTTATTATTAGACAATGAATTTCTTAAACGAGTTTTTGATTGATTCAAGTTTTTTATTGGCAAGATGATAGAAAATGAGAATTGCATTTGAATTTAATTAATTATAGAAATTATTTTTTTTGCCATTCTTATTTTATCATCTAAAGTGGTTAATTCTAAAGGCTCAAAAATAGGTTTTATTCCTTCTTTAATAATATCATCTTTATACTTATAATCTTCTGGATCTAGAATGAAGATATTACATAGTCCTTTGTAAAATTTTATTAGACCCAATGGAGAAGGATCATAATTTAATTCATTCATTATTTTTATTGTCGGACCTTTAAAAGCATGACCGCTTCTTATTGGGCTTATCATTATTTTGTTACCTTCAAAATTTTGGATTTTTTTCTTTATTCCTTTTAATTTAATTATAGGAGCAATGCTTAAAAGAGGATTAGAAGGACAAAAAACAATTGATGAAGCTAATTTTAAAGATTCTTTGAATTGATCAGATGGGTTTGAGATATTTTTTTGATTATCGTTTTCCCAAATTATTGAATTAATAACAGGTTTGGATTTTTCTTTTACAAAATATTCTTGAAATGACATTTTTTTGTTTTTCGTGATTAGTTTGGTTTTAAACCATTCATCACTCATAGGTAATATTTTAAATTTTAATCCATATAATTTTCGAATTTTATTTGTTGTTTCAGTAAGAGTTTTACCTGATTTTAAAAAATGAGTTCTTATTAGATGTGTTACAAGATCTTTGTCTCCAATTTTAAACCATTGATCGATGCCCATTTTTTCAAGACTTTTCAAGATTTTCCAAGATTCTTTTTCTAAACCCCATCCTGTTTTTTTGTTTGATTGTCCTGATAACGTATATATTGTTGTGTCAATATCAGGACATATCCGAAGCCCTAAAAACTCTTCATCATCACCAGTATTTACTATGGTAATTAATTGATCAGGAGATAAAATTTTTGTAAAACCTTGTATTAATTTAACTCCACCTACACCTCCAGATAATGCTAATATTGGAAACTTTTTGTTAAGAGACATTTTTATTGACATTAAACTCATATTTAAATTTGGATGACTTGATCATTTCAAAATAAGAACCAAGTTGTTTTTGAGTGGAATTAGTTAGATTATCTAAGGGATGAAGAGTATCTTTTTCAGGATCTTTAAAGATTTTTTTTAATTTATATGTTGTGTATCTTTCTGCAGGTATTTTGCCAGAATTTCTAGCTAATTTTTTAAGAATTTTTGGAGAAGCAAGTTGACCGTATTTTGATCCTGCTGATGTAGAAATGCTTTCATTTATCAATGTTCCCCCTAAATCATTGACTCCGCATTTTAAAAGAGTTTGAGCAAATTCAAAACCTTCTTTTACCCATGAGACTTGTAAATTAGGTATGTATTTACCAAGCACAATTCTAGAGATGGAATGCATTTTTATTGAATCTGTTTTATTTGATCTAGGAATCATTTTTATTATTTTTTTTGTAAACATAGGGGCTTCACTGCGAATGAAGTTTAGAGGTACAAATTCTGTGAATCCATTAGTTTTGATTTGGATATTTTTTATTAAATTTAGATGAATAGCTCTATCTAATGAAGATTCTATATGGCCAAACATTATTGTTGATGTTGTAGGGATTTTTAATTTATGAGCAGTTGTAATCACCTGTTTCCATTTTTCAACAGAAATTCTACCTGGAGAAATTTTATCTCTTATTTTTTGAACTAATATTTCTGCTGATGTTCCAGGCAAGCTGTCTACTCCTGAATCTTTTAAACCTGATAAGTAATCATATATATTTTGTTTTGATCTTAATGAACCATATAAAACTTCTTCTGGAGAGAAAGCGTGGATATGTAATTTAGGTAAAGCTTTTTTTACAGCTAAACATATTTCGTTATATAAATTTCCCTTCATTTTAGGAGCTAATCCAGCTTGGATACAGATTTCGGTTGCACCTAATTTTTGTGCTTCTTTTGCTCTAGTTACAATTTCAGAGATAGGTATAAAATATCCTTCAGATTCTTTGTACTCTCTACTAAATGCACAAAAACCACATCTTTTTATACATACATTTGTGAAATTGATGTTTCTTGTAACTACATAAGTAACAATGTTTCCTGTTTGCCTGAATCTTAATTCATCAGCAGTAGCAATTAATGCATTAAGGTTTTGTGTTTCAAAGAGTTTTTTGATTTCATTAATATTTAAATCATAATTGTTCAAGCTTTTATCTAAAACAGATGCTATTTTAGGATCTGTATTTAGAAGAATTTGATCTAAATTTTCTCTTGGTTTTTCAGGAATGATAATTTTCATAATACCCTTTGTTGATTTTTGGAAAACCGTCTGAATTTATGGATTGTTTTAATTTTTTTTGGATTCTTTTACTTAGATTAATTTTATTTTCTTTTAAAATATCTGGATGCGTAGCTAGCCTAGGAGTTAACTCAAACCCAAAAAATTCTGTAGATTTTTTTAAAGTTTTAATTGTTGGCCAAGGCGATTCTGGGTTTACAAAATCTATTGTGATTGGTGATACTCCTCCCCAATCATTAATCCCAGATAATATGAGTAATGGAAAATTTTTATTTGTTAAATTAGGTGGAACTTGGATATTTTTTTTAGGGCCTAATATTAGCCTTGCTAATGCAGTAGCCCAAAGTAATTCTTCAAAAGTTGGTTTTGGATAATTCTTCATAAGAGTATTAATTTTTGGAACAAAATTTTGAATGATAATTTCATTTATATGATTAAATTTTGAATCTATTTCTTTTATTGCAAATAAGGAATCAATTCTTTCATTAAAAGTTTCGCCTATTCCTATTAGAATTCCTGTAGTAAAAGGAATTTTGAGGCTTCCAGATATATTTAGCATTTTTTTTCGTACTTTTGGCCATTTGCTAGGAGCAAAAAAATGAGGATTATTTAACTTAGTTAGCCTTTCGCTAGTGCTTTCTAGCATTAACCCTAAAGACAAATTTACTTCTTTTAGTTTTATCATTTCTTGTTTTGTCATATTTCCTGGGTTTGAGTGAGGAAATAATGATGAATTATCCAAAACATTTGAGCAAGCATGGAAAAGATAATCTAGTGTAGATTGAAATCCTTTTTTCTTTAGCCATTTTTTAGCTTGAGGATATACAGATTCAGGTCTTTCTCCCAGTGTAAATAAAGCTTCTAAACAACCAAGTTCTGATGCTTTTTTTGCAAGATTAACAACATAATCAATGCTTAAATAAGGTTCTTGGTTATCTGGTTCTTTTCTGAATGTACAATATCCACATTTATCTTTACATAATTGTGTTAAAGGAATAAAAACTTTAGGAGAGAAAGTTATTTTTTTACCTTTTCCTGAATCACGGTACATACTTGCAACTTTACATACATAAGGTAGTTTTTCTGGAGATGGAATTATTAATGATGAAATATCTGATGGGCTAAGAGGTTGATGCTGAACTAATTTTTCATAATTTATTGAAGAAATCTTACTCAATGACTCATAAGGATCTGAAATATTCTCAAACTTTTCGAGGAATTCTTTGTTTTTAGAAATGGTAGTAGAAATCATAATCCTGTTTTTCTAATTTAGCATATCTTTACTATAATTTTTATTCTTAAAAAAGAAAAATACAATAATCAGTATTAAAAGATTGAGAATTTTCATCAGTCGATATGGCAAAATAGAATTCTTGAAAATATAAAATATTTTTCATTATTGCCAACTGGATTTACTAACTATGAATTTATCTAATCAAATTATTAAAGAAAAACTGTTAGATGATTCAAGTGTTTTAGAATTTAATTCTCAGGAAACTCTTAATAATAGTAAAGATAACAATTTTGTTGATGAACCTTCTTTAGATGTAACAAGAAAAGTAAGCTTTCAGCTTAGCTTTGAAGAGAAAAATTTAGATAAAAACACTCCTTTTGTTCCCAAAAAAGAAGAAAACTTGATTAACCAAGAACTTCTAGATGGCTTATCTAACAAAGAGTTAAAAGAAATCATTTCTCATATCCAATTAAGAAGAGACTCTCCAGCTTTAATTAATATTGATCAAATGGCATCAGTTTTAAATGATGCTTCTCCAGAATTAGCTGCAGAAATTCTTAGAGGAATAGATTGGGCACATGCAAGTCAAATAATTGCAAAAATAAGAGACAGAACTGCTGTTGGAAATTTATACAGATTGTCTCCAGGGGCAGAAGGATTAATGAAAGCAGAAGTTGTTGGAATGAGAAGCGAATGGCCAATTTCTCATGCTTTATCTGTGCTTAGGAAATCTGGTTTGAAATCTGCGGATTTACAAAATCTTTTCGTCGTAGATAAAGGAGGATTATTATTAGGGTCAATTGATTTGCCTGATTTGGTTTTTTCTGATCCTCGGAAACATGTAAGAGATGTGATGTCAATTAATGTAGTCTCAGTAGAGCTTGGAACTGATAGAGAACACTGTGCTAGATTAATGGAAACTCATGGGCTTAGGGCAATTCCTGTGGTAAATAAATCAGGAATATTACAAGGAGTAATTTCTATAGAAGAGTTGGTTCAAGTAGCAGAAGATGAAGCCACTGAAGACATGTTTAAAATGGTTGGAATGAGCATTCAAGACAGAGTAATTGGTCCACTAAAAAGTTCATTTAAAAGACGATTGCCTTGGTTAGCCATTAATTTGGGAACTGTTTTGTTGGCTGGTTTTGTTTTGAGTTTATTTTCTTCTTCATTAACCAGATTTTCTGTTTTAGCAATTTTTCTTCCTGTGGTAATGGGGCAAGCAGGAATTGCAGGAACACAAACATTAACTTTGGTTGTAAGATCTCTTGCTTTAGGTGACATTACTACTAGAGATACTAGAAAAATTTTAATTAGAGAAGGAATATTGGCTCTTATTCAGGGATTTTGTGTAACAATTTTGCTTTTTGGTGTAGTTTTATTATGGAAATCCGAGTTATTTTTAGCTCTTCTTGTGGCAATTGCTATGTTGTTAAACTTATTTGTTGCTGCAATCGGTGGAGTATTAGTTCCTATATTAATGAAATATTTTAAAATGGACCCAGCATCTTCGTCTGCAGTTGTAGTAACTACAATGACAGATATAGCAGGAATAGTATTATACTTAGGTCTAGCTAATTTAATGGTTTCATATATATAAAACTTTATTGGTTTTATTATATTTAGATTAATTTTGCGCAAATTGACTTAGGGGGAAAATAGCGAATAAGAAAGGATACTGATCTGCTACCCCCCCCCCTAGGTCACATTGATGTAAAAGTATTATAGTTAAGAATTTAAAGATCGCAATTGAATTTGAATTTAAAAGAAAAGTTGGTGATTTTAATTAATCATATGTGCCAGCATCACCATCAGCCCAACTTCCCCCACTAGCCCCTACTGCTTGCTCATTTAAGTTGTATTTTGAGTATCCTTCGGAAACTTCAATAAATATCATTACCTCTAATGTCACAAATATTAGTAAAGATAAATTTAGAATGATTAATAAATATTTTTTGTGGTAAGTAAAATGTTTATTTAAGGATTGAATTTTATTCATAGAAATATTATCTATTTTTTTATAGATTTTTTGGAGACTACTAATTTAAATCAAATTAATGATAATCTTTCATTAATATTATCTATTTTTGAATAATCTTTGTTTTTTTTCAATTAGGAGGTTTTATGCCAGAAAATTTTAAAAAAGATGATGTTTCAGAAAAAAGGAAAAAATATATAGAAAATTTAAAAACTCGACCTACTGAAAAACATACTGGATTCTGGAATTCTAGACCATTGGGCTTTGGAATGCGTGCTTGGAGAATATTTTTTACAGTTGTCTTAATTATTGCTGTTTGGCAAATAATAAGTTTGGTAATTTTAAATGATTAATTGTGATTTAAGTGAAAATCAAAGAATTTATTAATAAAATCTCTAAAAAACGTATTGTTGAAATTATTTTTTGGTTGATTTTAATTAGCACTTTTTTATATTTTTTTATTTCAGGCCAATTAGGATATCAACCTACTCCTATTTAATTTTTCAAAATCCTAAAGTCCTAATTAGAAGCAGGCGGTACATAATTATCCATAGCTGTGACAGCTTTCTTAGCAATCTCATTAATATCTACAGACTCTAAAATTGTCATTTTTCCTGCTTTTGTAGCTTCAAAAGTAAGCTTTACTGCAGCTAGATCTTCAAAAGAATCTGCTTCAATAGATGCTATGAAATCATATGATCCTCTTAAGAAATCCATTCCAGTTATCTCAGCTCCCATTGCTTTAGCTAGTGCTTGAGCGAGTGCTTTTCTATCTTGTTCAGGGTTCTTTATAAACCCTTCATAACTTTCTGGTGAATAAGTGCCTAATATAAAAAATTTTGACATAACTACTCCTTAATTTATTTTTTTCTGCCTCTAATAAACCAGTAGGACCATACTAATAATATAACAATTGTAGAAAATCCTGGAATACTTAGGAATGATTTTTCTATAATCATGAAAATAATTACTACAATTATCCAAGGAATAGTAAGCTTCATAAATGTATTTAATAAAAACCACATTTTAATATTTTAAATTAAACTCCAAATTGATATTCTAATTAGGTATTATTAAATAATATTAAAATCCTATATCAATAATTTATATGAGAAAATTTTTATTTTTAATTAATTTTGTTAGTTTGTTAGTTTTTATTGGTTGTTCTCAGGCTGAATTTAAAGACATGAATAAGATATATTCAATGGAAGATCTTGCTGTTATAGGAATAAAAATCAAGAAAGATTTTCAAACAGAATTCCCAGAAGCCACTCATGCAAAATGGGGATTTCTTAAAGGAAGAGAAGTTGCAGTTTTTAGATACCCAACAATTGAATTGGCAAATACTTTAGGGAAAACTGCAGGAGAAGAACAGACAGAAGAAATAGAAGTAGTAGAAAAAAATATTGCTCATGGACCCAAAGTTGAAAAAACAGAATGTAGAGGTCATAAAGCAAACAAACCTAATTCATCTGATGTTTATAAGTTAAATATAAAATTAAATTCTAATTCTCAATTTTCTAATATATTCATCATCAATAAAGCAAAATTATTTGAAGATCAAATGAATTTATTTCCGCTAAAACCTAGTTGGATGGAGTGTGTAAGAAGAGCTCCAATGTATACAGAATTTATTATTATAGGGAATTTGGTAATTTTGAGTGAACCTTTAGCTACTGAGGATTCTGAAGGTACTTTGGCGTTCTTACAAGAAACTGCTGATAAATTACCATAATGTCTTCATCAAATCAAAGTATTAATCATTTTAAAAATGAATGACAAGACTAAAATTTTTATAACTTTATTTATTGTTTTAGTTATTTTAGGCATTTGGGCTGGATATACTTTCGCTAGCGTTTCAGGTTTAGTGCCAGCAATCACAGAAATCTAGATAATAATCATTTTGAAAAATTTTATAATGGAGCATTGTAATGAAAAGTGCATGGGCAGTAGGGAATATTACAGAAGAATTCTTGAAAACATCTAATCAACTAGGGGTTGAAAATATAATTCACTATGGGGGCCCTGGGCAAACTGATTGGCTAGGAAGAGGAAGAACATATCAAGAATATAAGGAACTTATTAATAAATTAAAGTCTCATGGTCTTAATTTAGTATCTTTTGAAGGTGGGTTTGTTGGGAATCCAAAATATTGGGATGTTGTAATAGGAGGGCCTAAAAGAGACGAATTAATTGATGACTTGATTTCTCAAATTAGGGATATGGCAAGAGCAGGGATTCCTGCATATGGTTATAATTGGATGCCTTTAGGATGGGTAAGGAGTGAACCTACTAAAATTAGAGGAAATACTAGTGCTACAGCGTTTGATTTATCTAGTAAAAACTTATTTTTTGGAGGAAAAAAGAATATAAGATCTATAGGAGACTCAAACATCCTTACTGAAGAAATACTGTGGGAGAATCTTGAATACTGGATTAAAGCTGTTACT